>SKLV01000169.1 GCA_007121385.1 Bdellovibrionales bacterium
GAGTGCGGATAAAATCCGAGGCTGTCTGCTTCATCTGGTCTTCCAGCTCGGCCACCCGGGGGTGATGGAGAGAGGCTTCCTGAGCCTTCAGCCCCAGGGAGCTCAGTCCTATTGCCATTGCCAGTAACCCCAATAGCCATCGAGAATAGGTATTTGCTGTGATCTGATATTTACTCCGCATAAGCGGTCTCCCTCTTTACCTGACCGGGGTCAGGGGTTATCACCAAAACAACTTTTCTAGCTAAATCCAACCGGGCTCTTTGATTGTTTTCCGTGGCCACTTTGCGCAGATAGTCCTCACTGAGAACCAGCTCGCCAAAGCCACTGAGTCGCATTCTATTGAGGGGAATTCCGGCCTGTTGCAGGGTCCTCATAGCTGCCACTGAGCGCAGAGCCGAAAGCTCCAGATTGTCACTAAAGGCCAAGCCTCGCCGACTGCGCACTGGTCGATGATCCGTGAAGGCCTGGACCTGCACAATGTATTGACCGGCGTAAGGAATATATCGTTCAGCAAACTTGTTTAAGGCCTTTTCTCCATCCGAAGTGAGCTGGGTCTGTGCCGAGCGAAAAAAGGAAACACCTAGAAAGTCAACAATGAGCTTTTCATTGAACTCGACAAGGTTGATGTCGGTGTCTTCCACCTCCAGAGCCAGATCTGGACTGGGCAGTTGACCTGCTCCCACCTCTCCATCGGCTAAAGTGGCCTCCTGCTGCTCTTCTGAGCTGGGAAAGCGGCCCTCGGCCTGGGTCAGGCTAATGCTCAGAGACTTCATCAAAGACTCAGCCCTCTCCTTGTCAAAGTCGACGGTGAAAAAGAGGACAAAGAAGCCCAAAAGAAGGGTGACCATATCCGCATAGGACACGGCCCAGGAGCCCTCGGAGTCCACATCGTCATGGGGGGCCATTCGGCGTCTGTCTCTTAAAGACTTCATGCCGCTCCTTCCACAAAATCATCAAAATCGTTCATGCTGTCCACTCTCTCCCCCACTTCCACATAGGAGTTGAGGATTTCCTGAGCCTCCAAAAGTCGCGAGCCTTCCGCCGCGAGCAAAACCGCTCTTAAGCCGATTTCCGCCAACTTTTCGTCCTGTTCCACCACTTCCAGCAATCTCTCCCCCATGGGGTTGACAAAGAGGTTGGCGGTCATCAGACCGTAAAAGGTGGCCATAAGGGCAATGGCCATCAGCACCCCGGTCTCTTGGGGGTTCATGCCCTTGGAGATCCCCACCATCAGGTGGATCAGCCCCAACACAGTTCCCGCCAGTCCAAAGGCGGGAGGGTATTTGGCCAAACTGCGAATCCTGTTGGCCATGTGCTTGCCCCTCTGCGTGGTCTGATAAATTCTTTCAGCCAAAATCTCCTCAATGGTGCCTTTAGCAAGCCCCAGTTGAATCAGCTCGGCCCCATCGCGGAGCACCTGACCGGGCAGATCGGTGCCGAAGGTCATGGGACCTTGGGCTCCCATTCTCAAGCTTTGCACAAAGCGCATACTGTCTTTAATGTAATGGCGACGGCGCTGGCCTGCAGGAACTAAAAACTTCCACATCAGACGGCGAATGACCGACAGCTCTCGCCAAGGCAGAGTGATTATGGCCACAGCAAAGGTTCCACCCAAGACCACAGCAAAGGCCACAAAGTCCCAGAGCATCTCGGGCTTTTGCTCCAGGTGGATCATGGCGGCCACAACACATAAAACGGCAAAGATAACCCCTGATATATAGACCATAACTAGAGCCCTCCTGAGCTGGGCAGCCGACTATTGTTTCCCATGGCCCTGAGCCGCCTCACGAGTCTCTCTGTCTCAAGATTGTTGGGATCTAGGCGCAGAGACTCCTCATAACTGTTGAGGGCCCTTCGCATATCTTTCTGCAAAAAGTAGATATTGCCCAACAGGTCATGGAACACACTGACCTGGGGAAACTCCACCACGAGGGATTGGAGGATGGCCTCGGCCCGCTCATAGTTCTTTTGGGCGGTGAGGGCCTGAGCCCGAGCCACTCCCTGCACCACCCTTTGAATAGTGGCCACATTGTCACTGGCCAAGGTCTTGGCATCGGCGGCCGCTGGAGTGAGCCTCAGTGAAACATCCAAATAGGTTCCAAAGAGAGAGTGAGGCACCAAAACCGACTCGGGCAAAAAGCCCTCTTTTTTGACCTCCACTTGAATATAGTCCTGAGCTCCGGCAAAAACCTGCTCATGGGTGAGATTGAGAGGAGTGCTTCCTAGCTTTTCCGGAGCCCGGCCATCTTTGCTCACAAAGACTTCGGCCTCGGCCGGGGAGGAAGAGACTTGCACCCGACCCGTGGCGCAACCTACTGTAAATAAAATTAGTGGAGCAATGCAAAATAATTTCATGAAACAACTCCTTCTCCCTGGACTTATCGACGTCTAATTTGCTGAATTAAAGAGCATTAACTTTTTTAAGCAAAAAACTCGATCTTGGTCCCCGGCTCCAGACTGGAGTTTAGTCTAGAGGGAGTGGAGCTCAGAGCGGCGGGCGAGAAAATCAAACTCATAGTGATGCTGGCGCAGCCAGTGCCTGTAATCCCGCCAGTCGGGAACAAACTCCTGGACCAAGGCCCAAAAGGCGGAGGAGTGGTTGGGGTGGCGCAAATGGGCCAGCTCGTGCACCACCACATAGTCCAGGACATCAGGAGGGGCTGCCACTAGCCGCCAGTTCAAACTGATCTGGCCCTTGGCCGAGCAGCTGCCCCAGCGGGTCTTTTGTGAGGCAAAGCGCAGAGCCTGAGGCCACAGCTTCATCCGCTCCGAGTAATGACTCACCCTTTGAGTTAATAGCTCTCGCCCCTGGCCCTGATAAAATTTGAGCAGTGCCGGCTGGAACTCAGCTCGGCGTTGCTGGGGGCAAGACAGCTGAAGAAGGGATTCAGGGGCTAAAGCCCAAAACTCTTCGGCCCCTGGCCCCCTTTGGGAGGGCCAGGTGAAATTCACTTTTTGCCTCTGGGAGGAAGTGACCAGGCGCAAGGCTCTGGGCCTTCCCAAAAATAAAAAACTCTCTCCCTCTTTGAATTGTTTGGCGGGATAGCGCTCCCTCAATTGCAAGAACTGCCTTTGCGCCTTCTCCAGCCAGTTTTGGTTTTCTTGCAAGAACTGCAAAATTTTTTCTTCGGACAAAGTCCGATTGGCCGTCACCTGGACCTGCCCACAGGGCCTCACACTCAAGCGCAATCGGCGCTGAAAGGGACGGCGCAAAACCTTAACGGACTGCTCTTGAAACAGCAAAATCTGAGAGGGGGGCTGAGGCCTTATGCGGAACAGACTCATGGCCCTATACTTTCACTTTTTCTCTAGACAAAGCAAGCCGCTGTGGAGACAGTGAGGCCCATGAAGGCCCCCACTCCCGCTCTGGATCAATTTTATCAGCTCACCCCCGAGGTAGTGATGCAAGGCATAGAGCAGTGGGGACTAAAGCCCACAGGACAATACACTCAGCTCAACTCCTACGAAAACCGAGTTTTTGACATTGTTCTGGAGCCCCAAAGTCGCGAAGACTTGGGAGATCGGGTGATTGCCAAGTTTTACCGTCCCCAGCGCTGGAGCCAAGAGGCAATTTTGGAGGAGCATGACTTTTTGCAAGAGCTGCAGCAGGCGGGGATTCCAGCTGTGGCTCCTCTAAAAACCCGGGGCAAGAGCCTGAGCCTGGTGGCCGGTCTGTGGCTCACTCTATTTCCCAAAACTCTGGGTCGCATTCCCCAAGAGCTGTCAAACCAGGACTTGCACCGCATCGGTCGCCGACTGGCTCAGATTCACAATGTGGGAGAGCAGAGGCCCGCTCTCCACCGCCCTCATCTGACTCCTGAAGATTTGGGTTGGCCGGCTTTGGATCGACTCTCCC
>SKLV01000069.1 GCA_007121385.1 Bdellovibrionales bacterium
AGCAACAATTTTTCTCTCTCCTTGATAGATTCTTTGTCCCGCAATACGAAAAGCTGTTGCGCTCATACTTCACTCACCCTTTTCCTTTAGTTCGGGTAGAAAAGGGCTTAGCATTTTTCTCAAGATAATCGATAATTTTGCCTGCCACATCTTTGCCCGTAGCCCTCTCAATTCCCTCGAGCCCCGGAGAGGAATTGACCTCCAAAACCAAAGGGCCCCGATGGGAGCGGACAATGTCCACACCGGCCACATTGAGCCCCACAGCCTTGGCCGCCTTTACGGCCGTGCTTCTTTCCTCAGGAGTCAATTTGACCATTTGAGCCGTCCCACCCAGATGCAGGTTGGAGCGAAACTCCCCCTCTTTGGCGGTTCTGATCATGGAGGCCACCACCTTATCCCCCACCACAAAGCAGCGCAGATCACTGCCCTTAGCCTCGCCCACAAACTCCTGAACCAAAAAATAGGCCTCCAGGTTTCGAAAGGCCTCAATGACGGACTCTGCGGCCTTTTTGGTCTCGGCCAACACGACACCCTTACCCTGAGTGCCCTCCAGCAGCTTAATCACGAGGGGGGCACCCCCCACCAACTGAATCACATCCGCCGTCATTTTGGTGGAGTGGGCAAATCCCGTCACCGGCATTCCCACTCCCTTTCGCGCTAAGATCTGCAAAGCTCTCAACTTATCTCGAGAACGCGAGATCGCCACCGACTCATTCACTGAGTATACTCCCATCATCTCGAACTGTCGCAATACGGCAGAAGCATAGAAGGTCACAGAGGCCCCAATCCGAGGAATAACCGCTTCAAAGTCGGTTAAAAGTCTTTGCCTGTAGTGAATAGCCGGCCGCTGAGAGGTGATATCCATATAACACAGGAGAGGGTCAATCACCTCCACTTCGTGCCCTCGCACCTGGGCGGCCTCTGTCAAGCGACGGGTTGAGTAGAGCTCGGAGTTTCTGGAGAGAATAGCTATTTTCATAAAAAACTCACCTCTAAGTCCTCTTCGGACCCTTTGATTGCAAAAAAGAATGACCTGGGTCCACTAAGAAGTTTTCCCGCAAAGCCTGCCGCCCCAGAAGCATGCGAAAGCCCATTATGTCGCGGTTCACCAAAGTGACCTCAATCAAGCGGCAGTGGCCAGCCAACTCCAAGTGGGTTCGAATCACCGGCCGATGAGTCTCTACTCCCACAGAACTTCGCACCACTCTTTTCTCCACCAAATCCGCCTCAACTTCAAGAGCCCCTCGACGACTGCGCTGAAAAGGGTAAATGGTAAAGATCACTTTACCCTGACCTCTTCGCCGAAAGATCCGAATATCTTCCGCATGAAGAGCCGAAGTTCTGGCCCCCGTGTCCACTTTGACCTTGATCTTGCTGACACCAAGATCGGGAAGGGTCACCCACTCCCTCCACCCTAAACATATTTTTTCCACCAGAATACAACCTCACTAATCATTGGAGCTTTTTAAAGGCCAGGGGCTTTTTTCCCCACCAGAGCATTCAGTTCTAACCACTTGACCTGAGCCTGATAGCGTCCCCGCTCAAAAGCCCTCCGAGCCTGGTAATAGGCACTTTCAGCTTGATGAACCTCCAGATAGGAAATCAAACCTCCGCGATACTCAGACAGCTGAAGCTCAAAACTCTGTCGGCTCAAATTCACCGCTCTTTCAAAGCCCTTCAGACGCTCGAACTTTGACTGCAGCTCTGCATAAGCCACCTGAACCTCCATCTGGGCTTGGCGACGCCTCTTTTGCTCCAAAAGCTCCTCTTGCTGCAAAGCAAAGGCCGCCTCTCGCACCTGAGAGCTTAATACACCTCCGGAAAAAAGAGGCCAAGTCAATGTCAGTGCCCCGTCCCACTCCGAATCTCTCAACACTCCCGGGCGGATAAAGTAATAGTTGGCCTCTGCATTGAGACGAGGGCGGCGCGCCGACTTTCGCAGTCGGAGTTCCTCCTGGCGAACCTCGGTGCGCAGTCGCTGCGATCTTAAGTCCGGTCGCATCTCCAAGTCTGCCAAAACCTCCTCAATAGGAGGGATATTCACAGAAATTGGCCAGTCCTGGAGCTGCACCCCCTCCAGAGCCAGAGGGTCAGGAGTTCCAACCACCCACTCAGCTAAGCGCTGACGAGCCACCTTAAGCTGAGCTTCAGCCTCCGCAAGCTCAGCTTCTGCCATGGCTTTTTGAGCCTGAGCTGAAAGCCAATCAGCTCGGCGCGACCGACCAATTCGAGTCCTCTCCTGCAACTCCCTCTCCCTTTGCCTCAAGCCGCCCAATAGGGCCTGCAGAGTGGCTAAGTCCTTTTCCGCAGTCAAAGTCGCAAAGAAATCTTGAGCCACTCCAACTAAGAGATCCAGCTCCACCTGAGCCCCCTGAACCTCCTCGACTTGCCGGAGAGCCCGAGCCCGGCGAAAGGCGGCCACCTCACCCCCTCCTTGAAAAAGGGGCTGGCGCAAGCTCAGCCGTGAAGTGGTTTGCTGCGGCTCTCGAAAAGGGCTAGACCCTGAAGCCCCATTCAAGTCAGGAATGTCCTGGCGCAATATCCTGTAATTCCACTCCACCTCAGGCCACCATTGGGCTCGGACTTGACGAAACTGCTCTTGCGCCGATTCCACTCGGAGCTGCTGAACCCTTAAAACCTCTGAACCCCCTTTTTCACGGGCCCGCTCAAAGGCCTCTGAGAGGCTCAAAGTCTCAGCCTCCCCCGTCTTTCCCCAACAAAGAGAAACCAAAAAAAGACCTATGATCCAGTGAGTGAAAGCTTTCATATCCTGAAAGACTAACATCTCCCCCTGACAGTAGGCTGGCTTTTATTAGATGCGTTATTCACCCTTTGATTTTTGTGCCGCCCGACTCTTGGGGCGAGGAGGGTACTCCCTCTGGGTTCCCGTGGCCCTAAACTTAACTTGGCCCGAACTGGCTGGTCCACCCCCTCGGCGAAAAGAAGGGGGACTTGAAGTTGCAGAGCCCCGAGGACGAAAAGGGGGAGGAGGGGGAGTGAAGCTCGGCTCAGGCCTCTCCTCTGGCTGTGCCACTGGAGGTGCTCCTCGTCCCGGACGACCACGAGGACGAGCCCGTCGCAAGCCCTCTGGATCCTCCGGGGGAATCGCCCGATCCTCTTCAAAGGGCTCCACCATGCCAGGCGCCTCATAGAATTCATCGACCTCTTCATAGTACTCCTCAGCCCAAAGGCTCAAGGGCCCTAAAGAAAGAGCTGAGCTCAGGAGGATCAAACTAGAAAGCCAAGGCCAACAAAGTCCCTTCATCAATGCCTTATCGGCTTTTTCCTGAAACAACTTAAAGTCAAGGTTCACAGGCCAGTTGCAGCAAAATCTCCAAAGCTTTTAAGGAGAGCTCAGGGGCAAGGGCTGCAAAAGGGGGTATATGGATGAAGCCGGCCTGAGCTGAACTTGAGTCCAGATGATGGAGTAGACGATAAGTTAAAAAATTGCACACATAGCTGCCGGCATCTTGAGAGATTTCAGCAGAGATCCCTGAAGCCTGAAGGCGCCCCAAGGCCTCTGTCCAGGGCAGAGCTGAAGGCAAAAAACCTCTCTCTCCTGGCAAAATCTCTTTTCCCCCAAGGGCTCCCTCCACCACTGCGGGGTCGGGCCACTTCATCCAATTTCTCGCCCCTGCCTCAAGACTCAGACAGTGGCGATCGGCGGCTAAACCAGTGCATAAGACCCATTGAAAGCCTCTCCCTTGAGACTCCCTCTCCTCCAACAAGCCCAACACCTGCTGCCAGCTCTCCTCATAGTCGACCGGTAAAACTCGGGTGGTGAGCTTTAAACTTTCCCGAATCGGGCTCAACCGATGCTGATGGTCCATCTTTTCTACCAAAATTTGGCTTGGATTCTCTCTATGCTCAAGAAAGGGCTCAAAGCCCGTCAGCAGGACTTCCATAGGAACACTCCTCTATAACGCAGGAGGCAGATTGCCCTATAGTCTTAATTTTGACAAAGATAGCTCGCTTCTGACACAATAAGTTAGTGGCCGAGGCTTTCGTCAGGTTTTAAAGGAGAGGATTTTTATGGAAAAAGGACTTTCTGTTCCACTCCCCAATCAAGTACCCAGTCCCGTTGACCTCTCTGTGGTTCCGGAGCATATCTTGCGCTCTGGAGCTGTGGAAAGCCTCATTCAACAAAACGAAGACCTCATGGCCCGACTGGCCGTGGCTCTCCGCCGCAACTCTCTGCTCGAAGAGCGAGTCTCTGAAGTGGAGCAATCCCTCAAAGCCTTTAAGCACCGCTACGATGTGATGCAAGATCAAGTTCTTGTTCTGCGCGAAAAGGACCAGGTCCTTTTGAGCCGAACCCAAAAAGCCCAAGAGGAGTCCGCCGAGGCCCGCCAGGCCTTGACTCAGCTGGAGACTCGCTATGCGGAACTCTACACCTCAAGTAAAGATCGCCAAAGCCAGCTGATGGAGAACTTAGAGGCTCTGGCACGCAGAGTAAGCCGTCACATCCACCATCGCCGTAGACTCTACCGGGTGGCTCTCTCTTTGCGTCATGAAATTCGTGATTTAAAGAATCGACTTGAGAATTTGGACGAGCAACTGGTTCAAGAAAAAACAGCTCACCACGAGCTCAAGGACAAATTGGGGCAGGCCGCCGAACACATTCAAAATCAGGCCAAGGAGGCCGAGTCCAATCAACGCCAGTTAGTCAGCTCCTATGAGGATCAACTGAAAGCTTTGCGCGAAAGCCTGAAAGAAGCTCAGGCCAAATGTCTTGTGGCCGATGAAAAGCTGGCTGAGATGGGCGAGGTCTATGAGGCCAATGTGGACCTACAGAATGAGAGAGTCACTCTGCTGCGCAGCCTGAGTGAAATAAAGCAGCAACGGGAAGAAGAACTTCAACAGATGCAACAGCAGCTGAGTGAATTTCGCCGGGAGGCCAAGGCCAAGACCTTGGAGTTGGAGCGTCTGCGATTAGAAAGGGATGAGGCCCGGGAGCTGGCTCAACTGGAAAAACAGGAAAAGCATCATCTCAGCGAACAAGTGGAGTCCCTGCAATGTCTCTGGGATGAAAATCAGAGGGAAATCTCTGCTCAAAGGGAAAAAATTGCTTCCCTGCAAAAGCTCAACCAGCAGATCAGCACTCACTTAAACGATCAGCGCCGAGAGCTCAAAGAACTTCGCGAACAGGCGGAAACGGCTGAGTTTCAGGCCCGCCAAAAGTTACAGGTCTTAAAGAGTCAGCTGCAGCAGATTTGGGCTCAGCCCCCGACTCCATTGAACTTAAGCCCTCAGTCAGCACCTGATGAGGAAAAGCTTGAGCCTGAATGGATGACCAAAGTGGACTCTCTGATTGCTGAAATTCAAGGGGCAGCAGGGCCCTCGACTCCTGCGGGAGAGCCCACTGAGCCCGAGGAAACCTCACCCTCAACCACTCTTTGAACTTGAGCCAGGGACTCCTTGGCCAATTCAAGGCTATCAAAAACTGAAATTCCGTTGAATTCACGAGATTGAATCATCCGACAAAATTCTGGCCCCACCTCGCAGAGCCGAAGGCCTTCTGGATTTTTCTGCGCTAAGAGCCCTAAAGTTTCAATAAAGCCACTGACTCCTATGGAACCCACAAAAGCCAGTTGAGAAAAGTTAAAAATTAAGGACTTGCCCACCCACTGATTCAAACAGGTGTGACGAAAGGCCTCCATGCCCTCGTAATCAATTCGCCCCATTAGATGGACCACTAGGGCATTGCCCTCATGTGCAACTTTAGCCTTCATATTTCCTCCATTTTCTCAATTGTAACTCCACTTGGCCTCAAAGAACACTGGACAGCTTCCGGCTCTAGGCTTTGGACTGGAAGCAGGGGGCTGGATTCAGGAACTTGATGCCTTCAAATGCTCCTGTCCGCAAAATAGAGCTATCTATGAAATGGCCACCATCCACCTTTGTATTTGGAGTCTCAGTTTCTCTCATCGCTTCGGCTCTTAGCCTTGGGTTTTATTCAAAACCAAATTCATTTTGGGCCCAACCCCTCACTGTGGCAGCACAAAAATCTGTGGACTGGAGGCTGCAGTGGAGGGGCCCAGAGCAGCGCGAAGTCTCGGACCGCATCGCTCTCTTGGCTGTGGACGAAACAGCTGTCTCAAGCCTAGGGCGCTGGCCCTGGCCTCGAGACACCCTGGCCCAAGTCCTAGAGAATAGTCTCCAACTGGGGGCTCGAGTGGTGGCTCTAGACATGGTCTTTTCTGAAGCCGCTGAAGAGAAGCAAGACCAAGCCTTAGCTCGAACCCTTCAACAGTACCCAGATCAGGTGGTACTGGGCTATATGCCAGAGGCTCTCCGCCCGGACCTCCAGCAGAACCTGATGGCTGATTACTGCGAGTCTCTGTGGCGTCAAGAGTCCTTAGCTTCTCTTCACAATGGCCAGATTCACCTCCAGGTGAAGGGCTGGACCCCCTCTCCTCTCCCCTCCTTGCTCGAGGCTATTTTTTACAATCACCTCACCCAAGCCCTCGTTGACTATGTTGAAAACTCTAGGCCAACTCCTCAGAGTGCTCTCCAGAGACATCATCTAAGAACTGAAATTTTAAACAAGAGAGCTCACTACTGTCAGAATTGGCTGAACCCTGAAAAAGATGAGCTCTTTGAAACTCTGTCCTCTCTTTGGGAAGACTTGGTAGAGGAGTCGCCCGATCTGGCCGCCCATAAAAGCTATGAAGATTGGGTCAAACACTTCAGAGCTCAGTTTCCCAACTCCCATAGCTTTAAAGTAGCTCACGAGTGGATTCTCAACCTCCCAATCTTCCACCGGGCCACCCCCCACGCAGGCCACTTTGCTGCAGACTTGGACTCCGATGGGGTGATTCGCCGAAAGACTCTTCTCTACCGGGCTTCAGATCTTTTCCTCCCCAACCTGGCTCTCAAAGCCTATCTTCTCAGTGAGAATCGTCAGCTGGAACTTGAGGTGGATGTGAACCCCAAGACCCAACAGCTGCAGCTGATGCGAGCGCAGGTCAAGGGTCTCCAGAAAGAGAGTGAGGGGTTTGACCTTCCCCTCGACTCCAGTGGAGCCCTTTGGATCAATTATCGGGGGCCACAACAGAGCTTTCCACATATTAGTGCGGCTGAGCTCTTAGATCCCCGAGAGGAGGCCACAGTTTGGCTGCGCGGACAGCCTGTCCAGGTCAACAAAGAGGAGTTTCTCAAGGATAAAATCCTGTTGTTCGGCGCTACAGCTTTAGGGATCTACGACCTTCGCGTCACACCCTTTGACGAAAACTTTCCCGGACCTGAAATTCACATTCACCTCCTGGACAATCTCTTGGGCCAGGACTTTCTCCGCATTCCCTCTTGGGAAAAGTGGGCCATGCCTCTGTTTCTTCTTCTGATCGGCTCAGCCCTGAGCTTGGCCTTCGGTTCTCTCAGTGCTCTTTGGAGCCTTGGCGTCACTGCCCTGGCTCTTATGGGACTGTTTTTCCTCGACCAGCTCCTCCTGTTCAACCAAGGCCATTTGGTCAACATTTCTTTGCCCTTAGGCTTTGTGGCCTTTTTGTTTCTCACCACCAATTTCTATAATTATCTCATTGCTGAAAGGGGCAAGCGAGAGCTCAAGCAGACCTTCCAAAAATATGTCTCCCCCTCCATTGTGGATGAGATTCTCAAATCTCCGGAGAATATTGAACTGGGCGGCAAGAAACAGCGAGTGACCGTTTTCTTTTCCGATGTGCGGGGTTTCACCACCATTTCGGAGAAGCTGGATCCCCGAGCTCTGAGTGACCTCCTCAATAGCTATTTGACCCCGATGACTGAGTTGGTGTTCGAGCAAAAAGGGACCTTGGACAAGTATATGGGTGATGCCATTATGGCCTTTTTTGGTGCCCCTCTGGAGGATCCCAAGCATGCCAAACACGCCTGCCTTTGTGCCCTGAAACACCTGGAGAAGCTCAAGGAGCTTCAGGCCGAATACGCCAAGAAGGGGTTGCCGGAGATCGATGTGGGGATTGGGCTCAACACAGGAGATGTCAGCGTGGGAAATATGGGCTCCGAGACCGTCCGCTCCTACACAGTGATGGGAGACACCGTCAACCTGGCCTCTCGCCTTGAGGGCATTAACAAACAGTACGACACCCGCATTGTCATCTCTGAGTTCACCTACGCCGAAGTCAAGGAGGAGTTCATCTGCCGAGAACTGGATTGGGTGCGCGTAAAGGGGAAAGCTCAACCTGTAAAAATATACGAACTCTTGGCACAAAAAGCCTCTCTGAGCCCTGAACGAGAGTCACTTTTAGAGGCCTACCACAGAGGTTTGACCCTGTATCACGAACGGCAGTTTCAAGCCGCTCAGGAGTGCTTTGCCCAAGCTCTCAATCTACAACCTGACGACACTCCTTGTCGTCTCTATCTGGAGCGCTGTCAGAACTATTTGACCACTCCTCCCCCAGTCCATTGGGACGGAGTTTTTGTGATGACCTCAAAATAGGCCCATGCCATAATTCCCCCACGGCATGGGGCAAACAGCATGACACTCAAACTTCTGTTGATTTTCATAGGGCTCATTTTCTCCTTTTGGCCCCCTGGGGGGAACTATGCCCAAGCCCAAGACTCGCCCTTGGCAGGCCTTGTTCTCAATGCAGATGAAATGATCCGCGATGGCCAAAAGCAGAGAGTGGAGTTGCGAGGGCGGGTTCAAGTGGTTTTTGACCACCATCACTTGAGTTGCGAGGAGGCTGTGATTGACCTCGAACGCCGAGAAGTGACAGCTCGAGGCCAAGTCACTCTCCTCACTCCCACCATCTATATGGAAGGTGATGAACTGACCATCAATTACCAAACTAAACAGGGGCGATTGGTCAATGGCTTTGTTCAGTCAGGACAGGTCGTTTTTGAAGGCCAGTGGATTGAAAAGATCGGAGACCAAGAGTTTATCGCCAGTCAGGGCCACTACACAGCCTGCAACACCTGCCCTCCAGCCTGGAGCTTTTCAGGAAGGGAGCTGGAGGCCGAGATTGGTGGCTATGCCTATATCAAACACCCCGTCTTGCGCATTATGGGCCTGCCGGTTCTCTATCTTCCCCGCATCCTTCTGCCCCTCAAGAGCGATCGACAATCGGGTCTGCTGGTGCCCTCCTGGAATCTGTCCCGTGAAGGGGGTTTTGCCATTGAACAGAGTTATTTTTGGGCCATTGATCGCAGCCGGGACCTGACTCTCTCAGCTAAGCATTATGAGTTTCGTGGCTTTAAGGCCCTAGGAGACTTTCGCTATGTGCTGAGTGAACAGAGTCGAGGACAGTGGCGAGGGGCCTGGGTTCAGGATAAGGTTTTTCAAAAGCAACAGGGACTTGAACAGCCTTTGGACCGATGGTTTCTCAGTTATCAACACTTCTACCAGCTCCCTGAGAACTTCACACATCGAGCCCGCCTGCATGCAGTAAGTGATCTCCGCTACCCCAGGGACTTTACCGATGAGATCATCGGCCATGGGGACCCCGCCCTAGAGAATCGAATGTCCCTCGCTCGCAACACAGAATCTCAGCACGCCAGCCTGGAGGCGGCTCTCTACATCAATCTCCTTCAGCAGGAAGCCCTGGCCAACAACGACCAAGCCGTTCACCGTATGCCACAAATCCGCTACTCTCTCACTGAACAGAGATTGGCCTCCAGCCACTTCCTCGTGGCTACAGACATAGACTACAGCCACTTTGCTCGAACAGGACTCAGCTTTGATCGCATTGAGTGCTTTGACTCCCTGACTTCCACCACACCGGTTCCCTGCACTGGACAGCCAGGCCAGTTTCGACGGGTTGTCACCGAGCCCCAGGGTGATTTTGACCCCTCTAAAGATGTGATGCGGGCTGGTCATCGACTGGATATTCACCCTCGACTGTCTCACCCCATCCACTTAGGACCGGTGGTGGATGTCATGCCCACTCTCTCTTACCGTGAAACTCACTACGCCTTTAATGTGGACCCCAGCCTCTCGGCTGAAGGCTTTAGCCCCCGCGCCGCCCGACGTTATTTGCAGACAGACCTTTCCGCACGCACCCAATTCAGTCGCATTTTTGGGAATAGGGAAGACCCTGAGGCCACTCGGTTTAAACATGAGCTGGAGCCTCAGATTCTTTACTCTCACATCCCTTGGATTGATCGGCCGGACCATCAGTTTTTTGGAGATTTTGAAGGGCAGCAGTTTTCCCGCTCCCTGGAGCCCATTAGTGATGAGGATTTTTTTGGCGCCAACCGAGTGCAGTTTGACTACGCCGATCGGATTTTTGATCGCCACTTGGTGGAGTTTGCACTTGTGAATCGAGTGGTGCGACGACGTTGGCTGGGAGGCCAGCCCGACTACCGCAACACCATGTTGTGGAGAATCAGTCAGTCCTATGACCTCAACGAGGCCAAGACAGAAAACCCACAGCCCTGGTCCAGCATCAACAACCAGCTGCAGGTGCGCCTGAATCATTTTGAAACCTACACCACAGCCAACTACTACCCTTACGCCAACACCACCAACCTCTCCAGCCGCATGAGACTGCGACGCAGTCGCGGTGACTTTGTGGAGTTCAATTACCGACGCAACTACATCATCACTGCCGACAATAAAGTGGACCCACTGAGTAAGCGAGAAAACCTGCGTGTCTCCAGTGGAATCGTCAGCCGCTATTTGGATTTAATAGGTTCTGTGGATTACTCTTTTGTAACTCAGAAAGTCCAGGCCTGGGAGTATATTGCTCATATCCGCCCCCCTGGAAACTGCTGGGCCCTGCGGCTTGGCCACAAACAGATCATTGGTGGGGACATTAACTTTAACTTTAACTTTGACTTTCAATTTGGCGGCTAAAAACTGCCCCACTTTCCTGTTGATAAATTCATTTCTCATCCCTGGCCCACATGGCCACCTCCCGCCCCCCGGCAATGGCACAGACGAGCTTCAAACAGCGCCCTTACAAAACCTCTAGTCATGTAATGAAAATACTAAAGCTGAATTTTGTTAGTCTGGATGGCTAACGTTCGATGACGACTTCCTCGCCCGGCCTCTGAGAGAACAGCACAAGATCCTGCTTGACCTAAAGATCAATACACTTTTTTCTCTGACTCTGCTTCAAGAGTACGCGGTTATGATAGAAAGCGTAGAGCTCAAGGTGATCAATCAGGGGCTGGATCTTTTTGGTCGTGCACCAGGTCTTTCGAAACAGGCGGTTGACGTTGGCTCGGAACATAGCGCAGGTGTGGTTGAGGCTAAAAAGAGGATCAAAACCAATTTTTTTTAGCTCCCCCTGGCCCGTCACTGCCCCCCTTTGCCCCTTGCAGGTTTGATAACGGGCCTTTGGAAAGAAGACCTTAACCAGTGGAAAATAAGAGGGATTTTGATCCGACTCAATAAGGGCATTTTCGAACACCACCGACTGAATTCTTCTAAAAAGCCTATCTCTAGATTGAGGTCTTTCATCTCTACGCGGACCATATTTTTTGAGGGACTTTTTTGCCAGTAAACCCTTGGCCGGCATGCGGGCCACTTCAAAGGCCAAAATCTGGCGTGAACCTTTTTCCACCATCAAAGTGACGGACAAGGGTTTAAGCTTGGTGTGCTCAAAGGTCTCTAGATCATCAAACTGCACCTCGCTCACTTTGGAGGTTTTGAGTCGATCGCAGTGATTGATCCATCTGGCCTGCTGGCCAAGAAAAGACAACTTTCGACTGACGGTGGTGAGGTGGCAATTGAGCATTCGGGCAATTCGTCTTTGCGAGACGCCGGAGACCAGGAGCTTAAAAATTTCACCATTGAGATGACGCTTATTCTGCCCAAATTTTTTTGAGAAGGAGGCCTGTGAAAAATACCGACCACAGTGAGCGCATTTGAAGCGCTGAATTTTTCGCCGATCCGAAGACCTGTAAAAGTGGCCAAATCGGACAACGGTCCGGACATTCTGTCGTCGGCTGCAGCCAGAGGGGCAATGGGGGATCATGCTCCGTGATTAAGCAATGAAGATGCCAAAATACCATGGGGCCAGTCTACTTCTTATCAACAGGAAAGTGGGGCAGTTTTAAAAGCTCAAAACCTGCCAATGGGCTAAAGCTCCAGTCAGGCCCTGCTCGGGCTCCACCAAGGGCAATAAAGTCCATTGAGGAGGCTCTCGCAAAATAGGGCTCTCCCCATAGAGCCCCATATCTGAATAAGAGCTTGGAACCAGGTAAATCACATAAAGTCCCAATAAAATTCCCGTGTAGAGGCCCAGCGAGGCCCCTCGGGCAATTCGCTGAAGATGATCTCCCGGTCGATCTGTAAAGGCCAGGGAGGCCGCTCCCACCAGAGAGCCAGCTAAGACTCCATAGGTGCAGCTCATTAAAAACTCCTGAGTGGCATTGGATTGGGCCCGAGCTCCTGAGGAGAAGAGCCCAACTCCCAGCAAACTCACCACAAGGCTCAAAATCATGGTTTGGCGAATAAGCCAATGGGGTTTTTCACCCCTCGCCGCTAAGCCTTTCTCTAGCTTCTCTGACCTCCATATCAAGCTCAACTCTGTGCCCTCCACTCTCTTAGTGTTTCAAGTCTGGCCCCTCTTCGTCAACACCTGTCCTCATCTTCAACGAAGAGTATTTTAATCTGCTTTTGCGGTCCCAGAACCAAGGCTAAGACCATTTGAGTGGAAAAGCTCTCATGAAGCTCACCCCAAATTTGGGCCACCCTTTGCAATTTTTTTCTCTGGCGAAGGCGCCAACGCCCACCCAACCAGTCCAAAGAATTAAGAGATTTCACTTCCACAAGCCACCAGAGACGATGACCAGGATGGCGAGCGATGAGATCCACCTCCACGCCATAGAATTTGTGACGCTGATAGATGAGGTCAAAGCCTTGACGCCGCAGCCACTCTGCAACTGCTTGCTCACAGCTCCAGCCGCGGCCCTGGGCGTAAGTGGGACCAGTGCTCTCTGACTCCCCCAAAAAGCTTGCGATGCTCGAGACAGGGCCCCCACTCCGCAATGGCCTGTTTATGATTTGCCGTGCAGTAGCCCTTGTGCTTTTCAAAGCCATACTCCGGATAAAGCTCAGCCAAGTCCCGCATCTTCCTGTCCCGAGCCACTTTGGCCACAATAGAGGCCGCCGCCACAGGCTGAGCCCGCAGGTCTCCCTTCACCAAGGTCGTTTGCGCCCAAGCCTCCCAGCCTGGAATTCTCTGGTTGCCATCCACTAATATGTGTCCGGAACTTAAGGAGAGGCTTTTCACCGCTCGGTCCATGGCCAGGAGACTGGCCTGCAAAATATTGAGACTGGCAATCTCCTCCACTGTAGCAAAACCCAGGCCCACAAGGCAGCTCTCCCAAATTCTTGCGGCCCAAGCCTCCCTCCGGGCCTCGGACAAGAGCTTTGAGTCTGTCAATTCAAGCCAATGCTCTGGAGGCCCCTGAAGCACAACGGCCGCAGCAAAGACAGGGCCAGCCAAACAGCCGCGCCCCACCTCATCCACTCCAATCACTGGAGCTGGAGTCAACTGAGCCCAAGCAAAGGGCTCCAGGTTTTTCTGTGCTGGATTTTTCTTAGGCATTCTCTGAGGACGAGGGCGTCTCAGAAGCGGGTGCGTCTGCCGCAGGAGCCGCTG
>SKLV01000137.1 GCA_007121385.1 Bdellovibrionales bacterium
GAATAGGGCCATGGCCAGACCCACAGTAAGAGCGACGGAGCCAGCAACAGGAAGGGCCATAGCCCCCAAAGGCAGAAAGCGAATCCATCCCAATAGGCCGGCCTTAATCATAACTCCGCTTAAGACACTACTGGCAGGAGAAGGTGCCGCGGGGTGAGCCAGAGGAAGCCAAAAGTGCAGGGGCAAAACACCCACTTTGACTCCAAAGCCGAGCAACAACAGGGACACAATCCAGATCTTCAGAGGTGAGTGGACCACAGCCTCGGCCAAGTGGTTGATGTGGAGGGATTCAGCTGTGGAGGCCGCCAGCCAAAATCCAGTGAGAATGGCCATCTCGCCAGCCAGGGCCATGATGAGGTACACTCGGCCCGCACGGAGAGACTCAGTTCTCCGATTATGCACTATGAGGCCATAGGCGCTGAAAGTCATTAGGGCGTAAAATAGGTAGAAGCTTGAGAGGTCCGCAGAGATACTCAAGCCCAGATTTCCAGTCATCGTCAGGAGAAAAAAGAAATCAAAACGGAGCCTCTCCGCTTGATCTGCAAAGTAGTCTTTGGCAAAAACACCGGCACCGAGCCAGAGCGCGCTGGTCAAAATAAGAAAGACCTGTCCAGTTAAATCCAAATTAAACAGGGCCCCTAGGAGCAGTGGATCCACATTGGCAAAGGGTTGAGGACCTGCTGTCAAAGCAACAAGAAGAGCGGGGGCAGCCGCCCATGGAGAGACTTTCAAAAAAAGATGAGGCTTAACTAGGAGGCCTAGGGCAAGGGCAAAGGGCACAAACACCGGGATGAGTAAGAGGACTGCAGAGTTCATGGATCGTAAACCCTTTCAGCAATTCTTTGAGCCGCGCCCAAGGGGCTCAGGTCATAGAGTCCGGCAAACACCCCCGTGGCTAGAGAAAGAAGAGCCGTAGCCAGTGGGGGGACGAGTAAAAGCCAGGGCCCTTCAAGAGACCTACGGGTTTTGGTCTCTGTCTCGGACGACGGGGCCGTCTTAAACCACCCGGCATAGATGATGGGTAAAAAATAGGCTGCGTTGAGAAGACTGCTCATGGCCAGAACACCTAGAATCCAATACTGACCATTTTGGGCCGCTCCTAGGCCCAAATACCATTTGCTGATGAAACCGGCCAAAGGGGGAAGGCCAATCATGCCAAAGGCCGCTAAGGTGAAGCAGCCCATGGTCAGAGGCATCCGTCGGCCTATACCATTCATGTCTTTGATATTGCGAACCCCTAGAACTTCCGCAAAATTTCCAGCACAAAAGAACAGAGTGATCTTCATCAGTCCCTGATGGACCAAATGAACCAATCCACCCACTGTGCCTGCCCAGCCAAAGATTCCCAATCCCAGTAAAATATAGGAAACCTGACTGACAGTCGAATAAGCCAATCGCTTTTTAAGGTCTGTTTGAAAAAGAGCTACAACAGACCCATAGATGATGGTCAGTGAGGCCGCTAGGGCCAAGGGGGTGAGCAACTCCAGGTCAGAGACCAAGTTCACCCCAAAGACATCATAGACGACTCGCACAATTCCATAGGCTCCCGCTTTCACTACAGCCACAGCATGTAAGAGAGCGCTGACGGGAGCAGGGGCCACCATGGCCTGAGGCAGCCAGCCATGAAGAGGAACCAAAGCTGTTTTGACCCCTAAGCCCGTTACTAACAAGACAAAAATCAGTGTCAAGGTGGAGGAGCTTGGGGCAGTGGCTAAACCTTCAATGACTCCTCCCCGCTGAAAATCCATGGGGCCAAGGAGGGCGTGAATCCAGACGGCTGCGACAAGCAAAAGCTTTCCCCCCGCCAGGGTAAAAACTAAATATGTGTTTCCGGCCCGGATAGATTTTGCTGTCCCCCGATGCACAATAAGAGGGTAAGTGGTCAGGGTCAGCATTTCGTAGAAAACAATAAAGGTAAATAAATTGCCGGCCAGGGAAATTCCCATGGTCGTGGTCACACAAAATCCAAAAAAACCAAAAAATCGACTTCTGTTCGGGGAGCCTTCCAAGTACCCAATGGCATAGAGTGTTGTTAAAAGCCACAAAACTGCTGAGAGGCTCATAAAGAGGAGGGAGAGGTCGTCCACTCGCAGAACGAGGTCCCAGTTCATAGAAAACGAAAGTCTTGTTTCGTAAGTGGTTCCCTCTAAATAGCCAACATAGACAATGCCAATGAGTGCCAGCTTTAGAAGTGCCCCGGCCAGGTTCAGTCCACTCCTTGTGAGGTGTTGGTTTTCCCTTAAAAAGAAGATCACCAATGAAGGGACAAAAGAGCTTCCTAGGATGAGTATGGGGATCCAAGAGTGGATATTCATTCAGAGCCCCCTAGCGGAGAGGACTCCAGCTGCAAGGGGACAGGCAGGCCCACCTCCAGCAATTGAAAAATCTCTGCTGCGCGAAAGCCCAAGAGCATCGAAAGGACTGCCAAAGCAAAGGCGGGGATCTCCAAAACATGAAAGCCGGGGGGCTTCTTGTTTAAGCCCAATTCTCTCTTGGCGGAGCCTTTTAAAAAAAATGTATTCAGGATTCTGAAAACATAAATGCCTGAAAGGAGTCCGCCCAAAACCGCTGGAATAATCCAAAGCCACTGGCCGCTTTGGATAAAAGCAGAAAGTAAATACCACTTTCCCACAAAGCCTCCACTTGGAGGAACACCCATAAGGCTGGCTCCCGCTAGGGCAAAGGAAAACATTGTTAAGGGAAAAAGCTTTGAGATTCCAGAGAGTCGCTCGATTTGGTCAGTTTTAAAAAAGTAGGTGATGGCTCCGGCTGCCATAAACATCGATGATTTGGCTACCGCATGGGAAAGAGCTAAGTAGACACAAGCCCTCCAGGCATCTGCTTGGATAGCCAGATCTTGAGAAATGGGAAAGCTCTGAGTGAAAAGGGGAAAGACCAGAAAGAGGTAACCAACTTGAGCTATTGTGGAATAGGCGATCACCAGTTTGAGTCGGTCTTGCTGAATCGCCTGCAGAGAGCCCCAGACAATGGCTAGACTCGCTAGGCCTCCAATAATTAAGCCTGGATTGGGGTTGAGAATGGACGAGAAGGTTTCCGACCAAAGTTTTAAGAGTAAAAAGAAAGTGGTCTTTATGGCCACAGCGGACAAAAAAGCGCTCACTGGAGCTGGAGCCTGTGAGTGGGCTTCAGGAAGCCAAAAGTGAAGGGGAAAGAGGGCTGTCTTTAACAGCAAACCGGTGCTCATGAGCCCAACAGCGGCAATGGTTTGAGGGTCGGATTGGACAATTGGCTGCAGATGGATAAGGCTCAGTGTTTGGTAATGCCAATG
This sequence comes from Bdellovibrionales bacterium, assembly GCA_007121385.1. GTDB lineage: Bacteria > Bdellovibrionota > Bdellovibrionia > Bdellovibrionales > UBA1609 > SKYF01. The sequence continues at coordinate 3,290 of SKLV01000137.1, forward strand.
GAGCACAGCTAAACCCACAAGGAAGGAAAGAGACCCTATAAGTCCGGCAATCAGATATCGAAGAGCCGATTGGATGGCCTGGGGTGTTAAAGATAGGGAGATCAGACCGACAGCAGAAAGCCCAAGCATCTCGATAAAAAGGTAAATGGAAAATAAGTTCTCACCCAGATAAATTCCATTGTTTGCGGCTGTCACCAAAAGCCAGAGGGTCCAAAATCGGCGGATTTGACGGGGTTTACAGGGCTGAAAGTAATAAACGGCGTAAGCCCCAGCTAAAAGGGAAATCAGAACATTGAGGGAGGTGAATAGAACTCCCAGCCCATCGTTGACTAAGGGGATCTGTAAAGGGATGATCCCCAAGCCCAATTCGTACTGGCGGGCCCCACTGACAAGGGTGTCAGGCCAGACTAAGGCAGCCATCGGGCCAAGGGACAGTAAAAAGCCCAATCCGCACAGATGAATGAATCGATACTTAACAAAGAGGCAGGCCAAGGCCCCCACCAAGGGGGTGGCCACCAGAAGGGGGACTAGGTAATTCATGCC
>SKLV01000098.1 GCA_007121385.1 Bdellovibrionales bacterium
CGTCAACCCAGTGCCTGTCGCCACATTGGTCACTGTTCCACCTGTTCCCGTGGCACTGATCTCAATTTGTCCGGCTGTGTGATTGATGGTTACCCCGGAACCGGCGGCAATGGACTTGTACTCCCCAGCATCTCCGGCATTGTTCACGCCCAACACCTGGTTGGAAGTGCCCAAAGACCCCAAACCTGTTCCGCCTTGAGCCACCGGCAAGGTGCCGGTGGTGATCTTAGAGGCATCCAAATTGGGAATGTCATCCGCCACCAGAGAGCGGAAAGCAGGAGCCGCATCGCCACCTGAGGTGGGACCGGCAAAAATCAAATTGGCACTCTGATCCACCAGCCCCAGGCCCAAAGTTCCAGATCCTGTCACAGGAGAGCCCGTCACAGAGAAAATCCCTGGAGCTGAAAGCCCCACACTGGTCACAGAGCCCGCCGAAGCATCTCCGCAATCCCAGCGATCATTCACCGCGTTCCAAACCAGAACTTGGCCTGCCGTACAGTCCACATTGTTTGGCCGGTAATCAAAGTACAGACCGGCTCCACTGGTGATCTTGTCCACAGACACTGAGGCAATCTTGGCGTCGGTCACAGCTCCATCGGCAATCTTAGCTGTGATGACTGCATTGTCGGCCAAGCTGTAGGCCGCACAGCTCACCTGGTCATCCACGCTGCTGTAAGTGAGCATTTGTCCAGCTGGACAGGAGCCAGACACATTGAAGAAGGCAGGGCTTCCCACTCCCGTGGAGCGGATATCATCGATCTGAAGAAGTCGAAAGCCCGGCGCTCCACTGGCCCCCGTGGGAGCGGCAAAGACAGTGCGGGCATCCTGAGAGTTAAAGCCCAAAGTGATGTCTCCACTGGTGGTGATGGGGCCTCCACTTGAACTCATGTAACCTGGCACCGCGACACCCACAGAGGTCACTGTCCCACCTGTTCCCGTGGCACTGATTTCAATGCTGCCCGCGGTGGGATTGATGGTCACACCCGATCCAGCGGTGATGGACTTGTACTCCAGGGCGGTGGCGCCCACATTCACTCCCAAGACCTGGCTGGCTCCGCCCACGGCGGTTAAGCCGGTTCCTCCAGAACCCACAGGAACCGTGGGCAAGCGCCCCACAGGCAGAAGCCCAGAGGAGAGGTCAGAAGCATCGGTTGTGCCCACCACCTCCCAAACCGTACCAGTGTCGCGGAAGATTTGGCCAGTGTCCGTAGATATATAGAGGCGCCCTGCTGTGGCCGCGGCCGGACGATCGACCAGAACTCCCGACTGCACACTGGGGGTGTCGCCCAAATTTTGCACGGCATCGGTAATTCCATAGCCGCTGAGATTGGTGGGAGGAGAGGTCACTTTGGTCCAAGCCACAGAGTCAATTTTCTCGTTAGTCACGGCTCCATCTTTAATATGATCGGTGCCTACAGCTCTTAAGGCATTATCGATAGCGCTGGAGGAGAGCTTAACCTCAGTCACCGCTCCATCGGCCAGCTGGGTGCTGCCCACGCCTCCATCGGCAATGCCCAATGTGCCCGTGGTGGTGATGGCCGGGTCGCCGGGCCCTGTGGTCATACCTGTACCCGGGCCCACCGAAGTCACCGTTCCACCGGAACCGGCGGCCCAAGTGGGCACTCCTCCCACTAAAGTCAAAAACTCCCCATCAGCCCCTGGAGCCAAAACTCCTGTGCCACCGGCCGTGGTGGTGACCACTCCCCCCGCCACCAAAGAGGCCGGAGGCAGGGCAAAAAGAACTCGCACAGCCGCTCCATCCCAGTGGCGCACCTGACCGGAGTCTGAATTCGTCCACATGGTCCCCACACAGAGCATTCCACAGGGTACTAAGTAGTTGGTGGCCAAGTCTGCCTCTTGAGCGTTGGTGTACATCCCCAGGCCCAAGACCCCTGGCAAACTGACATTGGCGGCAAAGGCCGCATTTTGGTTTTGATCCAGAGTGAGAGCTGCATCACTTCCGGTGTAAAAGATCAATTGGTCACTGCCCTCACTGACGCGAATGCTGGCTCGGGGAGTGGCTCCGGACATAAAGTCAATGGAGCCTGTGCCCCCCTCCCCAGCCGTCATCTCCAAGCGAAAGCCCGGGCTGTCTTTGCGCACATGAATGTCATCGGCGGGAGTGGTGGTGCCCACCCCAATGGAGCCAGCCGTGTTAATATCCCCTGTAAAGTTATTGGGGACATCGGCATCGATACGAGCATAGCGCTCGTCGTGGTGGTGAAGAGCTCCGGCTGAACCTCCTCCGGTGAGAATCTCCAGATTGCCTTGAGTCACATTGGTGGAGACCTGAATCAAATCATTGAGGGAGCGGCCCTGAAGCATCTGCGCATTGAGTGCAAAGGGGGCGGAGCCCACCGTCTGCATCTGTGGCAGAGCGTAGCCATCCACCACCACCTCGATCCTCCGCCAGTCGTTGAGACCGGGGTTGTAGGTGCCCGCACAAGAGTCGTCCAAAGCCAAAAGAGGATTGTTGCTGAACACCTGATCAAAGCTGTTTAAGGGCCCTGTGCGGTTGCCCGCTGCCCCCAGCAGAACAGAAAAAATTCCAAAGTCATTGGGAGTCACCAGCTGAGTGTCTTCGTAAATGTAACAGGCCCCCGCCGGAGGGTAGATGCGAAAATTGACCGTCACCTCATAGTTGACCGTGTTTCCTGAAAAATCCGTCACCCGCCCCTGAAAGGGCAAGAGAGTGGGCAAAGCCAATACGGGAGCCGAAAGCAAAAACAAACCCAAGCTCAGGCTCAAGACAGCCGTGAAGTGAGCCCGGCGATTTGAAAGAGAAAATGTGTTTTGCCTAATCCCCATAGACAATCCCCGTGGTGTGTAAATGAACTTTGAAGTTGTCCGCCGGATGAGGAGGAGCTCCGCTAAAGGTCGAAGGCATGGTCATCACGAGGCGAGGCTCTGTGGCCGAACCCCTAGGAGAAGCACTGGAGGTCACCAGATTCAGCAGAGGCCCCGTGGGCGGGATCACCAAGCGCACATTGGCTCTGGCAAAATCCGTAAAGGCAAAGCGAGTTCCCGCCCGCACCCAGACCTCCTCTAGAAAAGTCACAAAAATATCAAAGCCATATTGGCCGTTGGCGGGGCATCCTCCGGGAATGTCAATCCACTCCCCCCCCTGGTTCAGAGAGTACTGGAGTCCATTGGAATTGGGATCGCAGGTCCCCTGCACGGTAAACAAATTGGTGCTGGTGGACAAATTGCTCACCGCCTCTCCCATAATGGTGGGCATACGAGTGACAATGATTTCCCGAACCTCGGGATCCTTAGAGCGCGAACAGCCCCAAAAAGTGGAACTCAATAAAGCAACAAAAACTGTTGATATTATGGAAATCCTATTTTTTGGTCCCTTGCCCACAAACACTGCCTTTCCTCAAAAAAAACCTTTTGGTTTCAACAGGTTCTTTATCGGCACAAAGGGGTTAAAAACTTGAGGAGCGCGAAGCGTTATTTGAAAAAATTAAACAAAAAATCTCACTTTAGACCAGTTTAGGTGACCCAAACCGAGACTTTAGAAGAGGTGAAGGATCTCAAAAAGAGAATCCACCGCAGCCAAAGCTGTGATCTCGGAGGAGTCAAAAGGAGGAGAGACCTCCACCACATCGGCCCCCACCAACTGTCCTATTTTGAGGGAGCGGAAAATTTTCTGGGTCTCGTAGGTGGTGAGTCCCCCCACCACGGGAGTCCCTGTGCCGGGAGCATAGGCGGGGTCCAAGCAGTCAATATCAAAGCTGACGTAGGTGGGCCCCTGATCAAAGACGGGCAGGTTTTGCAAAAAACTGTCCAGCCCCTGCTGACGAAGATCGTCCACAGTGAAGACTTGAATTCCATGTTGGCGCACAAAATCCAAATCCGAACCTGAGGCCAAGGGTCCACGGATGCCCAGCTGCACACTGCGGGTGGGTTCAATCAGCCCCTCATTCACGGCATGGCGAACAAAGGCCCCATGGTGAAACTCGCAGCCCCAAGCGGCTGGATAGGTGTCCAGGTGAGCATCAAAATGAATGAGATTTAACTTTTGCCCCCACTGCTGCCGCAAGACTCTGAGCAAAGGCAGAGTGATGGAGTGATCTCCCCCAACCGCCACAAAGCACTTTCCTTTTTGCACTATGGGAGAAAAAAAATCCTGTATCCTCTGGTAGGTTTGCTCCTGATCGATAGGCACAGTGGGACAGTCCCCCACATCGGCCACCTTGAGCCGCTCAAAAAGGTCCACACCGCGCCCCATATGAAAGCCCCGTCCTAGAGAGGAGACTTCACGAATGCGAGAGGGGGCGAAGCGAGCTCCAGGCCGGTAGGAGACGGCTCCATCGTAGGGCACTCCAACCAGAGCCACTTGGTGGTCAGCCTCTGGAGCCACATGGGGCAGACGAAAGAAAGTTTTGATTCCAGAAAATCTGGGAAATTCCCGCCCGCTGAGAGGTCTAAAGTCGTTGGCCATAGAACTTTGGTTATAAGTCGTCTTTGGGAAGATGACCAGTGCTTAAAGCTAAAACTTTCCCGAGCGCCGCCCCACCCACCAATGAATGGGACCCTGGCCATCCATGGGTTTGAGACCAAATTTTTCCCGTTGATCTTCCAAAGAGGAGAGGATGCGTCCCCTCTCTCCCTGCTCAATATGGCGGCGCCGGGCCACGACCTCGGAGAGGACAAACTCGATACTGGCCGGCTTGAGTTCGGCCACCACCCAAGTGAGGCTCTGGATGGAGGCCTCTCCCCGGGGCTCTGACCAAAGGAGCATCTCCACAAGAGGCCGATCATTGACTTCACGGAAGCGAACAGAGACCCACTCCACGGCCGGCCCCTGCAGAGGCATATCGGCCAGAGCTCGCCAGGTCCCATCGTGGACCAAGAGAGTCTGGGCCCGAATATGAATGCGCAGCCTCTCCCACTGCAACAGACAGTCGCGGGAGTTCAGTTGCTCTGAGGTGCAGCTCAAAGCGGTCGATCGCCCCTGCACAGTGTGGGCAGCCAAAGCCAAAGCGGAAAGGACAAGGGTGGAGACAAAAATGACTTTCAACATAGCCCTCCATCGGTCTTGTTTCTTGAAAAATAAAGTCCAGAGGGGTAGGGCTTTCAGGAATGAAGTCATACACTCAGCACCTCCCGACTTTGGTCCAATGGTATGAAGAGAACAAAAGAGATTTGCCTTGGCGGCAAACTAAAGACCCCTACCGCATTTGGATTTCTGAAACCATGCTCCAGCAGACAACCTCAAGGGCGGTGATCCCCTACTACAATAATTTTATTACACAATTTCCGAACTTAAAAAGCCTGGCCCAGGCTCCTCTAGAGCAGGTCTACAGAGCCTGGGCCGGACTGGGCTACTATTCTCGAGCCCGCAATCTTCATCGGGCCGCCCAACTGCTGGCCACAAACAGCGAATTCCCCCAAAGCCATGTGGAACTGCTCAAACTTCCTGGCTTTGGCCCCTACACCTCAAGAGCTGTGGCCTCCTTGGCTTTTGCCGAACCTGTGGGTGTTCTCGATGGCAATGTGATTCGAGTGCTCTCTCGCTGGCTCAACCAACCCGTGGCTTGGTGGACCCAAGCCGGGCGAAAACTTTTGCAACAGGAGATCGATCAATGGGCTCAACAGGACTTTAGTCCGGCCATAGTGAATCAAGCTGTGATGGAGCTGGGAGCCACGCTCTGCTCTCCCCGCAGCCCCAGCTGCTGGAGCTGCCCCCTGAGGTCCTCCTGCCGGGCCTATCAAGGGGACCAGGTTCACCTTCTGCCCCTTGCAAAGCCCAAAAGGCCCAAGGAGATTTGGCACTGGCAAGTGCAAATTTTTGAACATCGCAACAACATCGCCATTTTAAAGAACCACTATGCCCCCTTTTTGCGCCAGCAGTGGATTTTTCCAGGAAAAGTTAAAAAATTGGCGACCCCCCCTAAGACTTATCATTTTCGCCACAGCATCACCCACCATGATATTTTCGTGACCCTAAGACCTCCTCAACCTACAATTGAAAAGTGGGTGGAGAATGAAGCCCAGTGGATTCCAAAGGAAGACTTGGCTTCCTGGAACCCAGCCTCACTTTTGCGCAAGGCTCTCCAGACAAACAGTGGAGGCCATGGAGAATGAACATTGACTCAAAACAAAGCAATAAAGACATTAACAATAAAAACATTGGGACTCAGTTTTCTCGGAGGACTTCTACTCTTTGGCCTTTTATCTTCCGGATGTCAGAACTTTCGCTCGCAAAAGTCCCATCAAGAGGGCCGAGCCCTGCCTCTGCCCCCCAAGGGCTTTAAGCCATCCCCCATTCGTCTGTTGATTGACTTGGAAAACAGTGAACAGGCTCAGTTCTCTCCCGATGGAGAGAGACTTCTCTTTATGAGCCGCCAACTTTCCCAGCACCATCAAGCTCAAGTCTACGAATACAATATTGCTCAAAAAAGAAAGCGGCGGATTACTTTTCAGGATGGAGAAATCCTCTACCCCAATTATCATCCCAGCAAAGATTTGATTCTCTATGCCAGCACAACAGATGAGATCAAAGAAAACCCCAAATACATCCAGCGAGCCCTGCAGCGCCTGCAGAACTCTGAAGAGGAAGTGAAGGAGCCCTCAGCCTCTCTGCCCTGGGAGGACCAGCCTTTTGAGATCTATTCGAGCCTGAGAAATGGCGAAGAGATCCGCCGCTGGACGCGATCTCCCGGTTACGATGGTGAGCCTCGCTTTCACCCCCTTCAGGACAAAATTGTCTTTTCCTCCCTGCGGTCGGGCTCTTTGCAAATCTACCGCCAAGTGGGGCCCCAAGGCCGCCCTCAACTGGTTTGGGGCGCTCCAGAACTGCACCAAACTGAACCTCGATTTTCACCCTCTGACGAAAGCTTAATTTGGGTCCAATTGAGCCAAGATCTTAAGACCAGTCAGATCGTGCGGCAGAGCTCTCCCCAACAAGACCCCGAACCCCTAACCTCTGGGAGCTTTATCCACCGCCAGCCTGAATTTAGTCCTGATGGCGAAAAGTTGATTTTTAGTTCTAACCGCGGAGATGGAGAGACCTTTCAGATCTACACCCTCAATATCGAGACAGGTTGCCTCAAAAGGCTGACCTACACCAACTCCAACCAATTTTACCCCCGGTGGAGCCCGGATCAAAAGCAAGTGGTCTTTCACTCTGACGAGAGTGGAAAGAATAGGATTTATATGATGGAGTACAGAGCTCCAGAGGACTGTGAGGAGAGTGATGAATCTTAAGTCTCTTTTCGTAAGCTTTGTTCTCCTGGGCCCCCTTCTCCTGTTAAGCTTTTTGGGCTGGACTCTCCCTCGGCCCCTCAGCCTGGAGCAGGGCCAATTTGTCTCCCCCACTCTGGGTTTTCAGATCTCTGCAGGTCAGAGTGGTTGGCGGCTTGAGGCCCCCCCAGAGAGCTTGCCGAGCATTGTGACCATTTTTAAATCTCCTCAGCCCCAGACTGGCTTGCCCGCCACAGCCACAGTGAGAGTGGATCATTTGGAAAGCCCTTTAACTCTAGCCCAGTATGTCCGACGATGGATGCAAGACTATCACCGCTTTGGTTTTGATATTTTGCAAAATCAGCCCATCCGAGTGGAAGGGCAAGAGGCCTTTCTCCTGGATCTCTTGCACCGTGAAGAAGAGCGACAGCTGAGACAGATTGTGTTTGTAAAAGAAAAGACAGCGGTGATCCTTACCTGCAGGGATCAGCAGTCGAATTTCAACCAAAGCTTACCCGCCTGCAATGAAATCGCCCGCCAGTTTCGCTGGCTCAGCTCATCAGCTCAGTGAGCCCGAAATACAATAAGCCTTAAGCTTGCCCTGAGCCTTATTGACCAAAAAGTTTTTTAAAAAAGCCGGTGACTTTTTTCCCCAGTGTGGCCGCAGGAACTGGGGTGGCTGGTGCCGCAGCGGCTGATCGAGAAGCGGCTGCTGGCCCTCTTCTCTGAGGTCGCCGGCCTCTGCCACTGCGAGACCCATGAGCTCCCGAGTCACCACCCTGATGAGAGCGACGGGGATTCCTGGACTCAGACCGACGAGGCCCCCGACGGGGAGAAGAAGACTCTCTGGACATCTCAGCTCCGGCTAGGGTCTCGCCTCCACCGGCTGCTGCGGCGGAAGGACGCCCTCCTTTTTGAGGACGAGAGCGTCGGCGAGCCCCTTCTCGGCCTTCTGAGCGCTTTTCATCTCCAGAGCGAGATCGCCGCTCACCCGAAGGCCGTGAGCGACTCCCCGAGCGAGGCCCTGCTGAACGTCCACTGGAACGGCCAAGGGCGCGGCCCCCTCGACCCCCTTCTCGTTCTTGGCCATTGGCTCTGGCCAGCCTTTCAATATCCAGATCGGAAGGAAAATGAGTGAACTCGGTGAGGATATCCTGATCTTCCATCCAAGCCACAGCCACCTTGTGGTCCAAATACTGCTCCACTCGGCTGAGGGCATCCACGTCCCGATCGGAGACCAGACTGTAGGCCCTCCCCTTGTGCCCAGCTCGACCGGTGCGGCCAATGCGATGGACATAATTTTCTGGGTCATCAGGCAGCTCAAAATTGATCACCATATCCACGCCCAAGATATCTAGCCCTCGGGCAGCCAAATCAGTGGCCACCAGCACATTGGCGTCGTTGTCACTTTTAAATTTTTCAATGACCCGATTGCGCTGGGCCTGGGTGAGCAGGCTAGAGATCCCCATGGCAGGAATCCCATTTTTATTGAGGAAATGAGCAATCCTCTCCACATTGCGCTTAAAATTAGAAAAGACGATCACCTGGCGCGGTTGATCACGGCGCATAAGAGACAAAAGGTAAGCCGGCTTATCCGCTTGCCCCACATGAAAAATCTCGTCTTGAACATTCTCAGCCTTGGGCTGATCCTTGCTCACATTCACTTCCACAGGCTCGGCCCCAAACTGATAGGCCGTATTGAGCACATCAAAGTTCAAAGTGGCACTGAAGACCAAAAACTGCCTTTCTTTGGGAATGCGACTGAGGATGTAGCGCATATCATCTTTAAAACCCATATCAAACATACGGTCCGCCTCATCAAAAATGACGGCGCGAACCTGGCGCAGGTCCACAATGTGTTCCTTGTAGAGGTCAATCAGTCGGCCAGGAGTGGCAATCACAAACTCCACACCTTGAGCCATACCGGCTTTTTGCTTGTCATAAGAGGTGCCACCGTAAACAGCCACGGACTTTAGAGAAGTGCCCGCTGTGAACTGCTCGGCCGCCTCGTAAACCTGCTCCGCCAGCTCTCGAGTGGGCACCAATATCAGGACAAAATTTTTCTTCTTCCAATCGGGGAAGAGACGCTCCGGGGGGGACTCCACCCCTTCCTCCGGCTCCTTGGACCGCAAAACCCGATCAATTAAGGGGAGCAAGAAGGCGGCCGTCTTACCGGTTCCGGTTTGGGCCAGGCCGGCAAGATCCTTACCTTGAAGCAAAATGGGAATAGAATCTTTTTGGATGGGAGTGCATTCAGAAAACTGGGCCTTCTCCACATTGGCCATCACTTTGGGGTGGAGATCTAATTCAGAAAACTTCACAACTGACCTTTCTCGAGCTATTGACACAATGAGTCTACTTTTTGACCCTCACATTATATGCTTCAGCAAAGCAAAGTCAAAGATCGCCTCCATCCTGCAAAAATTGCTTGAGAAGGCGGGTCAATTCCTCGGGTTGATCGGCATGAACCCAGTGGCCAGCCCCAAGAATCTCCACACCCTCCACCAAGGAATTGCAGTGAAGCATCCTCTGGAACACTTCACTGGTGAGGGTCTCTGACTTCTGCCCCCGAATCACCAAGGTGGGGACTTGGAGGGCCCTCACCTCCTCCCAGCGACTGCGTGATCGCCCCGCCTCAAGAGCTTGTAAAATGCCCGGTTTAAAAAAGCGCCAGTCATAAAGACCCGACTCCTTTTTCTCAATATTGGTGTAGAGGAACTGAGCTAGGCTGGGCGGGAAGGAGGCTTTGAGAGAGCTTTGGGCCTCCTCCCGCGAGGAGAAGGGGACTGGGACCTTCTGCAAAATTTGCTGGATTTGCTGGTCAGAATCCGGGGGGAGCTCAGGCCCTATGTCCACCAAAACCAGTTTCGCCACCCTCTCGGGATAAAGAGAAGCAAAACAAAGAGCATTTCTTCCTCCCAGAGAGTGTCCCACCAGGTGAATCTGCCCCCAAGAGAGCTCATCTAAGATCAGGAGCAAGTCTTGAGCGAAGTCCTCAGGGCTATAGCCCTTTTCTGGCTGAAAAGAGCGTCCATGTCCCCGCTGATCGTAGGCTAAAACCTGAAAGTGAGGTTCAAAATGGGGAATAATTCGCCTCCAGTTATGGCCCGCCCCCAAAAGACCATGGAGAAAAACCAGCTTGGGTCCTTGCTGATTTCCTGTTATTTGATAGTTGAAGTGTTCTAAAAAATTCATGGATGGCTTATACCTCATTATGGCTGATGACGCATTACCGAAAAACCTAAGGCAAAAACCCCAACTGCATCGAGACTGGATTGATCCCCACGCCCTGGGTATTGTGCGAGCCCTACAGCGCAAGGGCCACAAGACCTATTTGGTGGGCGGCTGCGTTCGCGACCTTATCTTAGGCCATGAGCCTAAGGATTTTGACATCGCCACCTCGGCCTTTCCCAATGAGGTCCGACGGGTCATTCCCCACTCCTATGTGATTGGCAAGCGCTTTCGCCTAGTCCTTGTGAAAAGAGACTCTGAACAGTACGAGGTGGCCACTTTTCGCCGAGACCTTAAGGAGGATGAAAGTCGAGAAGAGCTCAATATTGAAGGGGACAATTTATTTGGCACCCCAGAAGAGGATGCCCAGCGCCGGGACTTTACGATCAATGGTCTTTTTTATGATCCCGTGGAGGATCGCCTCATTGATTACTGCGAAGCTGGACCGGACTTGGAAGATCGCTGGATTCGAATGATTGGGGACCCCTGGGCCCGGCTCAAAGAGGACCCTATTCGCATTCTAAGGGCTATTCGCCTGGCTCATAAACTGGACTTTTCCCTGGTGCCTGAACTCCGCCAGGCCATTCAGGAAACGGCCAGCGACCTCAGTTTGACCGTCCTTCCCCGTCGCAGAGAGGAGTTTTTGAAAATTCTCCGCTTGAAGGACCCTTCACTCTGTTTTCTTGAGCTGTATGACTTGGGAATTTTGCAGCAGATTTCACCTCAACTGCACCAACTGCTCTCCGACTCAGAAAAGGGCGAGAGATTTTTACACAGCCTCAGTCAAATCCACTCCTTTCCCCTAGATAGTCAAAACCCCGTGGAGCTCTTTGGCCACCTTCTGTATTCGGTGGTGCGAGCCAGCTTGGACCCGGAGGCCAGTCAGCAGTTCCACAGCAAAGAGATTCTTGAGCACCCTGAATTGGCTCCACTGATGCGGGAGCAGATGGGCCTTTTCAAGCACGAGCAGAGTCTGATCGCCAAGGCCCTGCATATGGAGCCTCTTCTGAAAAAAAGAGCGGACTTTGAGAAGCGAGGTGAGCGGAGAAAAATGGCTCTCTTGACCGCTGAGGGCTTTCCTCTGGCTTTGGGTCTAGCTCAAAAAGACTATTTGCTGTCCCCATCGGATATGCATTTTTGGCTACAAAACTACTGGTCTGCCCAGCCTCAGATCGAGGAAAAGCGAGAGCTCGAAAAGAGCCAACGCCGCCCCCGCCGGCCTAGACGTCGAAAAACTAAAGACAAAGCTCCCATTGAACAGTAAAATGGTTTCAACCGAATCGAAACTGCGAGGTAGCCTATGAGTCCTTCAATTTGGCAAATTCTATTGGTCCTAGCCATTGTCATCCTTTTATTTGGCCCCAAACGGATTCCCGGCTTGGGGAAATCCTTGGGAGAAGCCATTCGTGGTTTTAAAAAGGGCCTTAATGAGGACAGTGAGATTGATGTGACGGACGCCTCCAAGAAAGAGCAGATCCATGAAGCTTCTCAATCTGAGAAGAGTCGCACAGGCGCTGAGGTGAAGGATAAGCAAGAGAGCTCCTCTTCCTAGCCCCACCAGGGCCTGTTTGCGGTCAAAACAGGGGTCTAGTTTTTGTTTTTTTCAAAAATTCAAAAAAAAGCCATTGACCCAATTTGATTCTAGAGATTCAATTTCATCAACGCTGATACAGCAATAACAACAACCATGATTCCACTACGGGGGAAAACAACATGAATAAAGCGGAACTGATCGAAAAAATCTCCAAAGAGACAAACATGACTAAAGCTCAAACTGAGCGCATGTTGGACTGCACGATTGACGTGATCAAAAAGTCGGTCAAAAGAGGAGATGAAGTGAAGTTGGTGGGATTTGGAACTTTCACCAAAGCCAAGCGCAAGGCCCGCACTGGCCGCAACCCACAAACTGGAAAAGCTATTAAAATTCCAGCTGCTTGGCACCCCAAGTTCCGTCCCGGAACTGAGTTCAAGCAAATGCTTCGCTAAAATAAAGACTCTCAGGAGTCCTTATTTTGGTTCATCTAGCTTGAAAGCGAAAAAGACCTGCCCTCTGGCAGGTCTTTTTTTTTAAAACAGGAGGACAAAATGAGCGAATCAAAAATAAAAACCCTGGCTGTGATGACCAGTGGGGGGGATTCTCCTGGTATGAATGCGGCCATTCGCGCCGTTGTTCGCCAAAGTTTATCTGTAGGGCTCCAGGTTAAAGGGATATTCAATGGCTACAGGGGCATGATTCAGTCCGAGTTTTGCGAGCTCCAGGCCGGCTCTGTCGCCAATATTATTCAGCGGGGAGGGACTATTCTCAAGGCCGGACGCTGCCCTGAATTTTTAAAGCCTGAAATCCGCGCTCAAGCGGCAGACAACTTGAGGAGTGCTCAGATTGATGCTCTTGTCTGTATTGGGGGAGATGGATCCTTTCGTGGAGCTCAGCTATTGGCTGAAGAGCATGGGGTCAAAGTTGTGGGCTTACCCGGAACCATCGATAATGATCTTTTTGGCACCGACTATACAATTGGCTATGATACAGCCGTCAATACAGCTCTAGACGCCATTGACCGCATCCGCGACACGGCTGCCAGTCACGACCGGCTTTTTATCGTCGAAGTCATGGGAAGAGAGTCCGGCTTTATTGCCGTGGATGTGGGGGTGGCCGGGGGGGCCGAAGCGGTCTTTATTCCGGAGAGCCCCATCACCCCGGATCAGGCCGTGGAGCAGATAAAAAAGGGTATGGCCCGAGGAAAAATGAGCAGTATCCTTGTGGCGGCCGAGGGTCAAAAGCCAGGACGAGCTTATGACTTGGCCGAGGCCATTCGCAAGCGATCAGGCTTTGAAGCTAAAGTCTGCATTTTGGGTCATATTCAGCGAGGAGGCTCCCCCACCGCAAGGGATCGAATTTTGGCCAGCCGCTTAGGGGCTGCTGCCGTTGACTTTCTCTTAAAGGGCCAGTCCTCGGTGATGTTGGGTCTTCAGTGGCAAGATGTGGTTGCCACCTCTCTTGTCGACACCTATTCTCAGCGTAAACCCATTCCTCAGGACCTTATTGCTCTAAGCCATATTCTGGCCTCTTAAAGCAGAGGCCAGAATCTAAAAATAAAGATTAGAAACCCTCAAGAATTATCGCTTGAGATTAATCACTTCCGCCAGAAGCTCATCGGTGGTGGTGATCGTCTTGGCATTGGCCTGAAAGCCCCTCTGGTTCTGAATCAGATTCACAAACTCTCGAGCCAGATCCACCGTAGAGCGCTCCAGAGACTTGGCCATGAGGTTCCCTCGACCGGCATGACCGGGCTTACCAAAGGCGGGGGAGCCTGAGTCGTTGGCCTCTTTCATGCGGTTATTACCCACTTTGAAGAGAGCCTCAGGATTTTCAAAACGGGCCAGAGCAATTTGTGCTAAGTCCTGAGTCAAGCCATTGGAGTACAGAGCTGTCAGCACTCCTCGATCATCAAAAGACAGGTTGGTGATGGTTCCTGCTGAAGCCCCGTCCTGTTGCCAGCTGATCATGTCTGAGTCTCGACCATACTGCTTAGTGCCGACAAGGCCATTGCCCCCTTCCGCAATGGCGTCCCCAAAGTTCAGCTTGATCTGCTGGTTCTGAAGGGCCCCACCGGCAAAGTTAAATGCCGAATTCAAAACTTCTTGGCTCTCCAACTTTCCATCCACAGTGAAGGTCAAACGCCCTGAAACCACCTCGGCCATCTGATCCGCAGAAGCTCCCACAACACTGGCTCCATCCACCATACCTCTATATTCCCAAACCCGGTCGGCCACTTTATTAAAAAACATGGACACCAAATGTTTATTCCCCTGAGAGTCATAGATCTCAATCCCTGTGGTGTAGTGAGATGTGTCATAGGGGCTGGTGGGGTCAAATGTCTTGGTGGGCTCCACGCGAGAGTCCAGGTTGAGGTCCAACTTGATCTCAGTGGTGGCCCGGGCGGGAATCAGAGCGCGAGGAAAGCGGATGTCCTCCAACCTATTTAAAATCACCCCATTCTCATCGGCTGTAAAGCCTTGAACTCTCTGTTTGTCGTTGGTCACCAGGAAGCCCTCTCGATCAAAGTGAAAAGAGCCATCTCGAGTGAAGGACTCCCCATCCGAACCTCGGAGAACAAAGTAGCCATCTCCGGCGATAGCCAGGTCTGTGTCCTTTTCTGTCGCATCAATGTTTCCCTGGACCAGAATGGGGTTTACCGCACCGATTTTCACACCGCGGCCAATCTGGTTGCCCCCGAGAATGCCCTTCAGGCTCTTTCCAATAATATCCTGAAATTCCGCCCGACTGGATTTAAACCCTGTGGTGTTGGCGTTGGCGATGTTGTCACCAATGACTCCCAGGGCTTCACCCTGAGCGGCTAAACCGGATACACCGGTGTAGAGAGACGCAAGAATGCTCATATAAGACCTCCATGTCTTAATGGAGGGGCCCCCTCAATGAGGTCCAGCCCCGGTTAATTAATTTTTAAATCACCACTGTACTGTCGATATTGGTAAACACGTTCTCCTTTAAGCTACTTTTATCCATTACCGTCACCACAGTTTGACTTTTAATATTCACAATAAGGGCCGACTCATCGGTCAAAACCAGAGTCTCTCGGGCTCCTTTGGCCTGTGCTTTTTGCACAGCCCTCTCAATTTGGGCCAACTGCTCAGGCCCAAAACTCACTCCGCGACTTCGCATTCGATCCACCGCGTGGTTGGAAAAGCGCAGGGAATCAGACCCGGCCAAACTGGACTGCGTCGGCTTTTCTAAATTTGAGCGAGACAACAGAGCCTGTTTGAACTCACTCGCTGAAGCCGGAGAGATTCCCTTTCCCTTCCGAACAATCTCCACTCCGGTCTGAGGCTGGAGTGTTTGAATTTTTGACTGAATACCCTGACTAGATGCCAACCTTCACACCCTGTTCATTGAGTTCATTCATAAGCTCTCGACTCACCCCGACACCACTGAGCTCACTCCCCCGCTCCTTATCTTCAGAGCCAGGAATCTCTCTTTGCAAAAGCTTCTCCACCTCTTCCCCTTTCACGAGCTTGGGGTCCACGATACTTTTGATGTCTGCCATGCGCACTTGCTGAGAGCCCACCATCATCACAGGCCCTTGCGGAGTGAAGTTCACTCCGGTGATCACTCCCTCAAAGCGTGTTGAGGCATGGACCCTTGAACCGTTAGAGGCTTTGGCTTCAATTTCCACTCGGTAGTCCCCAGGCCGGGCGATGGAGCCATCGTCCAAAATCCCATTCCAAGTGGCATGATTGCGCCCCTCACCTTGTTGAGTCAGCACCATGCTTCGAACCACTTGCCCATCTGAATTTAAGATTCGCAGCTCAGTGGACACTGCCGGGGCAGCCAGATCGTAGCGAATCAGGTGGGACTCTCCCTGCTCGGCGCGAAAAATCTGGGAGGAGTCTCCGGCCACCGCCTTGCCAATCAAGTTCAAGGAGCCCATGTTAGTGTCTGGCTGATGAGCTTGGGCCAGTTTATTAATCCCTTCATCAATATTAGCCAACTTTTCTAAAGAGGTGAACTGGGCCAACTGGGCTGCCATTTCGTGACTTTGGAGAGGATTGGTGGGGTCCTGATTTTGCAGCTGGGCCAGGAGCATTTTCAAAAAGGCGTCCTTGTCCATGGCATCACTGCCCACCGTGCGCAGTTGGCGATTGGGATCTGTCCAATTGGGGTCGGTGATCTGATTCAAAACCTGATCGAGAGGCCGATTGTTGAAGTGCTCTGCACGATCATTGGCACTGAGGGTTTGCAGAATCGAGCTCATAAATACCTTCCTTTAAAACTCATCTAGGCCACCAAATCCAATCTTCGAGCCATGGCCTCGCGACGAGCGGCCTGAGCCGCCGCCACCATATCCTCATTGTGAGCAGGGTCGTGAATTTGCGACCTATAGGCTCTTATTCCCGGCATATCTAAAAAGCCCCGGCGAAAAGCCTGGTTCTCCTGACGAAATTGTTCCATAAAGTGCTGTGCCGTATGCCTTTGCTGCTGCTCCTGCTGTTGACTGAAATCCCGAGCCAGATCGGCAGTCTCAACTTTAATTTGATCCACATTAATTTTTTGCGCCACCAGCTGAGTGCGAAGGTCTCCCAATTGGGTCTCAAGAAGCTTTTTGGCCTCCACAGATTGGGTCAGCATTTGCACATTCACCTGACCATCTTTGACATTCACCTTGAGATTGACTTCACCTAAACCCTCCGGATAGAGGATCACCTTGACTTCGCCGCCGCCCCGCTTGGCGACAAACTGAGCCTGATTCAAAATTTCGTTGATGTTGGCCTCAGGTTCGGCCGAAGTCACCCGACTGACTAGAGATGGAAGAGGAGCGGAAAGCGAGGTGGCTGCATTGGAAGAAGAGCTCCCCGGGGCCGCTGAAACTATAGGTTGAAAAGACTCCCCACGAAAATCCTTGGCTCCCACCTCGCTGATTCCCGAATCAGTGGCTTTGACCACCTCTGAAAGCTCAGGGGAAGAGGGGGTTTGGGGCATCGAGGTCAAATTGGGCTCCAAAGCGGCTGAGGGTCTGGAGGAAGTGGGTTGCTCTTTGAAAAACTGAGCTTCCTGAAGACCTCCAGGCTGTCTCTGTCCTTCGGGAGTCGGTTGAAGCGGGTGAGCGGACTCAGAAGTTCTGAGACCTCTCTGAGCATTGGAGGCCCCCTCTTGACCTTCAAGTTCAAGAGGCTCAACTTCCAGAGGCTCAGCTTCTAAGAGCTGAGGACTTTGAGCCCCCAAGCTCTTTCCGACCTGAGAGACCATGCCCAAAGGCCACTGGCCCGGCTCTACTGAAGTTTTTTGTGATGATTCTAAAATTTTCTCAAAACCAATTCGGGAAGGCGCAGGCTGTGGGGAAACCTGTGTGGATTCCTCGACCACAGTTTTTTTTGTGGCCAACATTTTTTGTTCAATAAAGAATCTCTGATTCAAATCCTCTAGAGACTGGTGAAGCTGGCCCTGCTTTTGCCCTTGGCTCATCATGGAGAGTATCCCCAGACCTCCAGCTCCTGGCATAATATAGGCTTCCAGAGGACGACCTGGGGTGGCCTCAAAGAGATCTTTGAATATCTCTCTGGCTTTTTCCGCTTGATCACTTTCTAGACTCAAGCTCTCTACAAGCTCTCCGATCTGCTGAACAGGAGGGGCTTGTAAACCCAAAGAAGACACTTGCAAAAAAGCCATCTCCAATTGATTGGCTTCTAGGTCCAAGCTGTTTTGGACCTCACGCACAAACTTCTGTACAGCCGCTCGCTCTTGTCCGCTCACCCGATGAGCCCCTGAATCTTCTGAGGCCTGAGAGAGGTGGCTCTCCTCGGAAAACTGAGAGGTCTTAGGACCTTTAAGTCCTTCCCCAGAATAAGGTTGAGTCCTTAATCCAGGAGAAGAGCTCATAAACTGAAGTGGGCTGAACAAATCCATTTGTTCCTTTCTCTCCCTTTTTCAAGCTACCTCTTGTAGCCAGCAAACCTCTCTGTCAGCGACTGTGCTTTCTCTGGGTCCAAAACATTCAAAATCTCCGCCGCGTTCTGCCTCTTCATGCTACCCAAAATTTCAACGGCCAAGTCGTCGTTCAGGTTGGCGATAATCTGAGCTGCTTGCTGCGGTCTCATGTTTGAGTAAACCTCAACAAGCCTATCGACCCTGGCCCTATCCGTCTCCACTCGATCCTTAAGGACTCCCGCAATCTGGCGACGCGTCTCTTCAAGCTGCCGAATACGTGCATCAATCTCATCCTTTTGCCTATGCAATTCCTCTTCCAACCTATTGAGCTGAGCCTCCCGCTGATCTAGCTGCTGTTTTCTCTCAGCTAAGCGACTAAAATGATTCAGTTCTTCAAGGCTGTAGTCCCCAGCCATCTCGCTACCCATCGAGACTGGTTCCGTCCCTTGACCAGGGACTTCTTGCCTAGTCCCTGCGGGAAGGCCAGGGTTTTTTTGCCGATCCTGATTGGCCAAGGCGGAACTTCCCCACTTCACCTGAACTCTCGTAAGTAAAAAATCCAGGACCTCAGGCCGAGTACTCAAACCCGCCATCAGGCTCAGCAGAATCAACCCCACTGAAAAAGCTCCCCAAGGAAAACGGGCTCGTCGGCGAATCAGGGTTGGAGAAGTTTTTCCCCTCTTCTTGAGAGAAGGGCCACGTTGGGTCGGGCGCTCCCGAGTTCCTGCCTTAGCCGCTTTTGCGGCTTTAAAAAATTGATCATATCCCTGGCTCACTAGATTCTCCCCCTCCCCGAGCGCATGACCACAATGTCATCAAGTTCTCGACCCTCTCTCTTTTTCAAGGTCTGCCGATACTCCTGATACTTTCTCTCTTTTAAGACATCTAAGGTTTTACGCTCTTTGGAAGCTTCCACAAGAGTCTCTTGTTTAGCCTCCACATCCATCATCAAATCTCGAGCTTTCAACCGCTCTTGCTTAATCTTGATTTCCAAACCAAAAATATACGACTGCAGTTGAGTGATTCGATCTACAGCTCCCCTCTCTCTCCCCTGCTCCTCTCTCGCAATTTTATCACGGGCCATTCTTATTTGGTCAAAGTGGGTCTGAATCTGGCCCAAACACTGGTCCAACTTGTTTCTGGCCTGAAAAAAACTTCTTTTCGCTTCCCCTTCCTGTTGAATTGCGTTCTTAAGGACGGCTTCTAATGAAAATTTAAACTTCATCTTAGAAATCTCTCATGACCTAAGTCTGGCTATATTGTTGCATCTGCAGCATAAGATCATAGGTTTGACCCCATTCAGTGGGATCATCATGAGCCTGTCGCAAAAAGGCCTCAATAGCGGGCTGCATCTGGACCGCCTGATCCAGCCGAGCATTAGCTCCTTTTTTATAGGCTCCAATAGAAATCAAGTCCTCAGCCTCCCGAAAAACTGCCAGATTTTCCCTTATCACCTGGGCCAACTGGCGATGCTCCCGAGAGATTACACTGTCCATCACGCGGCTGGTGCTCTGCAGAACATCAATGGCTGGAAAATGGCCCCGATGAGCTAGCTTGCGACTGAGAACAATATGCCCATCAGTGATGGATCGAACTGCATCGCCAATAGGATCATCCATGTCATCAGATTCTACGAGAACCGTATACAAACCCGTGACACTTCCTCCGTGGTCAAAAGATCCCGCCTGCTCCAAGAGCTTTGGCAAAAGGGAAAAAACACTGGGTGTATATCCCTTGGTGGTGGGTGGTTCTCCCACATTGAGCCCAATCTCTCGCTGCGCCATGGCCAATCGGGTGATGGAGTCCATCATTAACAAGACCTGACGTCCCTGATTGGCAAAATAGCCAGCAATTCGAGCGGCTGCAAAAGAGGCTCTCAGACGAACCAAGGGACTTTGATCTGAGGTTGCCACAACAACCACTGACTTTTTAAGTCCCTCCTCTCCCAAATTTCTCGCAATGAACTCTTTGACCTCACGACCCCGCTCACCAATAAGGGCAATGACATTGATGTCTGCACTGGACCCACGAGAGATCATTCCCATCAGGACAGATTTTCCAACTCCCGACCCCGCTAAAACGGCCATTCTCTGTCCCTGACCTATAGTCAGCAGACCATCGATGGCTCTCACCCCAAAACTTAAAGGCTCTTCAATAAGCTTGCGATCCATGGGCCTTGGCGCCTCTCCATAAAGAGTCTGTTCCTCCTCGGACTCAAATTCGCCTAGGGAATCCAGCGGCTGCCCCAAACCATCAATGACCCGTCCCAAGAGACCTGCCCCCAAGCCAATGGTCGATCTGGGCTGAACCAAGACCACCTTTGACCCGAGCCCCACCCCATGCATCTCTCCTAGGGGCATGAACAGAACTTGACGATCCTGGAAGCCCACCACCTCCACCAAAAAAGGGGGTTGTCCCCCGACAGGAAACACCTGACAAAAACTCCCTAGGGAAACCCCTGGAATGTAGCCTTTGAGTAAAAAGCCTGTGACCTGAGTGATCTTACCAATATCATGGGTGGCTGACCCATGTTCTAGGGCCAAATTGTATCGATTGAGGTTGAGTGTTTGTGGTCCCACAGGGTTCACGAGGCCTGCTCTCCTACATCACTCTTGAACTTTGGGAACTTCTTAACTAAAATTTCCCAAACTTTCTGGACTCTCTTCTCCCAAGTGGCATCAATAGACCCGTAGTTGCTCTCGACAAGGCAGCCCCCTCGGGAGAGACCGCCTTTGGCCTCCAAGCGAAGTTTTTTCAAAAAGTCCAAATCCTGACCCTCCTGACTCTGAAGACTCTTCACAAATTCCAGATCCTCGGGAGCCAGATAAACTGTTAAACGCTCGTCACTCTGGGCCGATTCCACCACTTGCTTCATCACTTCTAGAACTAAAATGGGGCTGTGCTCCAGATTGGCCATAGCCACTTTATTGGCAATTCGGTAAGTGAGGTCCACCAAGCCCTTCTCATTTTGGGCCAGCAGACTCTGTTTCATTCTCTCCAAAGACAACAGAACCTCACCCAGTGATTTTAGACTCTCCTCAAACTGATTTCGGTACTCGGCTAAGGCTTGCTCTCGCCCCTCAGTGCGCCCCAGCTCGAAACCCTCGGCAAAGGCTTTCTCCTGGAGGCCCTTCATTCTCTCAAGAGTCTCCTGCTCAATTTTCTCTTCCAGTTGCTGCTTTTGGATCTCGGAGATGCCCACTCGAGCGGCCACTAAAGGACTGATTTGAAAACCACTTTGAGATTGCTCTTGGAGCATTAGGAATTCTTTGGCCTGGTTCTCTGGAGCCTTTGGCAAAGGCTTCAGACTGTAGTCCAGAATGACCTGATTGCCTGAATCTTTTTTATATACATTGACCTTAGACAAGGGCATCTTCCGATCCACCGCGAGCAATCAAAATCTTTCCCTCGGCCTCTAAGCGTCGAGCCACATTTACAATCTCTACCTGAGCAGACTCCACATCGGAAAGGCGTGAAGGACCCATATTGGCTAGATCGTCTTGAAGAAGCTTCGCTGCCCGTTGGGAAATATTTTTGAAAATCTTATTTCGAATCTCTTCATTGGAAGTCTTAAGGGCCAATAAAAGCTTGTCGTTGGGCACTTCCTTAAGCAGAGTCTGTATACCTCTGTCATCAATCTTAATGATATCTTCGAAGACAAACATCAGTTTTCGAATCTCCTCAGCCAAAATAGGGTCTTTCTCTTCGATTCTCGACATAATGGCCGTCTCGGTATTCTTGTCCATGACATTGAGCATCTCCGCCACCGGTTGAACCCCACCCAGAGCTGCCTGCTCCACGGTGCCAATGGTGGACAGCTCCTGCTTGAGGACTCGATCCACCTCAGCAATAAGTTCCGGCGCCACATGATCTAAATTAGAAAGTCGCAAAACCACCTCAGCCTGAAGGGACTCCGGCAGACGCTTGAGAACCTCTCCTTTTTTCTCTGGCTCTAGGTGAGCTAAAATGACCGAAATGGTCTGAGGATGTTCGTTCAAAAGAAAATTCGAAAGGGACTTAGCATCCACCAACTCCAAACTCTCCAAGTTCCTTGCCGCCGGAGTGTTGGCACTCAAGTGCCCAAGGATTCCCCGTGCTCTTTCCTCCCCCACTGCATCGACCACTGTGTCCTTATTTGTGGTCTTCTCGGAAAAAATATAATCTTCGGCTTCACTGATCATTTCATAGTACTCTTCCAGAACCCTTTTGGTGATGGCCACCGGGACGATGCGATACTTTTGCATGGTATTAAGAAGTTTTCGAATGTCACTGTCATCAGTTCGCCGGAAGAGTTTTTTTGCAGCATCGGGACCCAGATAGTTTAAAAGGATTGCAGCTTTATCAAAGCCTTTGAGGTCTTCATATTTTATGTTTTCTAACTTCAGAAGACGGGCACTCATACATCTCTCCTTGTCAGCCACAGACTAAAAGCTCCTGCTGACTTCTCTTCATCTTGCTCCATCATGCTCATGATTCGCTCTTTCAACAGCTCACTTTCTGCCTTGTCCGGATCCAAAGACTCCTCTAAGACTGGCAAAGCCCCACTCATTCCCGGCAGTGTATTGTCGACGGACTGAAGCTCCTCCAGCTCCTCAATTGTTCGGGGAAGAATATCCTCTACCGAATCCTGGAAAGAATCGGTGATCCACCGCATGAAAGGTCGCATGACAATAAAGAAAAATAGAACGAGAATAAGTCCTATCAGCGACCACTGCGTCAGCTGTCGGAGTAGTTTTTCCTGATCCAGGAAGGTCATGAGGGATTGGGCATCAGACATATCATCGTATTGAAAGCGTATGCTCTCAATGCTCACGCTGTCGCCACGGGCGGCATTAAAGCCAATGGCATTGCGCACAATGGTTTCAAAGCGAGCCAACTCCTCGGCCGATCGAGGCTGCCACTGCATCTCCACAGTCCCATCTTCAAGGGTCACTGGGGCCTCTACACCATCCACAAGTACGGCCACAGAAATTCTCTCCAATCCTCCTGCGGCCTCCCGGATATTGCGGACTGTTTTGGGAACCGCGAAATTGGTGCTCTTCAGTTCCTTGCGGACATTCTGCTTAAAACCCACTTCTCCCATTTCCTCGGCCCCGGGCAAGTTGGCCCGAGCGCCAGGAATCCCCACCGGATTGGTTCTGGCTCCATCCAGGACCTCCTCCTCAGTCTGAATACTCCGAACAGCTGTTGAGTCAGGGTCCACTGTCTCTTCAATCATGGAAATATGTCGAGGATTGAGAGTGGCATTCACCCGGGCTGTCACTTTGCCCACCCCCACCACCCGGGCTAAAATAGACTCCACTCTCTGCTCAATATTGGACTCCACCCGGGCCTTAATGTCCAAAAGCTCCGCGGAGGCCACGGACTCAGGAGAACCATCTCTCGACAAGGTCCGACCTCTCGTATCTACAACCGTCACCCGCTCAGGCGCCATTCCCTGCACCGAGCTCGCCACCAGTTGGGTGATGCCCCGAATTTGATCCGGCTGCAGAGTCTTTCCTTGGTGAAGGTCAAGAACCACCGAAGCTGAGGGCTGGCCGGCTTCTTCCAAAAAGGTCTTTCTCTCGGGTAAAGCCAAAATCACTCGAGTCTGACGAACAGCGCTGAGGGTGTTGATCGCTCGCATCAATTCGCCTTGCAGAGCGCGCTGGTAGTTGATTCTCTGAGAGTAGGAAGTGGCCCCAAAGTCCTGCTTTTCAAAGATCTCGAGCCCCACATTGCCAATCTTCCCTGTCCCGAGCTCTGTCATCACAGACATTTGAGTGGCATGGAGGAGATCCTTGGGGACCATCACTGTGGCCCCATTGTCCGCCAGGCGAAAAGGAATATTCTTTTCTTGGAGATTCTGGACAACCAGAGGTAACTGGTTGGGAGGAACATTAGAGAACAAAACCGCATAGTTCGTTGATGAGACCATGAGGCCCACAATGACCACCGAGGCAAATATCGTAAAGATAGAGGCCAAGATGGACATTTTCTTTATAGGACTCAGAGTGTTGTAGAACTCTGAGAACTGTGAGATCAGTTGTGCCAACAGCTGTTGCAAGTCAGTTCCCCCCGATAGATTTTATCAAACCTGCATCCTCATAACTTCTTGATAAGCATCGATAACTTTATTGCGAACCTGAACGAGCATTTTGAGCGCAATATCTGCCTTTTCTACGGCCAACATCACCTCGGGAATATTCTTGTTCTCCCCCGTGGCCAGAGCTTCCATTTTGCTATCTGAAACTCTCTGCAGCTCATTGACTTGATGGACAGCTGATTTAAGACTTTCGGCAAAAGAGGGGCCTGATGAACTCGGGATCTCTAGGCCGGTACTTTTTTGCCGCTGACTCCGGATTTCACTTAGGGTGTCTCCGGTACTTATAAAATGCTCCGCATTTCCTATCGTCAAACCTTCCATGGCTTAACCTCTTTAGTTAATTAATTAAAGTTTAACACCTAGCGCCCGATTTCCAAAGCACTTAAAGCCATATCTTTGGTGGCTTGCATAGCTGCGACGTTGGCCTCGTAAGATCGGGTGGCCTGAATCATGTTGGCCATCTCCTCCATTAAGTTAATATTAGGATAAGCCACATAGCCCTCGTCGTTGGCGTCGGGGTGGTTGGGCTCATACTTCATCATAGGCGCCTTTCGATCCACATGAATATCCGTCACTTGAACCCGCTTTAAGTTCCGGTCTGGACTTGTGGTCAGGATTTCGCCAAAATTCCTAGCCTCAGGTATAGCTTCAAACACCACGTCCTTGCGCCGGTAAGGCCCCCCTTCAGGAGTCCTTGTGGTGTTGATGTTGGCGATATTACTGGCCACGGTATTCATTCGCATTCTCTGGGCCGTCAGTCCACTACTAGACACATTCATGGCTTTTGAAAAATCCATGTCCTATCTCCTTTCCTTACCTCGTACCTTCGGTGACGGCATAGCGCATAGAGGCCAACTTTTTATTCATCAACTGAAGGGCCGCCTTGTACAAAATAGAGTTTTCGTTAAGAGTGGCTATCTCTTTTTCCATATCCACAGTATTCCCATCCTGGGAGACATTCACATCTGGGTTGTCGTAGACATCTGGACGCACTCTGGACAGGGACCCTTGGCCCATGAGAAAGTGGTCAGGATGATCTGCATGGAGACGACCAAGCCTCTCACGATCAATGGCTCTGGATAAGGCCTGTTCAAAGTCCACCACTTGGGCCTTGTAGCCAGGAGTTTCCGCATTGGCAATGTTGGCGGCGGTGACATTGTGACGCAAGAGCCGCATATTGACCGAGGCCGCCAAGGCGTCCGTGGTTTTATCAAAAAGTCCACTCATGAGGTCACCCCCAAATTTAAACCATCTCGATATTCGTTAATTTTATTGCGTAGAGTTCGAATGCTGATGCCCAACAGCTGGGCAGCCTGTGTGCGGTTTTGACAAGTGTGCTCTAAAGTTTTTAAAATAAGTAGCCGTTCCGCCTCTGAGACTGTCATTCCTGGCATCAAAGCAGGATCGCTGGGCTGGGGCCTAAAATCTTTAATCAGAATATCAGCTTCTGAAAGCTGGCGTTGAGGACTCATCAAGACCGATCTTTCAATGACATTTTGAAGCTCTCGGACATTGCCCGGCCAACTCCAGGATAAAAGCTTTTCCCGAGCCTCGGGCAAAAGTTCTTTACATTCCAATCCATTATTGGCGCAGGACATCTCTAAAAAGAGCTCAGAGAGCAAGCGAATGTCAGCCTTTCGCTGTCGCAGGGGCGGAATTTCCAAGGGGATGACATTAAGACGATAGTAGAGGTCCTCTCGAAAGCCCCCTTGCTGGATGGATTCCAGCAGATTCCTATTTGTTGTGGCAATAATCCTAACGTCCACAGGCTGGGGCCTGTCAGCCCCTAAACGCTCAACTTCCCCTTCCTGCAAAACCCTGAGAAGCTTGGCTTGAAGGGGCAAAGACATTTCCGTAACTTCATCCAGAAGAAAGGTGCTTTTATGAGCCAGTTCAAATTTTCCCAGCTTTCGATTGAGGGCTCCCGTGAAGGCCCCTTTTTCATAGCCAAAGAGCTCACTCTCTAGAAGCCCTTCAGGCATTGCAGCACAGTTTATTGCCACAAAAGGGCGGCCAGATCGAGAGCTCTTGCTGTGAATATATCGAGCCATCAGCTCTTTACCCGTCCCGCTCTCTCCACTGATCAGTACACTGGCCCGACTCCCGGCCACATTTTCGGCCATCTGCACCAGACGGCGCATCGTAGGGTCGGCGGTATTGATCAAGTTAAACTCACTGCTCATAAAAGTCTCCTTTAAGCTCTCCAATATTCCTGTTCACTCCACCATGGCTGGGATTCGGTTAATGTACCTTTGATATTCTTCACTCCACTGGGAATGCTGGAGTCTCTCGTCAGCCAAAGACCGGTAAATTGAGTCCTTTTGAGAGTCTAGGGCTTGCCAGATCTGTTCCGCGCCCCTAATGTCGCCCAAGTCATAAAGAATGTTGCCAGCGCGAAATCGAACATCGGCCAAGGACGTATGACTGGAAAACTCCTCCAAGAGACGGGTGTAGGACTCCAGAGCAGCTATTTTCTGCCCCTTCTTAAAGAGAATGTCGCCCTGAAGCCTCAAAGCCGCCGCCAGATTTTCAGAGGCTTGACTGTTCTGAGTTTGAGGGCCTTGCACGAGGCTCTCAACTATTTTCGCCCCCCTCTTATAATCCTTTGTCTGCTTGTAAAGCCTTGCCAGCTCTAAATCAAGCCGACTCCGCTCCTCCTGAGGACCTTTCCAGTTGGAGCGCACCCACTCCAGTCCAGCAATGGCCTCCCCAACCAAGCCTCTCTCCTCAGCTAAGCGGGCCGCCAACTCAGCCCTTTCCAGTTGCTCTTGACCACTCAACGCATTCTCAGGGCCCAAAGCACTCAGGTGGTGGGCGGCCCTAGCAAACTGTCGCTGTTCCCAGGCTGTCTTCGCCAGTCGAAGCTTTAAAGTGTCTATGGAGGGCAGGTTTTCGTTCACCCTTTTTTCTCTCTCCATCTCTGTCCCTGCAATACCCTTGAGCTCTTTAAGAACTTTCTCATAGAGGCTGGCCGCCTGATCAAAGACTCCCGCCTGCTCATAGGCTCTGCCAATCAAATAGGGAATATCTGTTCTCGTCGAGTTTCTTAACCAGTTTCGGGAGTATTGACTGTGCAGTTTTAAGCTTTCCAAAAACTGGTTTTCACTCACCAAATCCAGAATAGCATCTGAAAATGCCGCCGCGACCCGCTGACGAAAGAACTCCTGGTTGGTTGTAGTGGGATGGCGCTGGTAGTAGGCTGTCAAGTACTGCATAGCTCGCTGATGTTCACCCCGAGCCTGAAAACCATCGGCAATAAGGAGTGTGACAAACTCAGGAGCCCTGGGCAGGGGCGATCGCTCGGCGATCTCGAGCATCTCGGTCAGGGCCTGGTTCAACTCAGCCTCCCTCATCCCCCTCATCCTTTGACTTAACATGCGAATACGGGCCAACTCCGCCCCGGGGTGACCCCGATAGCGAAAGTGACTCTCCAAAAAAGCCCCCATCACGCGACTCTTGTCCACGCCGAGAATGTCCATGATTTCCCCGATCCGAGTCATGGCATAGCCCCCATGGGAGTGGGCTGGAAACCGCTTTAGAAACTCAACCAGATGATCCAAGCTTCTCAAGTGCTGGGCCTGCCAAAATAGAGCCTCGCCCTTATTAAAGTGAGCATTTGGAAAAATATCTTCAAACTCCGGATGTTCGAGGAGAGCTTTTTGGTAAGCCTTAATGGCCTGATCATAATCTCTCTGCAGAAAATGAATGTCTCCCAATCGATACTTGGCCTCCACCGCCGAACTGGGAGACCGGGCGGATTGTACCATCTGTCGGTAGACTTCCTCGGCTTCCTCAAATTGATTAAGGCTCAAATGAACCTCAGCGAGAGCTCGACGGACCGAGTCCGTCTCCTCAGACTCAGGATGTTTTTTTAAGAAATCCACCAACCTCTGCAGAGCCCTCAGTCCGTCCTCCATCTCCAAACTTCCGTAGGCTAGAATCAGCTCTGTTCTCTCGGCAAGTGGAGAGTTGGGATAGCGATGAAGAAGATAGGTGTAGAGCTGACGGGCCTGGTCAAAGTCCCTTCTCTGTCCATTTTGGAGCCACTGACTTAAGTGCAGCTCAGCGGCCAAATTCTTCACTATTTCGTCGTAGTCTGAACTAGGATAGCGATCGTTAAAGTATTCAAAGGTCTTTAAAAAAGTGGCCAGTCGTCCTCTTTGGTAAAGTGCCAGCAAGAGTCGAGCCTCCCTATTTTCTCGAGTTTCTTTAGGGATAATTTCAAACTCTGGACGATCCTGAGCGAGATGACGGAGACGGCTCGCCGGCATCATCAATAGAGGGAAGCGAATATATATATTACTCCGACTGGCAATCACAGCATCTGGGTTCACCTCATACTCTTTGACTCGAAAGCGGAGAAAATCCCGATCCCCACCATCAAAGACACCCCTTTGCTGGCCCCCCATGGCATTTTCTAGAAGAGCTGGATCTTCTTCTCCACTGAGAAATTCCGCCATAGCGGGGGTGCGTCCAGACCCAACAGACTCCTCAGTGACCTCAGAATCTATTCTCTGATACTCCCCCTCAACGAGCTGTCCTGACTCCTTGACTGGCATTGGTGCTTTTTCACTCACCCGTGGCTCTTTGGACGTCTGTGATGGGGGTTCCTGTGCCACAGGCTGCTGTACCACCTCCATGGGCCGATAAAAATCCATGATGAGCCGAGAAGGTTCATCAGTGAGGTAATCAAAAATCTCTACCGCAGCCTCGCTGAGATGGAAGGTGACCAAATGAGATCCATCTGGCCCTTCTGTGTCCACTTCAATGGAGTTGACATGCATACCGCGAAAGGTGTTCAACTGGACAATGGTGGGGCCATCGAGAGGAGGAACCATGGCCTGTATTTTCAGATCCTCGACTCTTCTCACATCATAGTCCCAGTGACGACGGCCGGAGAGCTCTAGATGAACTGTATCTCCAATGATAGAAATCCGTCCTCGAACCTGATTCATTTGGCTACTCGCTCCCACAGCCTGCCCCAAGGTCCACTCAGAAAAGCCAAGAAAAAAAACAAAGATCAAACCCAAAACAAGGTTCCCCTGTCTTTGAGTCCTGTCGAATCTTCGGCTTGATCTTAGTCCAAAGACTCTCAGTACAAATTTCTGAGTTCTTGATTTCTGAAGTGATAATAACTTCTTATTCAAATGAGTTCCCCACTCCTTAAGAGGCTCGACCAAAATTCAGATAACCTCTAAAAAAGAAAGAAGCACATAAAGTGCCAAGTGGCTCAGATGATCTAAAAGCTTCTTACAAAAAAAATAAGCTGACCCCAGGCCCCTGATATCTCAGTGGTCTCTGTCATATTCCAATCAGCCCTGACAACTCTCTGACAGGTCTGACTTTTAGATCCTTTGGTCTAGGACAAAGGCATCGACCTGGACTATTTTTATGCAAAATTTTTCCTATAAATCTCTTGGAAAAGAGTTCGTCTTTGCCGATAAACAAGATGATGAAATGGTCAATGAAAACGGCATCTTTGATTTTTAGTTTGAATTTCTTCTTAGGCCTGAGCGGGCTGACTTCCGGCTGTGTCTCTATTCACCTTGGAGGTCAAAATCTCCATCGTGCCACGGGTTTTTCTTTTACTCCTCCCTCAGAGCCTTTCAAGGCCGTTCATGTTGAGGACCTGGATCAGGCCTGGTATTCCCCTGAAGATAAAACCAGTATCTCTTTCCTAACCGAATGTGGCGATGTTCGCCGTTTGAATTTGGACCAACTAGAACAGGGCCTATTGCGAAGTCTTGAACAGCCCAGAGTTCTAGCCAGCTCCAATGTTCCCTACCAAGGGGTTACAGCCCGACACAGTCAATTCACCGGCCAGTTGGATGGTCAGGACACTTACTATCAAGCTCGGATCTTTATTAAGGGAGACTGCCTTTACTTGATCAGTCATGTGGCTCCCCTCCCGGCCACGCCAAAAAAACAAGAGCGCCAGGCTGCCTCGACGCATTTGCCCGGTCACACACAGTATGAAAAATTCCTAGAGGACTTTGTAGTTCCATGACTTTGGCGAAGGATATGATCCGCTGGATGGGCGGCACAGCGATTCTCTCCAAACAGGTCCTCAGCGAGCTGGTTCGCCCCCCTCTTTACTTCCGTTTAATACTAGAACAAATTCACCACATCGGCCTTATGTCTCTACCTCTTGTCTTTATCACAGCCATCAGCACGGGCATGGTGATGGCTTTGCAGTTTGGTCTGGGCCTAGAGAAATTCGGCGGAAAGATGTATGTGCCCAAGGTGGTCAGCCTGTCCATCATCCGGGAGCTGGGGCCTGTTTTTACCAGCTTGATGATGGCGGCCCGAGTGGGAGCCGGCATCACCAGTGAGTTGGGATCGATGAAAGTGACTCAACAAATTGATGCCATTCGCGCCCTGGGGACCTCGCCAATTAAAAAGATTGTCATTCCGCGGGTGATTGCCTGTCTGATCTGTGTGCCTCTTTTGGGAGCCATGGCCAACTTGATCGGCATTATGGGTGGGCTGATTGTGGGCTGGAGTGAATTGGGACTCAGTCCACATTTCTATTGGCAAAAGGTTCTCGAGACCATCGAGCTTGTGGACTATATGTCGGGAATGGGCAAGACCTTCTTTTTTGCTCTCTTTATTGCTCTGCCCGCCTGTTACTTTGGCCTCAATGTCTCCGGTGGGACCCGGGGTGTGGGTGTGGCCACCACCACTTCAGTGGTAACGGCCTCGATTCTGATTCTGGTGGGCGATTATTTTTTAACTAAGTTATTTTGGATTTTTGAACAATGGCTGTAATTGAAGTCAAGAATTTCACCAAGTCCTTTGGTTCAAAGAAAGTGCATCGGGGTGTTAACCTCAGTGTGGAACCCGGCGAATGCTTGGGGCTTATTGGAGGCTCAGGGGTGGGGAAGTCGGTGATTCTCAGAAGCCTTATTGGCCTGGAAAAACCGGATTCAGGAGAAATTTTTATTGATGGAGAGGAGATCTCTGGCTGGACCGAAAGACAGCTGGTGGAAATTCGGAAAAAAGTGGCCTATGTTTTCCAAAATGGGGCTCTCTTTGACTCTATGACTGTCTATGACAATTTGGCCTACCCTCTGCGCGAACACACTCCTCTTACTGAGAAAGAAATTGGTGAGCGGATTCACAGCCAGCTGGAAGAGTTTGGCCTTTTAGGCAACCACTCCGTTTACCCCTCTCAGCTTTCGGGAGGTATGCAAAAGCGGGTGGGCTTGGCCCGATCCATTATTATGGGTCCTAAGGTGGTTCTCTATGATGAGCCCACTGCTGGACTGGACCCCTACAACACCAAAAAAATTCAAGAGATGATTTTACGACTGAAGGCCCGTGGAGTGACCTCGGTTTTCGTGACTCATGATATGCCCAGTGTTTATGCTGTATGTGATCGGATTGCTCTTTTGCTCAATGGAGAGATTCAAGCTTCTGGCACAGTTCAGGACTTGGAAAGGGACCCCGAAGGTTTGATGCAGAGGTTTATCAACGGAATTGAAGGAGCTTAAGAAAATGGAATCGAGCTTGGGATCAGAACTGAGAGTGGGAATATTTGTGGCCATTGGGGTCTTGGCCCTTTTGGCTTCCATTGTTTTTTTTGGCGGCGACCAAATGGTTTTAGCCCGAACCTACAGCCTTAAAGTCAAGCTGGTCGATGTCCAGGGCTTGGCTCCCGGAAGCAATGTTTCCCTAGCCGGCCTCCCGGTGGGCCGAGTACGTCGCATTGACTTCGCCCCCGGAACCACCGAGATTGAGGTTCACCTCTCCATCAATCAGCGCTTCTCAGATCGAATCACCAGGGACTCCACAGCCTCCACCCGCACTCAGGGAGCCCTGGGGGATCGCTATATCTACATTGAGCCTGGGACTCCTGGAGCCCCACCCCTGAAGAGCGGAGACTATATCAACTCTCTCCACCGACCTGACCTCTTAGAGATGATCTCCAGCAAGGGCTCCGAGCTCTCGAATGTGACCGATGTGATCAGCGAGTTTCACAACCTGCTCTTGGCCTTTAATCAAGATCAAAGAACCGCCCAATTGATTGTCAACTTGGTGGGCACCAGCGGGGAACTGCAGAGACTGGTTCAAGAGATGAGGACCACCCTTCGCGAGATCCGCAGTGAGGAGTCCAAAGTGCACCTCAGCGAATCTCTCCAACACCTTCACAGTATATTGGCCAAAATTGATCGGGGGGAAGGGACTCTGGGGGCCTTAGTCAATGACCCCGCTCTCCATAATCGGCTCAGCTCCCTAGTGGGAGCTGACTCTCCCCGTCAGCGCTTTCTCCGCCCCCTGATCCGTGCCACTATGAAGTCTGAGGATTAACAGACTAAAAGAGGCCGATTCATGCATCGCCGCCGCAAAGGAAAGTTCTTCACTTTCACAATCACTTTCTTCTTTGTTTTCCTGATGCCTTGGAAGTTGGGACAGCAAGAGTGGGTGGAGGTGGAGCTGGCTCTTCAGCCGGAGTATCAAGCCGGCACCGCTCTGCTTATCCCCTTTCCCCCATCCGACCAAGGGGTGCAGAGCTTACAGCTGCAGGGCCGCTCTCTGCTGCGGCTCGATGACAAACAAACTTGGTTTGGTGTGATTGGCCTCTATGGTGGGGGGCAAACCCTGCTCCACGGCCGGGTGGACCAAGGACGACCTGGATTCAGCACCTACTTCCGGCGAAGTTTAAAGGTTTTGGTGAGGCCCTTGGGTGAAGCTCGTCGACTCAATGTTCCCCCAGAGGTTTGGGCTCGGGTGGACGACAGACACGAAGAACAAAAGCGCCTCGAGAGAGAGATCATGCAGGAGGTGTTGAGGGGAGATCAGTGGGGTCCTCTGATGAGGGGCTGCTGGAAAAGACCGGTGAACTCCATCATGACTTCCCCCTTTGGCTCTCCTCGCAGTCTGCCCGATGGCCGAAGATACTATCATGTGGGCGTGGACTTAAGGGCCCGCACGGGCACTCCCATCTATTCCCCTGGCCCTGGAGTCGTGGCCTGGGCCGGACATATGATTGTGCCGGGCAATGTGGTGGTCTTGGCCCATGGAGATGGCCTCTTCTCCCGCTATATGCACTTGAGCCGCATTGATGTGGAAATGGGTCAAAAAGTGAGCACCGGAGATCAGTTGGGCTTAGCCGGAGCCACTGGCCGAGTTACGGCTCCCCATCTGCACTGGGAGGTTCTGTGGAGAGAAAATCACGCAGACCCTCTGCAGTTTCTTCAAGTCTGGGAACAGATTTGTCATCCAAAGTGAGGCTGATGCGGTGGACGTATTTTTGACCCAAGTAGCGGTTGACGGCCTCGGTGATCTGCCGACGCAAATAGAGCATCTCTTGCAACTGCACTGAGTTCTCCACCCAGATCACCAAAGCCCCGCGGTCGTAGCCCACCGGTCGACTGTGTCGGGCCACCGTCTCCCCCACCACCTGGGGCCAAAAACGCCACAGCCGCCAGCGAATAAACTGATGGGAGAGGGGGGACTTGCCATTTCCAAAAACGGCCTGTAGGACATGGGGCAAAGATTGAAGGTTTGACTGCCGCGGTTTGGGCGGTTTTTTAGGTCCATCCATGGTTTTAAGAGGTAGCATGTCCATTCCCTCACCGACAATTCATATCGTGGGCGCAGGCCTGGCGGGCTCGGAGTGCGCTCTGCAGCTGGCTGATATGGGTTTTCAAGTGGTGCTTTTTGAGATGCGTCAAGCTCAGGTCATGACTCCCGCCCACAAAACCCAAGACTTTGCCGAGCTGGTCTGCTCCAACTCCTTTGGCAGCCAAACCGACTACTCCGCCCCCGGCCAGCTGAAGTGGGAGGCCGAGCAGCTGGGCAGCTTTATCCTGAAGGCCGCCCGAGACCACAGTGTTCCCGCCGGCATGGCCCTGGCTGTGGACCGGGAGCGCTTTTCAGCCCGGATCACTGAGGCGGTGAAAAACCACCCCCGCATCGAGCTGCGCAGTGAAGTGGTTCAGTCTTTAGAAGACCTTCCTCGCCCGGCAGTCATTGCCACAGGCCCCCTGACCCATGACTCTTTAGCCGAGTCCATGCGTCGCCACTTTGACCAGGAGTTTTTGTACTTTTTTGATGCCATTGCCCCCATTGTGGATGCGGATAGCATCAACCCTCAGGTGGCCTGGAAGGCCAACCGCTACAATCGCAGCTCAGAGGCAGAGGCTGTGGAGAGCGAGTCTGGGGATGCCACTCCTGCCCCAGACAGTGAGTTGAACTCCTCTGGAGATTATTGGAACTGCCCCTTGGACAAAGAGCAGTACTACCGGCTGGTGGAAGAGATTAAGGGAGCGCGCAAAATTGAGCCCAAGGAGTTTGAGACCACTCCCTACTTTCAAGGCTGTATGCCCATTGAGGCCATTGTGGACCGAGGGGATGAGACCTTGCGCTTTGGCCCCCTCTCGCCCAAAGGGCTATCTAACCCCCACACTGGGCACAAGGCCTATGCCGTCGTTCAATTGCGACAGGACAACAAAGAGGGCACAGCCTACAATATGGTGGGCTTTCAAACCCGCATGGCCTATGGGGAGCAGACCCGGGTGTTTCGCCTGATCCCGGGCCTGGAGCAGGCCGAGTTCCTTAAACTGGGCAGTATTCACCGCAATCTCTACATTCACAGCCCCAAAAAGCTCACTCCCACTTTGAGCAGTCGCAAGGACGAATGGCTATTTTTTGCCGGACAAATCACTGGGGTGGAGGGCTACTTTGAATCCACCTGCACCGGTCTCCTGGTGGCTCACTTTTTGGCCCAAAAGCTGCGCGGCCAAGAGGTCTCCTTGCCCCCGCGGGCCTCGGCCTTGGGCTCACTGCTCAACGCCATCACCGAGGACAACGAGCTCTTTCAGCCCACCAATATCAACTTTGGCCTTTTCCCCAAGCCCCCCGGCTTTGAAAAGATCCGCGGCCATAAACAAAAAGAAGCCAAAAAGGCCGCCCAACTGGAGCTGGCCAAGCAGAGCCTGCTGGATTTTAGCCAGAGAATTCCCGTCTCACTTTGAGACAGGTTTCAGTTTTTTGTTTTGAAATAAGTCAAGGCGATTCAAAATGGAACTATGAGAAATCTATCTCTTTTAATTGTTTTAAGCTTCACTTTGGCAGGCTGCCTAAAAAATAAGGATGATTCAACAGATCCAGAGTTGGAGGCAAGGGCTTGCCGGGGTATATACTTATTTTCCAGCTTGAAGGTACATATTCGATCTGCAGACCCTCTGCCTCCCAACTTGTCCTTGGCTGTGGAGGAGGACCTCCTCTATGTTGACGAGTGCCCCAACCCAAACTCTAACGAAGCCTGGGGAGGTATTGAAACCAACTCAGACCGCAATGAGATCAGCTTCAGTTTCACCATAAATGAATACTTGCTTGAATTTTGGATCCTCATTTTTCAGATGATTTATATGAAACTCAATTCAGCCCAGTATCACTAAGGCTCTTCAGCCGACCTGAATGCGGCCAGGACCCGGAACTGCTTTATGAGATAGATCAACAAGAGGTCACCTGGGAGCCTGTTTTTACCAATGACAGAGAGTGCGGGCCCCCCATATTTTCTGGAAGCTCCGAAGTCCTATTGGAATCATTTTAGATTCGAGGACAGGCAGCGGAACACCCCCTGTTCCGACTGCCCATTTCAAGACTTATCACTTTTATGCCCTAGTTATTAAAAATAGA
>SKLV01000022.1 GCA_007121385.1 Bdellovibrionales bacterium
CTCCACCACAATTCCGCAGGGGGGGGCAGGATCTCCATCGGGACACTGATTGGTTTGAACGCTGGTCACCAACAAATCATTAAAATAACTCTCCCTGAGACGACAGGACTCAGGGCCCACTGCTGTGTCGCAATTTTCGTAGGCATAAGTCTGGTGAAGGCGCATTTTTAAATTGGCTTCCACTGCCGCCATTTGCCCCTTGACCCGAGCTATACGGTCCACCTTTTGAATCTGCTGAACCGTCATCGCCGAGGTCAAGGCGGTTATGCCGGTGACTGTCATCACCATCATCACCACTAGAGTGATATTCCCCTGTTGGTTAGAAAACTTTAACCCCATCAATTGATGATCCTTTCTTCTGCGGGCACTCTTTCTTGAATATCCAAGTCGGGGTCCCAAATGCAGGGGCCATCTCCCTGATCCAAGGTCACACGAAATAGTCTGCCCAAGTACTCGGGAGGCTGAGCTGGCAAAAACACCTCGCAAACATAGGTCTCGTTGGTGGTGGCCGTGCGCGGTCTGGTCTCGATCAGCTCCGCGGTGAGATAGTTGGGATAGACCCGCACGCAGCCCGTACAAACGGTCTCAGTCACCACATTGCCCTCCCCATCTGTTACGGGATTGCCGTCGCCATCCAGCACCGGCTGCTCCTCATAACCCGCACACTCCTCCGGCTGTTTACAGCGCCAGCTGTTCACCGCTCGCACCTGACAGCCGGTGGGCTGATTTTCCGGGACATAATAGGGAGCCGGACAGGTGGAGAACTCAATAATTTCTGTTTGCAAAAAGGGCCTCCCACTCATTTCATGATAGGTGGGCTCGACACTTTGAGGGCCCTCAGGTTCAGTGCAAAAAACACACTCGCCGTCATAAAAGCCCAAAACTCCGCTTTTTACCCCCATAGTGACGCTGCTCAAACAGTAGGGCTCCGCGTAGTCGGCTCCAAAAGGATTGGGGCACTCGGCCACCCGAGTGGGGTTGCATCTCGCTTCTATTTGCCCATCGACCACTCGAAAACCACCAAAAAGAGTGCCTTCGCTGCAGTCAGGATCTGGGACTGCACGGCAGACGGGCTCTCCGGTCTCAGGGTTAAAGCCCAAAAGGGCCGGTGTCTCGATGGGACAGATCACTGCCCTTTCGCGAACTGCCCTCTCAAAGTGAATGGGGTAGATGTAATCACCGCGCGCAAAGCCATCGGCTGAGGACCTTTGCCCTAGGGCTCGAAGACTAACTATATTTCCCGGTATATTCTCCATCCGGATCCAAAAAGCAGCAAAGCAGGGTTCACCCGCTCCATCAAAGCACCGCACATCCATCTCTACAATAAAGTGACAGCCTGTACTCCCTGGAGAGCAAGATTGAAAGTTTCGATTGAGGTGTCGGACTGTCCCCACCCGGGCCACAGTGACTCCGTTCAAGGGTATAGAAAGTCCCTCTGGATACTCCCCGGCGCGAATCACATCTCTATAAGTTCGATCGGCGCTCTGTTCTGCCTCGTATATTTCATAACTTCCCAAAGAACTAATGATATGGGCTTCTAGGAAAAGGCCCTGAGAGAGAATTGAAGACTTGGCCGTATGAGAAAAGACCATCCCCATCCCTGAAGTGAAGGCAAAAACGCTCACCGCCAGAATGGCAAGGGATAACATAATTTCAACAAAGGTAAAACCCTTTGCGGCCCTTTTGGTTTTCACAGATCACTCCTCTAACGAACTGAAATTCTCTGTCTTAATCCTTTAAAGATTAACATGTTCTTTAGAGGGGGAGCTAAGAAAAAAAAAAAGACTTCTCAACTTAATACGCCAAAGTCCTAATGTGAGACATTAGACTAGGAAAAGCGACTCAAAAGAGAACCTATTGATTAAAAAATTTAATTTATTGAGTTTAATCGGACCAAGTCCCGGGTGATATTCTTCTGATGGGCCTCAATGGTGCCGCCGCCAATTTCTAAGAGCTTGGCATCCCGCCACAGGCGCTCCACCACATACTCTCCCACATAGCCGTAGCCTCCCAAAACCTGCATGGCTCGATCAGCCACATTCTTGCCCATGGTCGAGGCCACCAGTTTCACTCCATCTGAGTCCAGACGCTGGCCTCCCTCCTGGAGATCGAGACGACGAGCCGTATCGTAGACATAGGTCCGGCAGGCCATCCACTCCGCATAGGAGTCGCCAATGTGCTTTTGAATCTGGCCAAAGTGATTCAAGCTGTGCCCAAAGGCCTCTCTCTCCTGAGCATAGCGGTTCATTACCTCTAAAGAACGCCGGGCCAGCCCCAGACTCATGGCGGCTAGGGTGAGCCTTTCAATTTCCAAGTTGCGCATCATATGTTTGAGGGAATCACCTTCTTGCCCCAAAAGGTGTGTGACTGGCACTTCACAATTCTCAAAAACCAGTTCGGCGGTGTTGGAGGCCCTCATTCCTGTCTTGTCTTTAATTTTTTGCCCCACTGAGTAGCCCTTATGCTCCTTTTCCACCACAAAGGTGGAAATTTGGGGCCGCCCTTTGGACTCCCCACTCTTAGCATAGACCAAAACCACATCGGCCGGAGCTTGATTCTCGTCCAGAGTGCCGTTGGTGATCCACATCTTGCGCCCGTTGAGAGTATAGTGGTCCCCTTGGCGTTCGGCCGTGGTCTTCATGCCTAAGACATCAGTGCCCACATGAGGTTCTGACATGGCCATACAGCCCACCCATTCCCCACTGCAGAGCTTGGGCAAAAGCTGCTGCTTTTGCGCTTCACTTCCGTTCATGTAAATGTTGTTTACGCAAAGCATGGAGTGAGCCAAGTAGGCCAAACAAAAGCCCGGATCAGAGGCCGACAGCTCCTCGTGGGCAATCACCGCAGCCACGGCATCCATGGCCGAACCCCCATAAGCCTCTCCCACTGTGATCCCCAACAGCCCCAACTCACCCAGGCGGCGAAAAAGGGGTAGATTGAAGAGCTCCTTGCGGTCCTGTTCCAGAGCCTGAGGCTCTACCTCTGTCTCAACAAAGTCGGCCACCATCTGACGCAGCATCTTGTGCTCTTCTGTGGGGTTGAACAGATCCATCTTTTGCCAATCGACTTGGGACATCTCTTCACCTTCCTCAGCCCAGCAAGGGCTGCTTGTTCTTCTCATCTAGACTTAACAAAAGCCCTTTGTGCAAAGCAAAGAAAAAGCTTATCTCACCCGCCCCTTAACGGCAGTGGTTGCACTCCTCCATCAACTGGGCGGCCGAGGGCTGACGGGTGGACAGAGGCGTTGAGGCCTTACTCCCTTCCCGGTAAATGGCCACGGCCTTTAAGCCCATCTCCCAGGCCCGCCAGAAAATCTCCTCCACCTCTTTGACTGTCACCTCAGAGGGCAAATTGATGGTCTTGGAAAGAGCCCCGCTGACAAAGGGCTGAATGGCGGCCATCATCTGCAAATGGGCCAAAGGAGCAATATAGCGCTGCCCCTGGGCCCCACAGCGAACGGCACAGTCAAAAACGGTCAAATGCTCAGGCTTGAGCTCGGGTGCCCCTTCCAGAGTTTCCTCTTGCAAAAGGTACTCAAGTAGGGCTTGCCGCTGAGAGGCTGAGTAGCCCAGCCGCCGGAGTGCTGGAGCCACCGACTGGTTTACCATTTTCTGTAGACCTCCACCCACCATTTTTTTATATTTGACCAGAGCAAAGTCCGGCTCAATTCCCGTGGTGTCACAGTCCATTAAAAAGGAAATAGTCCCCGTCGGGGCCATGGCGGTGAGCTGAGCATTGCGCAGCCCATGGAGCTGAAGCTCAGGCAGGGCCTTTTGCCATATCTCTTGGGCCAAAGCCCACAGCGGCCCATAGGAC
>SKLV01000036.1 GCA_007121385.1 Bdellovibrionales bacterium
AGTACCCCGGTGAGCCCTTGACAGCGGTCATTCCGGGGCGAGCTCTGCAGGAGCTGTGGCAAAATCTCTCGCTGGTGGAGAACACCCTGAGAGCCGTGGCCTGGCTGGTTCTAGGGGTCAGCTTGTTGGCCATGCTCTTGGTCTTGCTCAGCTCTCTGAGTGAAAGGCGTCGTGAGATGGCCATTTTAAGGGCTCTGGGGGCTTCGCCCCCCTCGATTATGGGGCTTTTGGTTTTTGAGGCCTTGGTTCTGGCTGTCCTTGGAGCGGCGATGGGAGCTTTGGTCTTAAGCGGTCTGCTTTGGGGGCTTCGCCCCTGGTTAGAGTCCCAGCTGGGCTTGCCTTTAACTTTCGGAGGAGTGGGGGCTGGGGAGTGGGGCCTTTTGCTTGTGGTCCTGGCAGCCGCCTTTGTGGTGGCTCTTATTCCGGCTTTTCAGGCCTACCGGCGCTCCTTGGCCGATGGCTTAAGAGTCCATCTGTGATAGAAGAAGTGGCTGGCGATGAATAAGCACAAAAAATTTCTTTTATTGATGGTCCCCATACTCTCGGTGGTGATGCTGATTGGTTTGTCCCAGTGGTTGGGCTTTGGGGGTTCCTCGGTGGGGCGCATGGGACGGGACGGGGTCAGCACCCTCAGTTGGCAGGATTTAGCCCTATTTGATTTTCGCACCGGCAAGGGGCCCTCAGCTCTGATGTCCCTCGATGAGAAGCCAGTGCGTATCCCCGGCTTTATTGTTCCCTTGGCCGACAACCTTCACACCTTTGATGAGTTCTTACTGGTGCCTGACCCCATGGCCTGCATTCATGTGCCGCCCCCTCCCCCCAATCAGATGGTCTATGTGCGCACTAAGGAGCCTATTTCCTTTAGAATGAGCTTTGATCCGGTCTGGGTTCAGGGGCCTTTGCGCATCAGAGTGAGCGACAGCGAGTATGGGGAGACCAGCTACAGCATGGAGGCTGACTCAGTGCAGCCCTACCGGGAGCGCTAAAGGAGCAGGCCGCCAGGAGAGTGGGCCGAGACAAGCCAAAAAGTGAGTTCCCTCTTGGCGGGCGCGATGCTTCTCCGGCGCCGGAGAAGCTCTGCGTTGCTGGAAAGCAAAAAGCCTTACTTGATTTCTTTATGCAGGGTGTGGCGCTTAAGGTTTGGATTATACTTCTTTTTTTCCAAGCGCTCGGGGTGAGTCTGGGTGTTTTTCATGGTGGTGTAGCGAGAAGGGGGCTTGCCCTCTTTGCGAGCCTCGGTGCACTCCAGTGTGATGATTCTAACTTTACCCTTTTTTTTCGCCATCTTTGACCTCTCTGAAAAGACCAACTCTTACTCAAAAAAGCCCCCTCTGGCCACTAAAAAGTTTAGGCAGGGCTTTTAAATTTGCGCTCAGGGAACCTGAATATAGGGGAAGCGCTCCCGCCAATCGCTGGCTTTCAATTCACAAAGAGCGGGGATGGTGTCCTGGTAGGGAATTTTCCCTTGGCTTCGCAGCTGTCGCCGTCTCTCACAGCCGTAGCTGACTTCCTGGGCGTTGTTCAGCAGGGTGGCTGGGGAGAGGTCTTTAGTCAGCTCGTCCATTTCAATCAACTTTCCATCGCGAACCACCTTCAACCTATAAGTACTTCTGGGCTGGTCTGAAAAGTGAACAAGTGGAAAGAAGTCCAGGTAATCCTCCACCCTCTGACCCTCCACAGCTGTGATCACGTCTCCCACTCTAATCTGTCCTTTGCCAGATGTTTCTTTAACCAGCAGGCCACCGCGAAAGTCTTGAGTGTAGGGGTGGACTAGTTCAGCCGAGATTTCTTCAAGTTCTGGCTTCGATTCTAGTTGGTGAATATAGGAGGCGCACCGAAAGGCGGTGCGGAAGCGAGGGTAACGAAGAGTGACTGGATAGGAGTAAACTGATGTGGTGGTGAAGCCACGACCCCTGGAGCTGAGAGCCGGAAGGGTGTGAGTCGTCGCATTCACCTGAGTGTAGGTGAGAGTCTGGGTTTGATCAAAGGTGTGCAAGGGGGATGCGAGTTGACCCTGGCTAAAGCATCTCTCTATTGCGGCCATTTTGGAGTAGTGGAAAGCGAGTTTAGGGTCAGTGTGGTTATTTCCCGAAAACTCAGCTGCCTCAAAGGAGGTTTCGGGCACGGAGCCAAAGCTTTTGCCAAACCGCTGATCGTTTTTATCAGAGTAGGGAGTGGGGTCCATATGAGCGCAGCCGGAGCCGAAAATCAAATTGATGGCCAAGCTGGCAAGGACCAGGCTCAATTTTACGCCTGAACTTTGAAAATTAAAAAAGTGAGACATACTTCTCCTTTGAGAGGTATTTGAATCAGAGTGAAGTCTTCAATAATGCAGAGCGCAATTTGTGTCAAGGCCCTGATGGGTGCCCCAGAGCTTGAGTGAAAGACTTACAGTTCTTGATTGGAGACCAGATTTGTCACTGCCTCTGATAATTTTTGCCCCTCTACCTCTATTGAGGCTAAAGATACTGGTTTTCTGCCCTTAAATGGGTTTTAAGACGGCATGAATATGGCAAATAGGGCCAAGTGAGCCTCTTTTGGATTAAGGGGAGGTTTGGACTGTTTGTTATGGGAGTTCCTTTTGCACATGCTACATATGAAAAATGCTCCATACCGGAAAGATAAGCCCGCCCGCATTTTGTGGGGGCCTTTTTTAACCAGCCTGATTTTTGTTGCTAGCGCAGTCAGCCCTCTGGCTCAGGGAGATATCCATCTTCCTGACCCCAGTGAGGCGGCCTATTTTCAGATGCTGGAGGCCTTTGGGATTCAAAGGCGCCGGGCTCTGGCTGAGGGCCAAGAGATGGAGCCTCAGCAGGAAATGAGTCAGCGCACGGGCATTATCGGTCAGGACAGGAGACGCAGACTCAATTTTCAGGAGTTGAGACAGCATTCAGGGGTGGCGGCCATTTTCTCAGAACGGGCCGACTCAGAGGGGACCGGGTTCTTGGTCTGCGACGGCTCAGTTCTTTTAACCAGTGCCCATATTTTCTATGACAATACAGGGCGCCTGAAGGGACCACTGGACCAATTTGAGGTTTTCCTCAAGGGGCCTTCAGGGGATTTTCAGCAGTTTGGCTTTGACTCCCGTCCCGGATCCTATCGGGTGGGACGGACCACTGAACTGCGAACCCATGGTCATCAGGACTGGATGCTCTTGCGCTTGAGGACCCGGCCCAACTCCAGGCAGTTTCAGCCCCTGAAAGTGAGCACTCAAAATGAAGTCTTAAAGGTGCAAAACCAAGCCCAGTCCGATATACGCGTGGTGGGCTTTTTGAATGGTGAGAGCTGGGATGTGATGAGCAGCACCTGTCCCAACTTTCGCAGCACCCAGTCCAGTTGGCAGTACTCAACGGGGTCTTTGAATGTTCTCTATTCCCACGACTGCAGCACTGAGGGCGGGGCCTCGGGCTCTCCCGTAATTCAGGGCTCTTGTCAGGGGACTCCTCGAGTGATTGCCATTCATTCAGGGGGGCACCCTGAGTTTCGCCCAGAGTTTGACCAAGAGCGCCCCTGGCGGAATAACTATGCCACTCCCATCAGCCCTGAAATTTTGACCGCCATGGAAGACCTGTGCGGGCCGTCCTACTCCCAAGCCATTTGCACCCCTCACCCCCAGCAAGCGGCCCGCCCTTAAAACTGCGAGCGCAAGTGAGTCATCAGAAACCAGGTGGGCTCAAGTCCCTTGAGAGGGCCCCTTTGTTGAACATAGACGGGGGCCCCCACCTCCACTGAAGCTAAAAAGGCCGGGCCCAAGTAAATCCCTGACTTTAAGCCCACTTGGGCGGATAAGCGGGTGCCGGCAGCGGCAAAAATATC
>SKLV01000044.1 GCA_007121385.1 Bdellovibrionales bacterium
AG
Source organism: Bdellovibrionales bacterium (assembly GCA_007121385.1). Classification (GTDB taxonomy): domain Bacteria; phylum Bdellovibrionota; class Bdellovibrionia; order Bdellovibrionales; family UBA1609; genus SKYF01. The sequence goes on from SKLV01000044.1 coordinate 3, forward strand.
CGACGGAGCCAGCAACAGGAAGGGCCATAGCCCCCAAAGGCAGAAAGCGGACCCATCCCAATAGGCCGGCCTTAATCATAACTCCGCTTAAGACACTACTGGCAGGAGAGGGTGCCGCTGGGTGAGCCAGAGGGAGCCAAAAGTGAAGAGGTAAAACACCGGCTTTGACTCCAAAGCCGAGCAAAAACAGGGACACAATCCAGGTTTTCAGGGGAGAGTGGATTACAGCCTCGGCCAAGTGGTCAATGCGGAGAGAATCAGCTGTGGATGCCGCCAGCCAAAAGCCAGTGAGAATGGCCATCTCGCCAGCCAGGGCCATGATGAGGTACACTCGGCCCGCACGGAGAGACTCACTTCGCCGATCATGCACTATGAGGCCATAGGCGCTGAAAGTCATTAGGGCGTAAAATAGGTAGAAGCTTGAAAGGTCCATGGACACACTCAGACCCAGGTTGCCTGTCATTGTTACAAGAAAAAAGAAATAGAACCGGCCCCTTTCTCCTGGGTCTGAAAAGTGGTCTTTGGCAAAAAGGCCGGCGCAGAGCCAGAGTGCACTGGTCAAAATGAGAAAGACTTGGCCCGTTAAATCCAAATGAAACAGGCCCCCCAAGAGCAAGGCATCCACATTGGCGAAGGGTTGAGGACCTGCTGTCAAAGCAACAAGAAGGGCGGGGGCAGCCGCCCAGGGAGAGGCTGGCAGGAAAAGGCTAGGCCTAACTAGGAGACCCAGAGCAAGGGCTAGGGGCACAAACACCGGGATGAGTAAGAGGACTGCAGAGTTCATGGACCGTAAACCCTTTCAGCAATTCTTTGAGCAGCCCCCAAGGGGCTCAGGTCATAGAGTCCGGCAAACACCCCCGTGGCTAGAGAAAGAAGAGCCGTGGCCAGTGGGGGGACGAGTAAAAGCCAGGGAGCTTCAAGAGACCTTGGGGCCTTGGTCTTTGTCTCGGACGACGGGGCCGTTTTAAACCATCCGGCATAGATGATGGGTAAAAAGTAGGCGGCGTTGAGAAGACTACTCATCGCTAAAACACCTAAAACCCAGTACTGTCCATTTTGGGCCGCCCCCAGGCCCAAATACCATTTGCTGATGAAACCGGCCAAAGGGGGAAGGCCAATCATGCCAAAGGCCGCTAGGGTGAAGCAGCCCATGGTCAGAGGCATCCGTCGGCCTATACCATTCAGCTCTTTGATATTGCGAACCCCTAGAACCTCGGCAAAGTTTCCAGCACAAAAGAACAGAGTGATTTTCATCAGTCCCTGATGGACCAAATGAACCAATCCACCCACTGTCCCGGCCCAGCCCAAGATTCCTATTCCAAGCAGGATGTAGGAAACTTGACTGACAGTTGAATAAGCCAATCGTTTTTTAAGGTCTGTTTGAAAAAGGGCCACAACAGACCCATAGATGATGGTCAGTGAGGCCCCTAGGGCCAAGGGGGTGAGTAACCCCAGTTGAGAGACCAAGTTCACCCCAAAGACATCATAGACGACTCTAACAATTCCATAGGCTCCCGCCTTCACCACAGCCACAGCATGTAAGAGAGCGCTGACGGGAGCAGGGGCCACCATGGCCTGAGGCAGCCAGCCATGAAGAGGGACCAAAGCTGTTTTGACCCCTAAGCCGACCACTAAAAAGACAAAAATCAGTGTTAAGGTGGAGGAGCTTGGGGCAGTGGCTAAGCCTTCAAGGACTCCTCCCCGCTGAAAATCCATGGGGCCAAGGAGGGCGTGAATCCAGACGGCTGAGATAAGCAAAAGCTTTCCCCCCGCCAGGGTAAAAACTAAATATGTGTTTCCGGCCCGGATAGATTTTGGTGTCCCCCGATGCACAATAAGAGGATAAGTGGTCAGGGTCAGCATTTCGTAGAAAACAATAAATGTAAATAAGTTGCCGGCCAGGGAAATCCCCATGGTGGTGGTCACACAAAATCCAAAAAAGCCAAAAAATCGACTTCTGTTCGGTGAGCCCTCCAAGTACCCAATGGCATAGATGGTTGTTAAAAGCCACAAAACTGCTGAGAGGCTCATAAAGAGGAGAGAGAGATCATCCACTCGCAGAACGAGGTCCCAGTTCATAGAAAACGAAAGTCTTGTTTCGTAGTTGGTCCCCTCTAAATAGCCAACATAGACAATGCCAATGAGTGCGAGCTTTAGAAGTGCCCCGGCCAGGTTCAGTCCACTCCTTGTGAGGTGCTGGTTTTCCCTTAAAAAGAAGATCACCAATGAAGGGACAAAAGAGCTTCCTAGAATGAGTATGGGGATCCAAGAGTTGAGGTTCATTCAGCGCCCCCTAGCGGAGAGGACTCCAGCTGCAAGGGGACAGGCAGGCCCACCTCCAGCAATTGAAAAATCTCTGCAGCGCGAAAGCCTAAGAGCATCGAAAGGATTGCCAAAGCAAAGGCGGGAATCTCCAAAACATGAAAGCCCGAGGGCTTCTCTCGGAGATATAATTCCTTTTGGGCAGAGCCTCTTAAAAAAAATGTATTCAGGACTCTAAACACATAAATTCCCGAAAGTAGTCCGCCCAAAACTGCCGGAAAAATCCAAAGCCACTGGCCGCTTTGAATGAGCGCCGAAAGTAAATACCACTTTCCCACAAAGCCTCCACTTGGAGGAATCCCCATAAGGCTGGCTCCGGCCAAGGCAAAAGAGAACAGAGTGAGTGGGAAAAGTTTTGCAATCCCCTTAAGTTGCTCAATTTGGTCAGTTTTAAAAAAGTAGGTGATGGCTCCAGCTCCCATAAACATAGAGGCTTTGGCCACGGCATGGGAAAGAGCCAGGTAGACACAGGCCCTCCAGGCATCTCCTTGAATAGCCAGGTCTTGGGAAGTGGGGAGGCTTTGAGTGAAGAGGGGAAAGGCCAAGAAAAGGTAGCCCACTTGGGCTATTGTGGAATAGGCGATCACCAGTTTCAGCCGACCTTGCAGAATCGCCTGCAGAGAGCCCCAGACAATGGCTAGACTCGCTAGGCCTCCTATAATTAAGCCTGGATTGGGGTTGAGAATGGAGGAGAAGGTTTCCGACCAAAGTTTTAACAGTAAAAAGAAAGTGGTCTTTATGGCCACAGCGGACAAAAAAGCGCTCACTGGAGCTGGAGCCTGTGAGTGGGCTTCAGGAAGCCAAAAGTGAAGGGGAAAGAGGGCTGTCTTTAAAAGCAGGCCGGTGCTCATCAAGCCCACAGCGGCAATGGTTTGAGGGTCGGACTGGACAATTGTCTGCAGATGGACAAGGCTCAGAGTTTGGTAATGCCAGTGCAACAGAGCTAAACCCACAAGAAAGGAAAGGGATCCCATAAGCCCGGCAATCAGATATCGAAGAGCCGATTGGATGGCCTGGGGTGATGAAGACAGGGAGATCAGGCCGACAGCGGAAAGCCCAAGCATTTCGATAAAGATATAAATGGAAAACAAGTTCTCACCCAGATAAATTCCATTGTTTGCGGCTGTCACCAAAAGCCAGAGGGTCCAAAATCGGCGGATTTGACGGGGTTTACAGGGCTGAAAGTAATAAATGGCGTAAGCCCCGGCTAAAAGGGAAATCAGAACATTGAGGGTGGCGAATAGAACTCCCAGCCCATCGTTGACCAGGGGGATCTGTAAAGGGATGATCCACAAGCCCAATTCGTACTGGCGGGCCCCACTGACAAGGGTGTCAGGCCAGACTAAGGCAGCCATCAGGCCAAGGGACAGTAAAAAGCCCAATCCGCACAGATGAATGAATCGATACTTAACAAAGAGGCAGGCCAAGGCCCCCACCAAGGGGGTGGCCACCAGAAGGGGGACTAGGTAATTCATGCC
>SKLV01000041.1 GCA_007121385.1 Bdellovibrionales bacterium
GTCACTGGAAGCTCAAAGGAAAAGCTCTCGCCGAATTCGAGAGTCGCAATGTTTCTTAACCAAATCAGATAACGCATGTAAACGGGCTGATCAAAGCCATAGCGGGCCTTCATCTCCTCAATCACTCTCTCCGAGACCCCCATATCCGCTGTTCCCATTCCCCCAGCCATACGGATCTGGTTGATTCTCTGCTCTATAGGCCCGCCCGGGGCTGCATTTACCAGCAGGAATGTGATCAGCGTGATTCCAAAAATAGTTGGTATCAGCAAAAATATACGCTTGAGAATATATTTAAACATGAACTTTTACTTGGCGATCCACCAATAGCCATCGCCAATTCCATAGCTGTAGGTGGGCTTTTCCATGCCCATTCGATCACTGTGAGCATAGAGCTGATATTTATCCACAAACATAAAGGCATAGGGGGCATCGGCTGCAATCTGCCGGTAAACCTCTTGGAGTTTTTTAATACGCTCCTCGCGATTGAGTTCTTGGCGGGCCTCATCAATCAGCTTGTCCACCTTCGGGTTGCTGTAGCCAATGTAATTAGATCCCCCATCTCGCATAGACTCTGTATGCCAAATTTGCTTGGGATCAACATCCACAGAGCCTCCGCCCCAACCCAACTGTACGGCCTCAAAATTGCGCTCATCCAAAGCCCTAACCAAAGAGTTCCACTCCAAAAGTCGAATGGTCATGTCAATCCCTGCGTTTTTTAAAGCTTCCTTGTACTGGGTCATGTACTTTTCATTGTCCCTGTTCGCCAACATCAGAGTAAAACGAAAGTCTCGTCTCTGTCCGTCAATCTCTTTACTTAAAATTCCCCTTCTCTCCTTATCCTCCCAGCCGGCTTCGGTGAGGAGCTCTTGGGCCCGCTTGGGATTGAACTCGATGGGCTTTAAATTTGGATCGGCAAAGGGGTTTTGCCGGTACCAAGGACCGGTGGCCAACAGAGACATATTGTGGCGAAACTTGCGGTTCATATCCTCACGGTCCATTAGGTGAGCCAGAGCCAAGCGAACTCTGCGGTCTTGAAAGAGAGGATTGCGCAAGTTCCAGCCCACATAGCCATAGCTTTTAGGGGCCTTGTTCTCCACCTGCTGCTTGTGAACGCTGCTTCCCCAAGCTCGCCCCCTGGTCTGGCGAACAAACTGATCCGCACTCAGCTCGCCAAAGTCCAAGTTTCCTCTCCGCAACTGAGCCAATCGCATGTTCTCTTCACGGATAATGCGGAAAAAGATCTGATCAAATTTATTGGCTCCCTTTAAGTGCTCAATTTCATTGCCCCACCAGTCTTGATTGCGCTGTAAAACAATGCTGCGGCCCCCATCATAGCGATGGAGCCGATAGGGACCAGAGCCCACCATTTCCCGTCCCACTCTTTTCTCTGGGTCTCCATAAAAGTGCTTGGGCACAACAGTGAGGGTCGCCAACACACTGAAGTTATTGAAGTACTTTTGTGAAGCGGTAAAGCGAATGGTCCTGGGATCCACAATCTCAGCTTTCTCAATATTTTCGTAATAGGGCATGCTTCGCGCCGCCAAAAATCGTGGGTCTTTGATGGCTTCAAAACTAAACTTCACATCTTCTACAGTGACCGGCTTGCCATCGTGCCACTTGGCGCCCTCACGCAAAACAAAAGTAAAGACCATTCCGTCTCTGGAAATCTCCCAGCTCTCGGCTAAGTAGGGTTCAAACTCATAGCTATCAATATTGCGCATCAACAAGGTGTCAAAGACCGGCCCCTGCACCATGGTGCTGTAAAGATCAGTGGAAGAAATGGGGTGGAGGCTCTCAGGTTCAGCAGCCAAGGCTTTATAATAGATCCCCCCTTGAGGGGCATCGGGATTGCCTAGGGGTTTGATGGACTGGGCGATTCGACTCTGTCCAGCCAGAGCGAAAAGGGTCAAAGCAATGAGTGTGAGAAGGCCAAAGGTTCTTACTATCATAGTGAATCTCCCCGGAAATATGCCTATCAGAGGAGACCCTGTAGCCCCTCTTTGGATTTCTCTATATATAAGCCGGGGACCTTTACAACAAGGAAATTGGGTCGCCAAATTCAGTTTTCCGGCATAAAACAGGGAAATGGCTGGCAAAAAGTCCTTTTTTTGCACAGAATAATGCGGTGTGAAACAAGGAGCCCTTCAATGGTCAATGGCTGTGGCCCAACTAGGGATTGGTAAAGAAATGAAAGAGAGTACATTGAGCGCCCCAATGAGCAACCTATGGACCTGGTACAACCCCATTAGCTGGATTCGCCCTCTATATATATGGACTCTTTCCTGGGCGCAAAAGCCTGGAGCCACCCGAGCTCTGGCCTTTCTCTCGGCCATTGAGAGCTTTATCTTTCCCATTCCCCCCGACCCCCTGCTTTTGGCTATGGGTACAGCGCGGCCTAAAAAGGCCCTCTACTTTGCTCTGATTTGCTCGGTGGCCTCAGTGGGGGGGGGAGTGGTTGGCTACTTTTTAGGCTACACTCTGTGGAGCTACACCTCCGAGTTCTTTTTGACCTTTGTTTTCCCCCCGGACAAATTTGAAGCCGTCATTGAGCTCTTTCAGGACAATGCCTTTTTGACCATTTTTTTAGCTGGCTTTACGCCCATCCCCTACAAGGTTTTTACCCTGGGAGCTGGGGTGGCGGGAGTCAACCTGCTGGCCTTTGTCCTGGGCTCGCTCTTGGGTCGCTCTTTGCGGTTTTTTCTCATTGGTGGCTTGATGTACTATTTTGGCCCCTCTATTCGAAGCTTTGTGGAGAAGTACATGGAGAAAATCTCCATTGTTGTGGGGCTCCTGATTGTCATCATCTTCGCTCTCACCCAGGTCCTCTGACCCCTTAAAGGGCTTGGTTTGAGTCCTCCGAGAAGCTATACTTTGTGGCTGTATGGATGTGGATCTCTCTGAACTGAAAAGAGCTGTCAACCGACTCAAAGAGGCACTGGCTCAACCCAAAGACGAGTTTGTCAGAGACTCCGTTATCCAGCGTTTTGAGTTCTGCGTGGAGCTGTCTTGGAAAACAGCCAAAAAGATCATGGGAACTCCCACTTCCGCCCCCAAAAACATTGTTCGGGAGATGGCTCAAAGCTCCTATATTTCTGATGTGGAGATTTGGCTCAAGGCCATAGATATGAGGAATCTCTCCTCACACACTTACAGAGAGCCCCTGGCCGAACTTGTTTATGAATTTGCCGCCAACTTTTTAGCTGAACTTGAGAATCTTGTTCAAGAGCTCGAAAAATCATGAGGTTTGGTTTAGATTCAAAGCAGCACCGGTTTATCTCTGAAACTGTGGTAGAACCTCTATCTGCACTAGGGGCTCAGGTCTATTGTTATGGCTCCAGAGCCAGAGGGGACCACTCCCCTTTTTCAGACCTCGACCTGATGGTGGAGGCTCAGGAAGAGGAAACTGAAAAGCTCCGCAGGGAAATCTCTCGAATCGAGGAACTGGTTGAGAATAGCCTATTTCCCTTTAAGCTAGATCTGGTTTTGCTCACGGAATTTGCTTCAGCCTACAGAGATTCCTATGAAAAAGACAAAGTTGCATGGTAGGGAGAGGACAATATGGACCCCAGCCAAACTGCATCCTATAAGCTTGGAATTTTTGGGCTGCCCACGGAGAGGGCCAGCTCCCAACTGATTTTGCTCCCCGTGCCCTGGGAAGTCACCACCTCTTATGGCAATGGCACCTCGCGAGGCCCTGAGACCATCCTCAAGGCCAGCCCCCAGATTGATCTGTTTGATTTGCGCTGGGGCAA
>SKLV01000081.1 GCA_007121385.1 Bdellovibrionales bacterium
CAACAAAACCCTCTCTCAAGGAGAATTTATGAAGCTATCCATGCAGTGGTCTCAGGGCATGCACTTTGACTCTCAACCTGAGGGGGGCAACCCCATGGTCTTTGATGCCAAAGCTCCCATGGGGAAAGGGGAGGGCTACACTCCCAAAGAGGCCGTGGCTCTAGCCATGGCCGGCTGCACCGCCATGGATGTGATCGCCCTGATGAAAAAGTTTAAGCAGGAGGTCGCAAGTTTTAAGGTGGAGGCCGAAGTGGAGGTGAGAAAGGCCAGCTACCCCAATGTCTTTGAAAAGGCCGAGCTGCACTTTTATCTGGAAGGGACTGTGGACCCAGAAAAGGCCATCGAGGCCGTGCGCCGTTCCCAGACTCAGTACTGCGCCGTGAGTGCTATGCTGTCTAAGGCCTTTCCCATCTTTTACCATGTCTATGTGAATGGAGAGAGAGTGGGCTTAGGCCAGGCCCAGTTTGATTTTTAGTGGTGGGGTCGCCAAAAAATGCAGGGCGTCGATCGTCAGAGTGTGGATTTCTTCTCTGAAGGGAAGTCTTGATTTTCTGTCACATTATGTCTAGAACTCCCAAAAGTCGGGCGCCAGTAGCTCAGTTGGATAGAGTACATGACTACGAATCATGTGGTCGGAGGTTCGAATCCTTCCTGGCGCGCCATTTGCCTTTTTAAACTGGATAAGGCGAAATTTCTTATGACCTGGGGCTACTTTTTAAAAGTCAATATGCTGATCCTGGCCTTTGTCCTTGTGGTCCTTAGCATTTATCGTTTGAGGGTGGGGGGAATTCCCAATTCGGTAGAAGCCCTGTTGGGCCTAGAGCCCCAGATTCCTGTCAGTCTCGAGGAGGACTCTCCCTTGACCGAGCTCTCGCGGGGAGTGGGGCGCTTTTTTTGGTGTCGCACTCGAGTGAGTGAGTTGGAGTTCCCCTCCGGAGAGAGATTGGTTCAGGAGGGGCGGCGATGGTTTTGGCAAGTGGAGGAAAGCCGTCGCGAGCTGCCCCCGGTGCAAGTGGAAAAGTGGTTCGGGGACTTTTGCACCCTGGAGGTCAAAAGGCTCGAGTCTTCCCCTGTTTTGACCCAGGACATGGGGCTGTGGCTCAAGGTTCACTTTATTCGTGGCGAGCCCAAGAGCTTTTACTATAACCCTCAGCTTGAAGCCTTTTTGTTCGACGGCCAGTTTTTCATGTCCCCCCAGTTTGTTGAGGCCACCCAAGATCTGCTCTCCCTGGCTCTTTAGTTGACAAAAATAAGGGGGGCCATTATTTTTTTAAGCTTGAGCTTCAGTTTTTCTTTCCGTGTTCAGGTGTAGCTCAGTCGGTAGAGCAGGTGACTGTTAATCACCTTGTCGGGGGTTCGAGTCCCTCCACCTGAGCCATTTTTAGGTGCCAGGCCCTGTTTGGTCCATCTTATAAAATCTTCGCCATATAATTTTTTAGGCCTTGTGAAAAGGGCGAGAGTTTTTTCATAATGAGTTGATGAGAGGTCAAACTTTACTGACTTTAAAAATCTTTGGTCTTGGTTTGCTACTTTTTTGGGGTCAACCACAGTGGGCACAGGCCGCTAGTCCCTGTGATCAAGAGGCTGTGACAGGGGAGGCTCGTCAGACCCTTTCAGTGAGGCCAGGGGCCAAGGCTTCGGCCCTTGTGGTGCATGGGCTGAATAACTCATCGCAAATGATGAGTGATGTGGAAGCCTCCCTGCAGGAGATGGGGCTCAACACTCTCAATTTGACCTTGTATGGTCATCACGGCCAATTCAGTGAATTTCAGGCTGCCACCCAAGAGGACTGGCTAGAGGATGTTCTCTCTGGTTACTGTGAGTTGCGAAATCTGGGGCTGCCAGTCATTTTTGTGGGCTATAGTTTGGGGGGATTTTTAGGGCCCTATTTGTCCACTCAGTGGAGAGCTGTGGAATTCAAGGCTTTTGTGTTTCTGGCTCCAGCTTTAGTCTTGCACCGACCTTTGGATTGGCTGGCTCGGTTGCGCATCTTGGGGCGCAGATTTTCTCTGCCCTCCCGGGCTCCAAAAGACTACCGCGTTTATTCGAAGGTCCCTGTTTCGGCTTACTGGGAGTTCCTTGAGGCCAAAGAGGATTTTGCAGAGGCTGATCTTGAGCGCCTCAGAGTTCCTGGTCTGGTTCTGATCGACCCTCGCGATGAGCTGGTCAGTGCCGAAGGCCTGCGTCAGTTTATTTCGGAACAAGACTTAGACGACTATTGGAAGTTTGTTGAGGTGAAGTCCAAGCACAGCTACCGACACATTATTGTCGATCACAAGACATTGCCGGCTGGTGGCTGGAGTCAGCTGAATAGTTTTGTCGGATCTCTGGTTTCAGAAAAATAGGCCTTTGCAGGCGTCTTCAATGCATGTGCTTATTGTTTAGAACAGAATTCCATTCACAAGCACTCCGACGCCGGAGAAGCTTTGCGTTGCGGGGGCTTACCAGGGCAGTTTAAGATACAAGACCCAATCATACCACAGTCTTTAGGGAGCTGAGTAAGGAGAGAAAGTGATTTTAGTCTCGGAAGCAGAGATTCAAGCAGAAGCAGAGCGACTGGCTCATTTGGGAGTATCGGTGCACCAGGGCTCGCCCATCTTGAAGGAACCTTTTGCCGCTGAGAGGTCCCGTCGCTCTTGGCTTGTGCCCTCTCAGTGGCACCTTGATTGGGTGGAGCGGGCAAAAAGGCAGGACGTGGACCACATTCAGAGGGATGAGCTCCTCTTGGATTTGAGCATTCTTGAGCAGACCGTGACGGAGGCCTATGGAGGCTTTTCTTATTTTGCGGCCAAAGGCTTCAATTGGGGGCAATTCTTTGCCGGATGGAGGGCCCATCTGCAGTCTTCGACTCCAGAGGTTACATTTCTTGAGGGCTTTCAGCCCTGGTATCAGCTCAAGAGCACATTTGTTGACAACCACTCGGGTCCAGTTTTGGGCCCTGAACTGAAAAGACTTTCTGATCAGTCCTCTTCCAGGACCTACAGGCTACCTGGTGGAACCTTGCCAGCGGCTGAAGTTTCACTGAAGACCACCGATGGCCGAGCCTTGGTTCTGGAGGCTTCAGAGCCCAGCCACCAAATTAAACAAGTTCTGGGGCCTCAGTTGGAAGAAGCCTCTTACATCGTTGTGCCGTCAGGGCGAGGAGATGTGTCCAGTCTAATCTGTGGCCAGGAGGAGATTCCCCTCAAGCTGCTGAGGGGGGCTTCGATTGCCGAAATCGAAAGTCTTCATGCTGGGCCATTCCATCTCCCCTCTGTCCGAGAAATAGATAAGGACACTGTACTTATTCGCATTCCCACCCTGGTTAAGGAAAATTTTGCCGAGTTGGACAGACTTCACGAAGAGTGGAGCCAAAGGCCCCGTGAACACAGCAAAGTGGTGATTGATTTGCGGGCCAACGGCGGGGGTGATGGGGGCTCAGCTCTTGACCTTCTTCTGTTGTGGGTCGATCGGGAGAAAACGGAAGTTCACTTTGAGCACCCTAAAGTTGTGATGGAGTCCTGTTTGGCGGAGGCTCTTAGGTATGGGTATACGCAAGCCACTTCCTTGCGCCTGTCCCCCCCCTTGCCAAACTCTTTGCGCAACTCAATACAGGGAGTTTATGATGGGCTTTTTTCTACAGAAGCTTGCGAGATTCGCAAAGAGGTCCAATATCCCTCTGCCTATAACTATTCACTAAGGCCTAAAAGTGATCCTTATCAAAAAGTGGCAAGGCGATTTTTGATTCTCACTGACCAGCATACGGGCAGTGACGGGGAGTGGCTCACTTATATCTTGAGATCCATCCCTGAGGCTCTAGTTCTTGGACAGAATACTTTGGGAGTGGCCCAGTTTATCCAGCCCGGCTACTTTATTTTGCCCCACACCCGAATCGGCTTTCGTATTGCCCGGGGTGTTGCCGATCAGTATGGAGACAGCCGATTGTTTGACGGCTATGGCTTTGATGTGGACATTCTGCTGGAGAGCCACTCAGCTTCAGAAGTCTTAAAGGTCATAAGCCGAATTCAGTAACTCAACAGGGGGGCTGCCTTTTAGTCAAGTTCAGCCTCTTCATCCTCACAGATGGGAACCTCATTGCCCAAGTGGGAGCGCCAAAAGGGATAGGTTTTGGGGGGCAAGCCAAAGAATTCATTCAAGTCATTGAAGCGAGTCAGTCTTCCGAAATCTTCGGGAGTGCGAACAAGATTCCAGACTTCAGGTTCATGGCTCTTAAGCTTCCGGTACTCAACCTCGAGTTGCATGTACTGATTGTCCTTCAGCACCCTTGTGGACTCTAGGCGACGAGGAATGCTGAGGGTCGACAGACCGAAGCCTGAGGGAATGCATTCTACCTCTACAGTGGCTTGAGTTGAATAGGGCCTATCCAGTCGGGAAAGGCTATGAATATGAAAGTCATTCAAAGAGGAAAACAAATCCTGATGAGCTAAATCAGTCAGGACAGGGGTGATGCTCAATTGAGCTCCATGTCGTCGCAAAGCTCTGAGCTCGTCGGTTTCAAGATCCTCAGACCAGCCGTGAATCTGGGTCCAAAGGGTATTTCGCCTTTGCAAGGTGGCTGAACCGTAGGGGTTTTCCCGGCAGTTGTCCCAATCAGGATGGGTTAGAGGGGTGCCGGGCACGAATAAGCAGGATAAGTTAGTGGCAATTCCCGCGATGGAGGTGATGCGGTCGTCCTTGGGGTCCGTCGAGGCCTTTTTGGCATAGACCGCTTGCACGACACCCACCACTTGGTTGTCTGATGTCATTAACGGAGAACCGGAATTTCCCGGCAGCACCCGGCAGTCTTTGCCCCGAATAGGGAAAAGACTGACCAGCTCGGCCCAAGGGTGAACATAAGACCAAGTGAGCACTGTGTTCATTCTGGTCACACAATCTCTTCTCTCCAGTCTGTACTCTATCCGCTGGAGTCCAGTTGATGAGCTGTTGTTTTGGCTTTGAGCGGCGTAAAACTTTAACTTTGAGTCTCCAGCAATACCCTTGGTCTTAAGGGAAAAAGGCATATGGGAACTTGTTGATTGGACCGTGAAAAAAGCCAGGTCGGTGTTGGTGAAAGCATCTCCCTCGTAAATCAGCTTGGAGTGGTAAACTAATTTTTGACAGCTATTCTTGTCGGTTGAAGCAGACCAACTAGAGCGCATGGGGCGGAGGGTGATCATAGATTCACTGCAGTCATCCCCTTCCTTAAGATGGCTCGGGATGCAGTGGCTATTGGTCATAATAAGGTCATCGCGAACATAAGAACCTGTACAGGTTGAAATCTTTCCCTCTTCGGACTGAGATAAAATCAAGACCACATTCTGGGGGCAATCGCTGGCGTTTTGGCAGCTATAGGAAAAAAATTCAGAGACTTCATCCAAGCTGAGGTCACCAAAGTCAACAGGCACCCTCTCGGGCACGGGGGTACCGGGTTGATCAGCTGGCCAATCAGAGTTCAGGCCAAGGAGATAAGAGACTCCGCAGCCTGTATTGGCCAAACCAAGAGAAACAATAAAACCCAGAGCAATAAGCCTATTGAACAAAACGACCTCCTTGGGAATGAAGGCTCTTATAGCAAAGAGGAGGCCAAGCTTGTTTAGTTATTCTGTTGGGTTTGAGGAAAAAAATGTGAAAAGTTTATACTTTTTGTGGATTATTTTATCAGAGTTGGGGGTGCTGAAATGGGAGCTGATTAATCGGCACTGGCCAGGATTTGAGTATAGGCCTGGGTCACTCGCAGTTCTCCGGGAATGTAGGGAGCCGGGGCCAGAACAGAGCCGTAGGCCTGAGTCACCCGCAGTTCTCCGGGAATGTAGGGAGCCGGGGCCAGAACAGAGCCGTAGGCCTGAGTCACCCGCAGTTCTCCGGGAATGTAGGGAGCTGGGGCCAGAACAGAGCCGTAGGCCTGAGTCACTCGCAGTTCTCCGGGAATGTAGGGAGCTGGGGCCAGAACGGAGCCGTAGGCCTGGGTCACCCTCAGCTCTCCGGGAATGTAGGGGGCGGGGGCCAGGATGGAGCCGTAGGCCTGGGTCACTCGCAGTTCTCCGGGAATGTAGGGAGCCGGGGCCAGAACAGAGCCGTAGGCCTGAGTCACCCTCAGCTCCCCATTGCCCTGAGTGCGCCAAAAGCCAATATTGTATTGAACCTTGGCAAAGGACTCGATGGGCCAGCTTAAAAAAGGGGCAGAGGCCACAGTGAGAGAGGCATTGCGGATAAACTGGCGCCGGGAGGGACTCTCACTCTGAGAGGAAGCCGATGGAGGTTTCTGGGCCTGTTCCCGAGGCCCCTTAGGCTCCCCCGGGTCTTTCTTCTTCATAGACTCTCAACGCCAATTTCCAGATTGTTCACATCGGCTTCGGTCCAGGCCCCGCCTCCAGGCTTGGTTTCCAAGAGGTCGGCAATTCTTCGGTAATTCAGATAAACTCCCTCATCTGAAGTGACCCCATCCACCACATTGGGGCCCAGCTTCGCCTTATTGCGCATTTTTCTTAAAGGGTGGTTGCCCTTGGTGTAGAGGCTGCCCACAATGACCCCATAAATACTTGAGGGGCTGGTGGTTAAGTTCTGCAAGTTATAGTAGTCGATGTGATTGGTGACATCAGTTTGGACATAAGTGGTGGTGTCCCAAGTGGTGTCTTGGACGGCTTCCCAGTTGGTGGCGGCTCCCACAGGGGTCATATCATTGGTGCTACCGTTGGCGTTGGGAAAGAGAGTGAACACATTGACCGGATTCAGAAAACTATTGTTGGTGGAGCCCGAGGCATCACAGATGTAGATGTCGTCCCAGTACAGCCTGTTTATGAGCTCAGCAGTGTAATAAACATAATCATAGCCAGTTCCTGAGATATTGCCGGCGGTGTCCACATCAGTGGCTGAGCCCACTGTCACTCCCTCAATGCGCATTTCAACCGATCCTGTGGTGGTGCCGAAAACCGCATGCAGTTCAATGTAGTACCAAGTCGCAGCGATGAGGGTATTGGGAGTGGTGGTGAAAATGGTGCCCCCACTGGCCCGATTAACACTCACCGAGCCATCGGAGTTTCGTGCTAAAATCAATCCGGTGGAAATTCCTGTTGGATTATTGTTGGATGAATCGGTCAGGCGAAAAAAGTTTCTGGATGAAGCCGGGGGATTTTCCATATAGATATTAAATCCCACATAGAGCTCAGCGCTGGTGGGGATGGCCAATCGTGCAAAGGCCCAAGCATTTGCTCCGGGATTACCGTGAGTGATGAGAGATTTTGACACCCCACCGGGCTGGGTGGTCCTGAAAATACTGTTCGAAAGAGAAACGTCACTATGACTAATAGAAGAATTAATCCCGGTTTGATGCCACCTTCCCGGAGTTCCAATTTCACTGGAGTGGGTGGAAGCATTGAGGTCGGATGTCTGTTTGTATTGCTCAAAGCCATCCATAAACAGCAAAGCCATGATTTCCCTCCTTGTGAGCCAATAGAAAATACAATCTTCATTGGAACAAGAGAAGAGAAGGGCGGTCAACCCGCAAAGATGCTTGTGGGGCAGCGGTGGTCACTCCGGCGCCGGAGAAGCTTTGCGTTGCTAAGCTTGGTGAGTTGATGCCGTGGCTGCCGGAGTGTTTACCAGGGCAGCTCTTGGCCATTGCTGTGGAAGAAGCGGCCGCTGTCGGCAAGGCCTTTTTCGGCGATGAGTTGGATCATGCGCTCGGCCGAGGTGGAGGCATCGATGTCGCCGTGGTGATCGGTCATATCAGTTTGCACATAGCCGGGGTGAAGAAGGAGGACCGTGATGCCCTGGGGTTTCAAATCATGGGCCAGGCTGACTCCCATCATATTGAGAGCGGCCTTGGAGCTGCGATAGCCATAGTAAGCTCCCGAAGTGTTATCAGCCACAGAGCCCATGCGGCTAGAGAGAAAGGCGATCTTGCTGCCCTCTGCGAGCTTGGGCAGAAGGACTGAGGTGGTCATCAGGGGACCTAGGCTATTGACTCGCAGCTGCTCCTCGATCTCTGGGAAGTTGAGTTCCTTCAGGGAGTCGCGGCGTAAAATTCCGGCCACATGGATGAGCCAGTCCACCGAGTCGGGCAGCTGTTGGGCTGTGGCCTTTAGCGAGTGGATGTCCGTAACTTCACAGTTCTCGATGAGTCTTAAGGGCAGCTCTTTGAGTTGGGGGCTGGCTTTCCGGCACAGGGCAAAGACCTGGTTGTTTTTGTCTGCACTCAGCTGGCGGGCAAACTCGAGGCCAATTCCCCGATTGGCTCCGACAATCACAATATTTTTAGAGGTGTTTGTTGAACTCATCGGGCTTCTCCCCAGCTCTTTTTGAGCCTCTTAAATGGTGCTCGGTAGAGGACTTGAACCTCCACAGGGTTACCCCCACTAGAACCTGAATCTAGCGCGTCTACCAATTCCGCCAACCGAGCTCGAGAATTCCTAAAATTGGCCCTCAGTTGTAGGGCTCATCAGGGGCCGCCGTCAAGGGCTTTGGAGGCCAGCTCAAAGCTATTGGGAGAGAGGTTGGGTTGGATGGTGATACGCTCCAACTGAGTTCTCATCAGCTCCGAGCGGTGGGGCTCCAGTTTTTTCCAGTCCTCCAGGCCCTGGACCAAACGGGCTGCGAGCTGGGGGTTTTTCTGATCTAGGAAAATCACCTGGTCGGCCAGGTAGCCATAGCCACTGCCGTCTTGGGCGTGAAAGGCCAAAATATTGCCATGAGTGAATCCACCAATCAAGTTGCGTACATTGTTGGGGTTGGTGAAGCTAAACACCGGAAGCCGACTCAGCTCTTCAAGCTTTTCTAGAGCCTGAGGCCTATGGCTGGCGGCCTCCAATTTAAACCAAGTGTTGACCACCACCGAGTCCTGGCCCCAGCGCTGATAAAAGTCGGCAAAGCAGTGGTCCCGCTCAGGACAGGGGTGGTCTTTGAGGCCCTCGAGGGCGGCCACTCGGTCGGTCATATTTTGTGCTGAGAAGTACTGGCTCTCGGCCGCCTTCAGAGCTTCCGCGGGAGGGGAGGGAAAGGCTGACTGACCTCCGGGGGCCGCTTTGCGACTGGCTCCATTGGCTCTGTGACCCAGTCCATGGGCCGCTGGATCAGTGGCGGCCAGCCAGTAGTGAAGGGCCCGGTTCTTGAGGGCTCTTAAGCCCTGAGCGCGAGAGTCGTGGCCCTTTGCCGGCTGGGTCAGGCTGTCGGCCAATTCCCCATAAAGGCTCTGCCACTGCTCTTTAAGCTGCCAGCCCAACTGGGAGCGCAAGCTGTGCAGAGCTAAAAATAAAAAGTCCGGGCGCAGTGGAGAGCAGAATTGGGCGGCATAGTCATAGGTGGGAAGATCCAGTAGTCGGGAAGAGAAGAGAGGGTCCTCCATCCCCTGCTGCAGGCAGTGGCTAAAGCCCTCGATCAAGGCCGGAGCCACAGGCCGGGGAGCTCCCCCCTGGGACAGATCCCTTTCCAGCTGCAGGAGAGTTTTGAGTAGCAGTTTTTGCCCGGCCTCCCAGCGGTTAAAGGGGTCGGAGTCCTTTTTCATCAAATGGAGTCTCTCCTCATCGGAGATCTCGTAGTGCAGTTGCACTGGAGCTGAAAAGTGGCGGAGCAAAGAGGCCGTGGGGCGCTCGGGCACCTGAGTGAAGCAAAAGCTCTCCTCGGCCTGAGTGAGGACCAAGAGGTCTTGGTGCATAAGTCGATTGAGGCGGGAGGCGGAGTCTGAGTTTCCAGATGAGAAAAGCTGAGATTGAGACTCCTGGGAAAGGGAGCCGACCTCTTGGAGCTGGGGTTGAAGGCGCAGGGTAATCTCCAGGCCTTGACTGTCCAAAAGACCCAGGCGCAGGGGGATGACCATGGGCAAGGGCTTTTCTTGCCCGGCCACCTTGGGCAGACTCTGGCGAAACTTCAAGGTGAAGCTGTTGTTTTCCGGGGAGTAGTGGGACTTCACCTCCACTTGGGGGGTGCCTGCCTGGGAGTACCACAGGCGAAACTGGCTTAAGTCCACATTATTGGCCTGTTCCATGGCCTGGACAAAGTGCTCAGTGGTCACGGCCTGCCCATCATAGAGCTGAAAGTACAGATCCATTCCTTTGCGAAATCCCTTTTCCCCCAGCAGGGTGGCCATCATGCGAATGACTTCGGCTCCTTTATCATAAACAGTGGCGGTATAAAAGTTATCCACCGAGTAGCAAGACTCGGGACGAACGGGGTGGGCGTTGGGGCCAGCATCTTCTTTAAACTGGCTATTGCGAAGGCTGTCCACATCATCGATTCTCTTGACCGCCCGGGATCTCATATCAGCCGTGAACTCCTGGTCCCGATAGACGGTCAGCCCCTCTTTAAGGCTGAGTTGAAACCAATCCCGGCAGGTGATGCGATTGCCGGTCCAGTTGTGAAAGTACTCATGGCCCACAATGCTCTCGATATGCTCAAAACGGGCATCGGTGGCTGTATCTGAGTCCGCCAGAATGGCCATGGAATTGAAAATGTTGAGTCCCTTGTTCTCCATGGCCCCCATATTAAAGGCATCCACGGCCACCACCATAAAGATGTCTAAGTCGTACTCGCGGCCAAAGCGCTCCTCATCCCAGCCCATGGATTTTTTCAGCGACTCCATGGCAAACTTCACCCTGTGAGTGCGTCCGGGATCGGTGTAAATTTTAAGGGCCACCTTGCGTCCAGAGCAGGTGACAAACTCGTCTTCCAAAACATCCAAGCGGCCCGCCACCAAGGCAAAAAGATACGAGGGCTTTTTAAAAGGGTCTTCCCAGGTGGCAAAGTGTCGGCCCTCGGGAAGAGAGCCGCTGTCGATCAAATTGCCATTGGAGAGCAAAACGGGATAGAGGCTTTGATCGGCGGTAATACGCGTGGTGTAGACTGCCATATTGTCGGGGCGATCCACAAAGTAGGTGATGCGCTGAAAGCCATGGGCCTCGCACTGAGTGCAAAAAATATTTCCTGACTTATAAAGACCCTCAAGAGCCGTGTTCTCCTGAGGTTTAATTCGGGTGACCACCTCCAGCTCCCCCCTTTCCGGCACCGAGGGCAGGACCAGTTGAGTAGGGCTCAGAGAATAGGCTGAGGGGTTCAGGGCCTGGCCGTCCAACTTGACGGAGACCAGTTCCATATCCCGTCCATCCAATATCAAAGGAGTTTCCGCCTCAAACTTGGGGTTGCGCTCAAATTGAGAGACCGCAGTGACCAGGCTGTGATCCTCGTGGAGATCAAAATGAAGAGACACCTGACGGATCCAGTAGTGGGGGGGCTCGTAGTCCTTAAGTTCAATTCTCTTTTTTTCGGCCACCATGATCTCCTGGGTTTTTGGTCGTTTGTATTTGGCCACCCAGATTACAGATTCAGTTGAAGGGGATCAAGCCTTGAAATGAGGACAGAGCTGGACCATAGTGGCCTCTATGAAGCCTAAGAACTATCGGCTGACATTTTCCCGCAGCTCGGGGCCGGGGGGGCAGAATGTCAATAAGCTCAACACCAAGGCCACCTTGCACTGGGACCCAGCTCGGGATGGGGGCCTTCCCTTAGAAGCTCTGGAGCGATTGCGCCGTCTTTACCCCCAGCGCTTTACGGAGGCCGGAGAGGTGGTGATCAGCAGTCAGCGCTTTCGCTCCCAGCAGCGCAATGTGCAGGACTGCCTGGCCAAGTTAGAGCAGATGCTCACAGAGGCTCTGACTCCGCCGCGGCCGCGTAAAGCCACTCGGCCCAAGAGATCAGCGGTGGAAAAGCGCTTGACGGAGAAGCGGCGACAGAGCGAGCGTAAGCAGAGCCGACAAAAGGGCTTTGAGTAGGGTTTAAACATGAAAAAGGGTAAAAGGCAGATGTATCTTTGGTCCTGGGCTGGAAAGAAGTTACTGGCGCTGGTTTTTTTAACTGGCACCGCCACCCCTTTGGGCGCTTGGGGATCAGCTTCTCAGAATCAGTCTAATTTTTTTTCCAGAGCTTTTTCACTGGAGCTGCCTCGCGAGCCAGAGCGCCCGAGAAATTACATTATTCCCCCCATCATGTCGGCGATTTTTCCCGGCTTTGATCAGTGGTTTGAAGGACAGTGGGAGGGAGCTAGCCTCTACAGTGGAGTGGCCCTGGGGGGCTTGGTGTTGCAGAGCTCGGCCCGAAGGGTCATGTGGGAAGACTTGAGTCAGTCCCACTGGGAGGATGATATTTTTAGTCGCAACTCCCATGTGCGTCAGTTTCTCTTGGGAAGCCAAATTTATATGGCGGCGGGGAGTTTTAGTGCCTATCACAGCTTTCGCTCGGCCGTGCGCAGCCGCCAAGCGCAAGGGCAGTTTGCCTTTTTGGCTGAAGAGGAGACAGTGGATGAGCTCTTGCTGGCTCCCTTTCGCTTTGGCTATTTGCGCCGATCCACCACTTGGATTCCCCTTGTGGTGGCTGGGGGGCTGGTGGCATTGAATTTTTCTGATTATCCACAGCTTTTTTCTGGCAATGGCTTTGGGCCGAGCGATGTCTTTTATGGGGGCGCTTACTCCTACTTGGCGGGAACTCATGAGGAAGCCCTGTTTCGCGGCTGGATGATGCCGGTGCTCATGCAGTCGTGGAACAGTCCCTTTTGGTCTAATACAGTCACCTCGGCCGCCTTTGCCTTAGCCCATTTGGGTTCAGTGGGTCTGGATGTGCCTTGGCCTCAGTTTATCGCCGGCTGGTATTTGGGCTATTTGACCCAGAAAAATAACTGGACTTTGGGTGAGAGTGTTTTTGTCCACACTTGGTGGGATGTGATTGTTATCACCGCTGCTTTTGCCATTGAGGCCCGAGACAAAAGTCGAGAGGTGAAGGTGAACCTGCCCCTGTTGAATTTCAGCTACTGAAACTGGACTTCAGGCTTTTCCCAGAAGGGTCGATTCACATAATATGAGTGATGACGCCAAAACTGAGACCAGTGAAGAGGTTTCAGAACAGCAGAAAATGGTCCCCATTGCCATTGCCGAGTTCTTGAACGGCATGGTCTCTCCGGCCGATCTCTACATTCGTCTGGGCAGCGCTAAGGACATTTTGGTTTTTAAGTCTGGAGCCAAATTTGAGCAGGAGCGTTTAAACAAGTTTTTAGATAAGAATATCACTCATCTTTTTGTATCTTACGAGGACTTAAAGAAAATCTGTGACTCGGCCGTCAGTTTTGCCGAGGCTGGTATTTCCCAGCGCTTTTTGGATATGACCAAAAAGGCTTTTTTGCTACAGAACGCCACATCTTCTGTCTATCGAAGCTTTGAAAACTTAGGTATTGAGTTGGAGACCTTTGGTGCGGCGACCAAGACGGCCGATGCGGTGTTGGAGATGGTCAACTCGGATTACGATATTCTGTCCATGTTTGAAATTCTTCACTCGGCGGACCACCACTTGGCTGGCCATGCGGTGGCGGCCTCTATTCTGGCCCCAGTGATTGGCTATGAGATGGGCTTTCAGCGCCCGGCCACCATGAAGCTTCTGGCTTTGGGTGGCTTTATGCATGATATTGGCAAGTCGCAGGTTCCTCCGGAGATTTTGGACAAACCTCTGGCGCGCATGAACTCGGCTGAACTCAAGGAGTACCAGCAGCACTGCCTACGTGGGGCCGAAATGCTCAAAAGCCTAAAGCTAAAATCAGATGACCTTATGGCCATTGTCTTTCAACACCACGAGCGCAATGATGGCAGTGGCTATCCTCAGCGCCTAAGGGGACAAAAAATTCATCCCCTGGCTAAAATCGTGGGCTTGGCCTCAGAATTTCTCAATATGGTCATGCCCAACCCCCGCTTTAACAAAAAGCCCTACAGTCATGATGAGGCCCTGAGCATGATTAGCCATGGTTTTGGTCAGCCCTTTGAAAAAGACGTTTATGAGGCTCTTTGCCGGGTGGTCGGCAAAAAAGAAAATAAAAAAGCCAGTTAGTTGTGGACCCAATTGGTGATGGCCTGCCCATCAGCGGGCGGCCATGCGCAGGGCACCGTCTAGGCGAATCACTTCGCCGTTGAGCATTTCATTCTCAAATATATGTTGGGCCAGGGTTGCAAACTCCTTAGGGTCTCCGAGGCGGGGAGGGAAGGGCACTTGCTGACCCAGGGCCACTTTCACTTTGTCAGGCAGACCCGCCAACATGGGAGTGTCAAAGGTTCCCGGGGCCACGGTCATCACTCGAACACCCATGGGTGCGAGCTCTCGCGCCAGAGGCAAGGTCATGGCAAGGATTCCACCCTTGGAGGCCGCATAGGAGAGCTGACCAATCTGCCCTTCAAAGGCCGCCACCGAGGCGGTGTTGATGATCACTCCCCGCTCCACAGCCTCGGGGGCGCGCACTTTGTTCATGGCTGCAATCACTAGGCGAATCACATTGAAAGTGCCGATCAGGTTGACCTCGATCACTTTGGAAAAAGTTTTGAGGCGGTGGGGCTCGCCCTCTTTGTTCAGCAGTTTCTCGGGAATGCCAATGCCGGCACAATTGATCAGACCATCAATGCCCTTAAAATGGTCTAAAGTGCGATCCACCATGGCCTGAACAGAGCTCTCATCAGCCACATTGGTGGTCACAAACATTGCTCGGTCGCCCACTCGCTCTTGCATAGAGCGGCCGGCCTCCTCGTTGAGGTCGGCAATCATCACATTGGCGCCGGCTTTGGCAAAAACTTCCGTGCAGGCCCCGCCTAAACCGGAAGCTCCTCCGGTAACAATCACTGTTTTACCATTTAAATCCATCACTCCACCTCCTTGACCGCCGCAAGGGGAAGCCTGCGCGCCCTGGCCCACTGCTCCCACTCCCGGGCTGTTTGACCTGCAAACACATTTTTTAAACTCTCATAGCTCCAATCCTCAACCGCCAGCTCTTTTTGTATAGACTCCTTAAAGTGGCCTTCCAGTGCGGCCACCGCCAACCAACCTTGACGAGTGGGATAGAGGTTGTACTCTGGCAAGGCTCCGCCCAAAACACCGCCCATTCGGGTCAACCCGGCCCGCCAGGGCCCGGCAAAGAGATCGAGGGCCCGGGACAGGGCGACCTCAGAGTACTGCCCTTGCCCCGACTTCTCACGGCCATAAAGAGTCGCCAGGGCAGCGCGAACGGCCTGCTCGGCTCCGATCAAATCAGCCCAACAGGTGGGTGGAAGTTTTTGGGTGTCGAGCAGCAAGCCGGACTCCGCCTGGTAAGTGAGGTCATGGCCCGGCTGCTCATCCTCCGGTGAGGGATGGCCGACAATAGCCACCCAACAGAGCCTCGGGTGGGCGGCCTGCAAAGACGACCACTCCACACCCAGTTTGGCCAGAGAGTGAAGGCGGGAAGAGGTTAAAAGAAGGTCGGTATTTTTTAAAAGGTCAGCCCAGTCCCTCTGCCCCTGGCTGCTCTTGAGATCAAGAGTCATCACGGCCTGACCGGCTACCAATTGACCATAGTAGTTCGCAGCCGCAGCTGCCAAGGGATCTCCCGATGGGGGCTCCACTTTGACCACCTCTGCCCCCAACTGGTGGAGTTGGTGGGCCGCCACCGGTCCTGGTAGATTGATGGCCGTTGAAACAATGCGAACACCCTTTAACACCGCGCTCACTCCCTACTCAGCTCCCGCGCCATAATCAGGCGCTGAATCTCATTGGTGCCCTCATAAATCTGTAAGACCTTGGCATCCCTGTACAACTTCTCCACGGGGTACTCCACACTGTAACCCATCCCGCCAAAAATTTGCACCGCCTCACTGGAGGCCCAGGCCGCTGTATCGCTGGCAAAGGTTTTGGCATAGGCTGCTTGGAGAGTGTTGCGTTCACCCCTATCCAACAGGTCGGCGGATTGGTGGGTGAGCAGACGAGCGGCCTCTGTGCGCATTCCCATCTCTGCAATCTTGCTCCCCACCATTTGATGCTGAACAATGGGCTTGCCCATACTTGTGCGCAGCTTGGCGTAAGCAAGACTCTCATCTAGACACCGCTGGGACAGGCCAACACCAAGGGCTGCGACCATGGGGCGGGAGCGATCAAATACCTTCATGGCAATGGAAAAACCATCCCCCTCGGCACCCATCCTCTGCTCACTGCTAACCACCATCTCTTCAAAAAAGAGCTCGGCGGCAGGAAAGGCCTTTTGTCCGAGCTTTTCCAAGTTGTTGCCCAAGCGCAAGCCAGGAGTGTCCTTCTCAACCAAAAAAGCACTGAGACCGCTGTGACCGGAGTCAGGATCCGTTTTGGCAAAAACAATAAAAAATGAGGCCACAGGCGCATTGGAGATCCAGGTCTTGCTGCCATTGATCAAGTAGTTATTGCCTTTTTTTACCGCGAGGGTCTCTATGCCCACCACATTGGAGCCAGCTGCCGGCTCGGTCATGGCATAGCCACCCACCTCACCCGCCAGCATACGCCCCAAATATTTGGTCTTCTGCTCCTCACTGCCACCGACCAACAAGGCATCGGCAATCATATTGTTTAGGCTGAGAGCACCGGCCAGACCCACGCAGGCGTGAGCCAATCTTTCGGTGACCATTATAAAATCCAAGTAACTTAAGCCCGGTCCACCATAGGCCTCGGGCACCACCACATTGAGCAGGCCAGCGACCATGGCCTTCTTGTGGACCTCATGGGGAAAGGTCGCGCGCTTCTCCCACTGTGCGGCCACGGGCCTCATCTCTTTGGTGGCAAAGCTCTCGGCCAAATCCAAAATCATCCGCTGATCTTCAGTGAGAGAATAAGTGGGCATCCTGCTCCCGCAGAAACATGGTACCCGGGACAGGACTTGAACCTGCACACCTTTCGGCACTAGATCCTAAGTCTAGCGTGTCTGCCAATTCCACCACCCGGGCACAAAGAAAACTTCTATTTCACTTCACACAATAGCCGACTCAGCTTATTTAATCAGCTTTTTATATTCGGGAGCTCGCATTAAATTGGCCAGCTCTTTTTCTGAGTCCATTTCAATGCGCAGTAACCAACCTTCATTCATGGGGTCATCATTGAGCAGCCCAGGGTTTTCATTGAGGGCGGCATTGACCTCGATCACTGTACCCGACACCGGAGCATAGAGATCTGAGGCTGTTTTAACGCTCTCGATGGCCCCAAAGGTTTCGCCCTGGGTGACCTTGTGACCTTCCTCAGGCAAATCCACATAGACGACTTCGCCCATGGCGTCCTGGGCGTACTCAGTGATGCCCACAGTGACCACATTTTCATCCACCTGAGCCCACTCGTGATCTTTGGTGTAATAGAACTCTTCGGGAATATGGAAGTTAGACATAGCCCTTTTGCTCCTTCATTCTGAAATCCATTTTATGAGCCTTTGGGGCTCACAAAAGGGGTTTTTGCCACTTGCGCGCGGATGCGGCGGCCGCGAATGTCCACACAAAACTCGCTTCCCACTTCACTATAGGCCTTATCCACATAGGCAATGCCGATACCTTCGTTGAGAGAGGGAGACATGGTGCCACTTGTTACCCTGCCGATTTCCTTATTGTCAAAAGAAAACAAGGGGTAAGAGTGGCGAGGAATGCCTTTGTCCAGCATTTTAAAGCCCACGAGTTTTTGGGGTAGACCAGCCTCTTTGGCGGCCAGCATTTGCTCACGCCCCATAAAATCTTTTTTATCGGGTTTCACCACCCAGCCCAAACCAGCACTGTAGGGGTTGGTCAGGTCAGTGAGTTCATTGCCATAGAGAGGGTACTTCATTTCCGTACGCAGAGTGTCTCGGGCCCCAAGACCAATGGGCTTGGCGGGAAAGTCCTCACCTTTCAACAGCAGTTCCCGCCACAGGGCCACAGCTTTACTTGTGGGCACAAAGATCTCCGCTCCGTCCTCTCCGGTGTAGCCCGTGCGAGCCACCAGCACCTCCTGGCCCTGGAAGAGAAAAGGGGCAAAGTGAAAGCTGGGGATATCCTGAATGGCAGGAGATAGAACTCGGGTTAAAAGATTTAAAGCCTGAGGTCCCTGAACGGCAATTTGCCCCCAGTCTTCACTTTCATCCACCACTTCGCAGCCCAAGTGATGGTCCATGATCCACAAAAGATCTTTATCCTTGTTGGCCGCATTCACGCACAAAAGGTAGTCACTGCCTTTCTCCATGCAGTAGACAATCAAATCGTCCACCACGCCTCCGGCGGCATTGGTCAGAAGTGTGTACTGAGCTTGGCCAGGTTCTAGGCGGCTTGCCCAATTGGAAGTGAGCCACTCCAGGCTATCCAGAGCCTTTGGCCCCTTGAGGCGGATTTCTCCCATATGGGACACATCAAAGAGTCCCACTTTTTTCCGGACATGGAGGTGCTCGGCTCTGAGGCCCTCGTACTCCACAGGCATTTTCCAGCCGGCAAAATCAACCATTTTGCCGCCCATATTGAGGTGTTCGGGGCCGAGAATAGTGGGGGGATTGGGGCTGGTATTATTGTCGCTCATAGGCCCCTTTGTCCCCTTAAAGGCCCTGGAGAGTCAAGGGGCCAAAAATTGCCCCTCAGCGACCTTTAGGGGCCGCAAAGGGGCTTTAGGACTCGGGCCCTGAGGCCCTGACTATTTTTCAAAAAACCTAATTAGATCATTTGCTTAAGGTCATAGGGCGGCGTCTATCAGGCGCGAAAAGAGAGCTGGCCTAGGCCTTGCTCTTAAGAGGGGAGGCTATAAAGCCTCAAGGAGTGCCTTTTGATGGAGTGGATAAAAGAAAACAAGTGGACTGTAAGAGTTTTCACTCTGGTCATGGCCCCAGTCATGGCCCTGTCGCTATTTTCAGGCTGTGGAATGGGAGCTATAGACACGGACAGCCCTCTTCATAACCCTCTCTTTACAGGGGGCTTTGACCCCATGGGTCGTCCTTTTGTAGCCGGTCCCATGGACTGCTTGGGTGAACGCTGCTTTCAGGACGACAAAAATCAAATGATACCCCAGGAGGGGGAGAGCTTGACGGCGGCCGAGCTGAGGAATCAGGAGTTGGCCAATTCTGTCCTGAGTGCTCAGTTGGAGCGCTTTGATGCCCAAACCGCTCAAGGAGGGGCCGACTCTGCTGAGGCCCTCTCGCGTCGAGCCTTTCGCGGCCAGCAGAGCTATCGTCTTCAGGTCCAGATTTTGGAAGGGGGTCAGTTGGAGCCCTCTATTCTCTATTTTGTAGGTCACCTTCAGTCCCTTCCCGAGTCTTCGGTTTTTGAACTCTCCCCGGCTTCAGTGGCCTCTCCCCAGGGGGTAGTCTACCAAATCAGTGGTCAGATAGTGGACACTCGAGACCACAGCAGCAGTGAAGCCAAAGATATTACCCTAGGGCAGATTCAACTTAAGCAGATCTCTGGGGTTCAAGATACCTCTGGAGTTTTGGCGGAGACCACTTTGTACTATCGAAGCTACCCCGCCCGAGTGCGACTGCGAGAAAAGGTGACTCAAAGCCCCACCTCAGAGGGGGGGCGCCCATCCTCTGGTTCCTCTGAGTTGGATGGCCAGCTGCAAAAGTTAAGACAAACCGAGAGAGCTCAGTTTCACCAGTGGGCCATTCCCATGGGGCCGGCCTATTACTCTGTGGACATTCTGGACAGTGAGGAAAGCAAGGAGACCTCCCCCCAGTCCGAGGAGAAGGTGCTGTTCACCATCCTCGGCCCCTCTCTGGCTTCAGGCATTCCCACCCCGGTTCAGGCTTCTGGACTGTCCGCCTCTCAGTTGCAGGTGGGAGAAGTCACTCTTTTTGGTAATCCCGAGGACAAGGACATAACGACATTTCAGGTGGAGTTGATGACATCTCAACCTCAGGTCACAGCGCCCACGGCCAGTGTCCAAGTTATTTTGGAGATTGATGGAGACCATGAGCTGGAGCCCTCCGTTGAATTCATTCGGGAAGAGGAGAAAGGAGCCTCTCTTCAAGGCAGCACTTTTCGTGGGGCCAAGGCTCAGTCTTTTTTACGCTCCAACTTGTCAGACTCAAATATTCGTCGAGCTGTGGAACAGTTAGAGGCCAATTACTCTTTGTCTGGCGTGCAAAGAGCTATTGCTCAGTTGTCAAAAAGAGGAAGTGGATCGAGAGCGGGTCAGTTGGAGAGGTTTATGAGGTTTTCGGCTCCCTTTCGTCCTTTACTGGAGGACACGTTCAATCACTATCAAGTGCCTCCCCCTATGGCCTATATCACCGTTGTGGAGTCGAGTTTTTTTACTTCTGGTCACTACGACATTCAGGTGGCCGCCAATGAGGAAGAGTCGGCCACGGGCCCTTTTCAGTTTCAGCATGGAACGGCTCGCGATCGAGGGCTGCATGTGGACAGAGAGCGCAATCCGGGAGGTCAACTGCCCTCTGTGCAAGATGGCCGTCGCTATCTGATCCCCTCCACCTGTGGGGCAGCCAGCTATCTTCAGGAGCATATGCGGGCTTTCCCTAAAGACGCCACTTTGGCCATTTTGGCTTACAATTTGGGACGAGGAGGAACCAATCAGGTGATCCGGCCCATCCGCGACTACGACTACAGCTTTAGAGAAGTGGTTCGACGCCGACTGCTCCCCGATACTTCTAAACTAGATTATGTTTATCGAGTTCTCGCTCTCTATTTTGTGGCTGGGGATCCGGAAAAATATGGCTTTGACAGGGCCTTAGTGGCCGGTCAGGGCTCGGGTTCCCCTTCCTTGCGGGAGTTGACCTCTCGTACTCCCAGAGTCGTGGCCAAAGGGTCGTCCCAACAGGTCAGCATGTTTTTACCCCCGGCCGGAACCTCTTTGGGCCCCATATGGAGTCAGTGCGGCCCCGCCACTCAAGCTTTTCGCCAGACTTTAATCAATTTTGGCGCCACCCAGCTGGCCCACCGCTAGAACAGCAGGTCTCTAATAAGGGCTTCCTCGTAGCCGCGCCTCTGCAAGTAGTGAAAGGCCCTTTGCTTTTCACTGAGTGGAAGGCTCTGAGTTGAGTCAGAGAGATCCCACTGAAAGTGTCTGGCCAGCAGCTCTTGGGCTTTTTCCTGTTCCCGCTCAGGGCATAGGGCGGGTAAGGGAAGTCCTTTCTTTTTGAGGTATTGAGTAATGTAGCGGCGCCCTTTGAGTTTACGATGCAGTTGCTCGGAGACTCTTTCGGCCAGTTCCTCGGGAGAGGAGAGCCATTTTTTTTCTTTTGCTTCTGTTAAAACTGTTTCAACAATTTCCTGCGAGTAGCGTAAACTTAACTTCTGCTGCAACTCCAATTCGGAATGGTCCCGGCGTGCCAACATATTGGCTAGGGAATGCCGAGCTTGACGAAGTTCATGCTCTTTCTCTTCCATGTAGGTCACTTACCACTGCCGGAGGCCTTTTTCTTCAAATTTTCTTCACTGCCGAGAGGAATGGTGGGCTCCTCAATCTCTACATCAGTTAGGCCATCCCAGGATTCCTCTTTGGAAGGGGCAATATTGTGGTCCGTATCGGTCCACTTTTTACCATCCATGGCTGTAACCCCAGACACTCGCACGCGAAAGTCCTCAGGGTGGCTGCAGAGACTTAAGGCCTCATCGAGGTCAATCTGACCCTGACTGAGCAGCTTCATGAGGCTCTGGTCAAAGGACTGCATTCCCCAAGCCACCTGACTTTCTTCAATGGCCGTGGTGATCATGCGGGTTTTTTCTGGGTTTTCAATCATATCTTTGATTCGACTATTGTTGATGAGGATTTCCACAGCCGGGACAAAGCCCTTTTTATCCGCTTTTCGTGCGAGTCGCTGACTGACCACAGCCTTGAGGACTGAGGCCAACTGCATGCGAACCTGATACTGTTGATGGGGATCAAAGGCCGCCAAAATGCGATTGATGGTCTCTTGAGCATCCATGGTGTGGAGGGTGGAAAGAACGAGGTGGCCGGTTTCTGCGGCAATCAGGGCTGTTTCGATCGTTTCTCGGTCCCTCATCTCCCCAATTAATATCACATCGGGGTCTTGTCGCAGAGCGGCTCTGAGAGCCCTCGAATAGCTGGTCGAGTCCACGCCGAGCTCTCTTTGAGTGATGATGCTCTTTTTGTCTCGAATGAGGAATTCAATGGGATCTTCAATGGTCAGTATATGTTTGTTTTTTCTGCGGTTGATATCATCCACAATGGCGGCCAAAGTGGATGACTTCCCAGAGCCAGTGACTCCAGTGACTAAAATAAGACCTCTTTCATTGAGGGCAATTTTTTGAATGACCTCGGGCAGTTGAAGCTCCTGGTAGGTGGGCACCACAAAGGGAATATTGCGAATCACCATTCGCAGGGTGCCGCGCTGACGAAAGACATTTACCCGAAATCGCCCAAGCCCCGAAACTCCATAGCCCAGGTCAATCTCTTGAAACTGGACAAACTGATCTTTTTGGCGATCGTCCATTAACTCAAAGGCCATTTTTTCAATTTCCTCTCCCGAAAGAGAGGGGAGGTTGGCGGCCAGGGGGCGCAGGACACCATGGCGACGGATGACAGGCATGATTCCAGCTTTGAGGTGAACATCACTGGCGTTTTTTTTCATGGCCAGTCGAAGAATCTCTTTCAGTGTCATGACTTTATGCTAAATGAGATTGCCCTGAGCGAGGAGTCCTGTTTAGGTTTTTGAGTAGCCCTGAGCAGGCACTTTGGTCGAGGGGCAAGGAAAAATTATGCAAAAGTCTTTTTGGGTGGAAAATTTGGCAACAGTGGGTGGGGTGGGCAAAGCGCCCAAGGCCCCAGGCACCTTTGGCACTTTGCCAGCCCTACCCCTGGTTTTGGCCCTCTCGTTTTTAGGAGAGGTTTTGTGGATGTTGGCCACTTTGGTCCTGGTGATGTTGGCCGTGATCGTGGCTTCACTCTATGAAAAGCAGACTTTGCGTCACGATGCCAAAGAAGTGGTGATTGATGAAGTGGCGGGCTTTGCTGTCGCCATGCTCTGGCTCCCCATCACATGGCAAAGCTTTTTGGCGGCCTTTGTGCTCTTTCGTTTTTTTGATGTAGTTAAGCCTCCCCCCATTCGTCAAGTGGACAAGAAGGTCCCAGGGGGGTTGGGTGTGGTGGCTGATGATGTTCTAGCCGGCGTTTTTAGTAATTTGATTTTACAGTGGGTTTACTGGAACACCGGCTGGCTGGGACAGAGTCTTTAAATTAGAGGAGAGAGATTATGGGGGGAATGCAGAGCTTAGTGCAGGAGATCAAATCCATTTTGACTCAGAGGGAGGAAAGCCTCTCCCTGGCTGAGAGCTGTACTGGGGGCTTAATTTCTGCGGCCATTGCCGCCGAGCCCGGGGTCTCCCGCTTTTTTAAAGGGGCCGTCGTTTCTTATTCGGCTGAGCTGAAGTCCGATTTGCTCGCTGTGCCAAAGCCTTGGCTTAAGGGCTATGGAGAGGTGAGTTTGCCTGTGGCAAGAGCCATGGCTCGGGGCGCAAGGTCTGTGATGCGCAGCACATGGGCGGTGTCCGTCACAGGAATTGCCGGTCCGAGTGGCGGATCTCCGGACAAGCCGGTGGGGACTGTGTGCTTTGCCGTGGTTGGCCCAGGAATTGAAGAGGTGGTGCAGCAACTATTTGGAAAGGGCTCTGAACCACAGCGCCAAGACCTTCAGCACCAAGCCGGGCTTTTCGCTTTAGAATTGCTTTTGCGCCAAATCCGCGTTTGAGTGTTGGAGTTCCCATCGATCTTATTTGAAGGAGTGAAAGACTATGGCATCAATTCAGTCAGGGAGTGGATCCACAAACCCCAGCAGCAGTGAAAAGAGTCGGGCTTTAGAGCTCGCCATCTCGTCCATCGAAAAGCAGTTTGGCAAGGGCTCAATTATGAAGTTGGGTGGGGAGTCTAGCCTCTATGGACAGGTTCCTGTGTACAGTACGGGAGCACTGAGTTTGGATATTGCTTTGGGAATTGGTGGTTTGCCCCGTGGTCGAATTGTGGAGATTTTCGGGCCAGAGAGTTCCGGGAAAACCACACTGGCTCTCTCGACCATTGCCCAAGCGCAAAAAGCCGGTGGAACTGTTGCTTTCGTAGATGCCGAGCATGCTCTGGATGTGAGTTATGCTCGCAAATTGGGTGTCAGAGTGGAGGATATGTTGATTTCTCAGCCCGACACTGGGGAACAGGCCTTGGAGATCACTGAGACTCTGGTCCGCTCGGGAGCTGTGGATGTTTTGGTGGTGGACTCAGTGGCGGCCCTCACTCCTCGAGCTGAGATTGAAGGGGAGATGGGTGATAGCCATATGGGCTTACAGGCTCGTCTGATGTCTCAAGCCTTGCGCAAGCTGACGGCAGCCATCAGTCGCAGTAACACTCTGGTTATTTTTATCAACCAGATTCGCATGAAAATTGGAGTGATGTTTGGCAATCCAGAGACCACTACGGGTGGTAATGCTCTCAAGTTTTACTCCTCTGTGCGCTTGGATGTGCGTCGAATTGGAGCCCTAAAAGCAGGTGAAGAGGTTGTGGGCAACCGCACAGCTGTCAAAGTGGTCAAAAACAAAATGGCCCCTCCTTTTGCCAAAGTTGAGTTTGATCTTAATTATGGAGAGGGGATTTCAGCTGAAGGAGACATCCTCGACTTGGCAGTAAAGCTAGACATGATTGAAAAATCTGGAGCTTGGTACAGTCATAAGGGTGAGCGCATGGGGCAAGGGCGTGATGCGGCCAAGCAGTTTCTGAGAGACAATCGGGAATTGGCTGCAGATTTGCGTCAGCAAATTTTAGTGGCTCATGGAATCATCAAAGCCAAGCCCACAGATCCAAAGGCTGAGGCCGTGCAGGAGTTGGCGGAGAAGGCAGCGGCTCCCACAAAGACGGCAACCAAGAAGAAGCACTAGTTGTCGGAACCGAGGAGCGCCTGATTGTCCATCCGTCCGTTGGTGGTGAGAAAGTATGGGGGCAAGTGTTTAGCCACCCTGGCTGATGTTCAGCGGGTGGCCAAAGATGTCACCTCTCTTTATCAGAAGGATCGGGCTGTGATTGTGGTGGTCAGCGCCATGGGGCAGACCACCGATGAGCTGACTCGCTTAGCTTACCAAATTAGCTCCAGGCCGGCGCGAAGAGAACTGGATATGCTGCTCACCACAGGTGAGAGGGTGAGTATGGCCTTAATGAGTATGGCTCTTCAGGATCTGGGCTGTCCGGCGGTGAGTTTTACCGGCAGTCAGGCCGGAGTCTTGACGGATGACTCCCACAGCAACGCCCGAATCACAGACTTGCGTCCCATTCGGATCGAACAGTCTTTGACTGAGGGAAAAGTGGTTGTGTTGGCGGGCTTCCAAGGAGTTAGTCCTCGTCGCAAGGAAGTCACTACCTTAGGGCGAGGAGGATCAGACACCACCGCTGTGGCCATGGCGGCCCACTTCAAAGCGGAGCGCTGTGAAATTCTTAAGGATGTGAGTGGTGTTTTTTCCGCAGATCCAAAGCTCATTCCCCAGGCCCACCATTACTCAGAACTGTCTTATGACCAAGTGGCTCGTATGTGCTTTTGGGGAGCTAAAGTTTTACACTATCGTTCTGTGGAGCTCGCTCAAGCTCAAGGAGTCCCTCTTTTTGTGGGAAGTGCGACTTTGCCAGAAAGAGGAACTTTAATTACTCAAGGGGTGCCCATGTTTGAACAAGCAAAGATTTTGGCTATTAACAGTCATCCCAAAGTTCATCACTATCAAGTGGCAGGACAGGGGATGGCACAGTCTTTTGAGCAATTGGATAAGGCTCTTAGAAAGATGGAGCTGCCTTGGCCTCAGATTTTGGCCTCGGTCCATGATCCCTCAGGCTGGACCCGCTTTATGGTGACAGGAGATGACTGGAGCCTTGCTTCTCTGGAAGCTTTAGCCCAACAGAAAAATGAATGGGGCTTATCTTCTTTGAATCAAGTGATGGCTTCAGTGACTCTGTCGGGCTATGGCTTGAGTTGTAGTCCTGTTTTAAATCAGGCTCTAGAGTTGCTCAAAGCTGTGGATGTGGCAGTGGAAAAGGTGATCACTCATGAGGGAAGTCTCAGTTTTTTTGTCTCGCCAACAGATCTTTCTAAAGCCATGAGTCAGCTTCATTTGTTGATTGAATCTTCAGCTCTCTAAGGATGAGCTCACAGTTGGGCCCGGATATACTGGGAAACTCTGGGAGATTGACCTTGAGGAATGCGAATCCGGTGACTGTTAACAAAGGTGGGAACAAAGCCCTTGACCAGCTCTGGATTGATCCGTTTTAGGGTGTTTTCCTGCACGCCCAGGTGCTCCGCAAGAAGGACAAGATCTGTCCCCCCCGGAACATAAAAGTATTCATAGCTCATAGGAGCCATGGGGGTAATATTGTCAAACCCGTAGAGATGAGGGGCCTTGGCAATGATCATGGCTGCCAAAATTTTTGGAATATAATCACGAGTTTCACGGGGAAAATCTCTTTTTTGCGCTAAAATCCAAAAGTCTCGGGTTTTGTGTCTTTCGATCAGTCGACGGAGGCGGCCTTCACCCATATTGTAGGCAGCGGCGGCCAAATACCAGGAGTCAAACATGCGGTAGAGGTCAGAGAGGTAGCGAGCCGCAGCGCGTGTGCTTTTGCGGTAGTCACGCCGCTCGTCCAGCCACCAGTCTGTTTTCAGTCCATAGCGGTTGGCAGTTGGGGCGATAAATTGCCAGTATCCCACCGCCGAGGCTGTGCTCACTGCTCTAGGTGAAAAGCCGCTTTCAATCATAGCCACATAAATGAGGTCTTGAGGAAGTCCTGCCTCGACCAGAGTTCTCTTCATGGATGGCATATAGCGGTGGGAACGAGAGAGCCATCGTTCAAACCAGCGCCGTCCGGGTCCCTGGAAATGGTTTATCCAAGTTCGCACATGCTGATTGTAGGTGACTGGCAAATCAAAAAAGGGCTGATTGTCCACCGGGGCAAAGCGAGGATGAGGGTGAAGAGCTTGTCGGCGCCGAGCCATCTCCTCGGCTAAGCGTCGAATCTCTCCCCCTTCTTGAGGGGGGTGAGGGGAGGCCTTGAGGGGGGCCACCCCTCCACTGAGAGCCATCGCCATCAAGGCTCCAAGTAGGAAAGCCAAAGGTCGGTTGTCATTCTCTTTCATCCCTTCTGAGTATGGTCCAAATTGTCCCTCAGGTCGAGGACCAACTGTCATGAAAGCGAGTGTTGATGTCAGCATCATGACTGGGCTAAGAGCCTTTCTTGACTTTGGTCGAGTTCAGCTGAAACCCAAGAGACACAAGTTTTTATCGGTTGGCCAGAGGCTCAACTTTAAACAAAAACATCTGGAGATCAAAAACCAGCCACAAGTCTCATCGACCTAGGGCCAGTCGGATTTGGAACTTGTGGCCGTGGCATGTCACTTGCTTATTGAACTTTTAAGAACAAAAGGAGTGTTCCATGAGCAGTAAGGGAATCTTCACAGCTCTGAGTGGGGCGATGGTCCAGAGCCAGCGCTTGGATACCATTGCTAACAATATTGCCAACGTGAACACCACTTCGTTTAAAAAAGATGAGCAAACTTTCCGGGAATATTTGACCAGTTATGAAAAACCCCCGGATGTGATTCAGGTCCCAAGAGTGCCAGCCTCTATTGAAAGCTTTTATGATATGCAGGGTGGAGACCGGGCTTTGGCTGAATCTGCAGGAACCTATACCGATTTTTCGCAAGGTGTGATCAAGCCCACGGGCAACCCCCTGGATTTGGCCTTGGAGGGAGATGGATTTTTTGAGGTTCTCACCCCTCAAGGGGTTCGCCTGACTCGAAACGGAGCCTTCAATGTCTCCAACGAGGGAATCTTAGTGAATCGAGAGGGGCATCCAGTTCTTCGCGAGGGAATGGGTCAGGATCCTCAGTTGCGAACCATCCAAGTGAACTCGCGCAACCTCACTCTTTCCCTTGCTGGTGAACTCTATGAGGGAGGAGAGAGTCTGGGACGCTTGTCCCTCGTAACCGTTCCCAATCATGAAGCTCTACAAAAAGTGGGAAACTCTAATTACATGCTCAGAGAAAACTTCCAAGCTCAACTGATTCCCGCCAATCAGGCACAGGTTCAACAGGGATTTCTTGAGGGGAGCAATGTGAATATTATTAAAGAAATGACGGACATGATCGGGGCATCACGAGCTTTTGAAAGCACCCAGCAAACTATGAAAGCCTTTGATCAAATGGATGCGAAGCTCGTCAATGAACTGGCTAAAACTTAAGGTTTCGTTGAAACCAGAACAGGTGTAGGGAAAAATGCTCAAGTCTCTTAATACGGCCGCAACAGGAATGCAGGCGCAACAGACTAACATGGATGTGATTGCCAATAATTTGGCCAACTCATCAACCGTGGGTTTTAAAAGGTCACGGGCGGAATTTGAGGATCTTCTCTATCACAACATCAAAGAGCCGGGCGCTCAGACGGGATTCAATTCGATTTCACCCACTGGGGTTCAGGTGGGTATGGGAGTCCGTACAGCGGCCGTACAAAAGGACTTTGAACAGGGATCCACTCAGGTCACCAAAAACCCGCTGGATTTGGAAATTCAGGGCCCAGGCTTCTTTCCTGTTCAAACCCCCAACGGACAAATTGCCTACACTCGAGATGGGTCCTTTAAGAGAGCCCCTGATGGACGAATCGTCGATCGCAATGGCCATGCTCTGATTCCCCAAATCGTGATTCCCCCATCGGCTGCGGCCATTGAGATTTCTCAAGAGGGCCAGGTGAATGTTTTGATGGGCGATGGCATTTTGCCACAGAACATTGGGCAAATTCAGCTGGTGAACTTTGTCAACCCAGCGGGGCTGCGCAGTGCGGGCCGGAACCTCTTTATGCCGACGGCCGCCAGCGGGCAGCCTCAACAAAGCCTTCCAGGGCAGAACGCTCTGGGCTACTTGGCTCAGGGCCAGCTTGAGCGCAGCAATGTCAATATTGTGGATGAGATGGTGAATATGATTCAGACCCAAAGATCCTACGAGACCAACTCGAAGGTGATACAGGCTTCAGATCAGATGCTACAGCTGATGAACAATATTCGGTGAGATTGAATGAGACAGGCTTTGAAGTTTAAAATTCTATTGGTTTTTGTGGGGCTGTTATTGGTTCCCATCGCCTATGCCTCGGAGCACAGTCTACGTTTGGTGATTCGGGATTCTGTTGAATTACGTGAGTCAGGCCCTCTTTTACTGAAGCATATTATGGAGCCCTCGGATCTCAGTGCTGAGCTTTTGGCGCATTTAAGGTCTGTTGAATTAGGGAGGATTCCAGATGCGGGTGAACAGTTGGTTCTCAGCAACGCAGCCATCTCCCAAGTTCTGAGACGTCATGTCGCTCGTTTTGCGGGCTTAGGAGCGGAAACCTCAAAGCCGAGCTATCAAATCCCCCGACAGGTTGTTGTCAAAAATGTGTCTCACCTACTGGATCAAGTACAGGTCCGGAAGAAGCTCATGCAACATTGGGGGGCATTGTGCCCACAAGATTGTGAAGTCTCCATTGCTCAACTGAACCTGCCTCGGATAGTGGCCCCCTCGGGGTCCTGGACCTTGAGACTGGGTGATGACTTACCCAGGGGCAGTTTTTCTCTGGCCTTAGAGGTGGAGAACAGATCCTCTCAGCCTCAAATTCACTGGATTCACGGGCGTATTGAGGTCCGGCGAAAAGTCCCAGTGACCACAAGAGCTTTGAACTTCGGAGAGAGGGTGAGCTCTCAGGACATCACCTGGGAGATGCGAGATATGACCTTAGCAAGAGATGCCACACCCAGTGAAGAGCAACTCCTCGGACAGCGCTTAAGGAGCTCCTTAGCTGCGCGATCAGTGATTTATTCTCAGCAGGTGGAGCGCCCAAGGGCTGTTCAAAGAGGGCAGCTGGCCCGTGTGACTCGAGGTGAAGGGCTTTGGCAAATCACCAGTCAGGCTTTAGCTGAGCAAGACGGCTTTATTGGAGACCGAATCAACCTCCGCCACCCCCGAACTCAGGCCCTGCTGTCTGGTGTGGTTGTGGCCGATGGGGAGGTGGAGCTGAAATGATAAGACTTTTCCTTGTCATCGTTTTTTTGGGGATCTTCACTGGCTGTGCCAGCTTTGGTCAGCGCTATAAAGCCTTTCTTAACCGTCACCACAGTTCCCCGGTGACGGAGGAGTCGGCGGGCCGTAATTCTCAATCGCTGCGCTTTTCCGACAATCCAAATATGCCTCCTACTCATCATCGCCAGTACCGGAGAGTGCATCGAGATAACTTTGAAGAGGAGGCCCTGATGCGTGGGCCTGCGGGCTCCCTTTGGGTGATGGAGGGGCAGGGAGCCTACCTGTTTTCCCAAAATGTCATTCGCATGATTGGAGACCCTTTGGCCGTCAAGCTTGATGGAGACCCTCGCGAGCAACTCGAGAGCAAAGCAAAGGTGATTCGCAACCTTCTAAACCAATTGGAGGCGCGCCAAAACCGAGTTCGCGGCCCTGCTGGTGCGGGAATTGAATCGGATACCGATCCCTCGCCAACTGGCGCTGCGCCGGGGGGGGCGAGCGAGGCGGTGGATTTTAATGTCAATACGGTTCCCACGCGAGTTGTGGAACGTCTGATTGATGGGAATTATCGTGTTAAGGGGACTCAGCCCTTGATGATTGGCGCTCGTGAGTACCAAGTGATTGTGACGGGAATTGTTCGATCTGAAGATTTTAACGAGGACGGAATCAGTGCCACCCGCCTGCTGGATCCCCGCTTTGATATAGTGGGAGTGCGAAGAAGGGAGTCTTCACTGTGAGCAAGAGGTTTATTTTGCTACAGATTTTTGTCATCTTAATGGCTTGTCTTTTAGGCTTTCAGTCGGAGGCGGCCCGACTCAAGGACATTGCCAATATTCGGGGGGTGCGCAGCAATCAGCTGGTGGGATATGGAATTGTGGTGGGGCTGAATGGGACCGGGGATAGCAACTTGGACTTCACCAATCAGAGCGTGGCAAGAATGTTGGACCGACTGGGGGTTAAAACTCAAGACGAGGAGGGTCCCGGGGCCACTCAAAATGTTGCGGCGGTCATTATCACAGCAGATCTTCCTCCTTTTGCTCGGGCTGGTAACAAAATGGATATTACAATCAGTGCTCTAGGGGATGCCTCAAGCTTGCGTGGGGGAACTCTGGTGCAAAGTCCTCTGCGAGCGGCCGATCAGCAAATTTATGCTGTAGCTCAAGGCCAGGTGCTTGTGGGGCACTCCAGTGCTGGCGTTCACGAGACCGTGGCACGAATTCCCAATGGGGCTATGATTGAGCGAGATGTGGGTGCAGAATTTGCCAATCGCCGGATGTTTCGAATGACCCTTCACAACCCAGATTTTACCACTGTGGCGCGAGTGGCGGCCACTATTAATAGGGAATTGGCCGGAAAATACGCCTCGGCCCTGGATGCGGCCACCATCGACTTGGTTGTGCCACCTGCCTACGAGGGAAGGGGAGTGGAGTTACTGGCCCTGATTGAGTCTCTCAGAGTCAATCCGGACACCGCGGCTCGGGTGGTGGTCAATGAGAAGACGGGAACTGTGGTGATTGGTCACGGAGTTAAAATTTCGAAAGTGGCTATCAGTCATGGAGATCTCACTCTGAGGGTGGGAGAGCCTTCTTTAGAAAATCGGGGTCCGGCAGCGCAAAGAGGAGGTCTTGGTGGCTCAGGGGGGGATCAAGTGATGCTCCTCGAGGAAGCTGCCAATGTGGGAGATATTGTTAAAGCTATGAATGCGATGGGAGTGAGCCCCAAGGATTTGATCACGGTGCTTCAGAGTATTAAGGCGGCTGGAGCTCTACAGGGGGAGTTGGAAATTTTATAATTATTGGACTTAAAGTTTTAGGTCGCTCAACACATGGATGTGAGGGTGGCCTTGGGGGGTCGGTGAGTTAGAGGTAATGAACCAGGAAGGTCAAGAGTCAACCGTTTCGCGCAGGAAACAGGGCAATATTTAGGACCGGCCAAGGATTGGCCAAGTTCCGAGTTTGCTGACGAGTGCAGGATGCACGCAGAAGATCTGACTCATCACCCCCTTTTTTTTTATTTGGAGGCCCTTTTGACAGATCTAAAAATAATGGGAGTGGCCCCACCCGCTCAACAACCATCGGCCCAGGATCGACAGCTGCGAGAAGCCGCTCAGATGTATGAGCAGCACTTTCTGATGGAAATGATCAAGGCGATGAGGTCGACTGTGGACCACTCTGGACTGGTTCCCCAAAGTGCGGCCGAGTCTCTATTCCAGCAGAAGCTGGATCAGGAGTATGCGGAGGAGTGGGCTCAGTCTGGGGGAATAGGTTTGGCCGACATGATTTACCAGCAAATCAAGGAAAAAATTGACTCCAGCGGTGGTTTGTAGATCCTCATTACAGATCTGGACAAAGGGTGAGCTACTGATCTAGACCTCAGAAAATTGGGAGAGGGCCTCTCATTGTGATACAATAAGACAAAGGGCATGGAGGTTTTATGAAAGTCTCAGGAGATAAGCTCAACAGTCAGATGCAAGGGCTCACCGCCACTCAAGGATCTCGTACTGGAGCCACCTCAGCGAAAGCGAAAGGCCTCTCCGCTGAGGCTGGGTCGAGATCTGAGAAGGTTAACTTGAGCGAGCGAGCACAGACCATGCAGCGAGCTAAGGAGTTGGCCTCCCAACAGATGGAGCAAGTCGATATGGAGAAAGTGGCCCGACTGCAAAAGCTCATTGATGAGGGCAACTACAAGACTGATGCCGCAACCATTGCCGACCGTCTTGTGAATGAGCACCTGATGGCTTCGGAGTCGTGAGATGATGAACCTGTTGTTTGAAATTTTGGATGAGCAAATAAAAGTTTATCGACTTTTACTGGAAGTGGTTCGGCGAGAGAAGGAAATTCTGGTTTCCGCTCGTTTGGATGAGCTCAATGAAAACAATCGCAGCAAAGAGTCCTTGCTGATGAAGGCCAAAGATTTGGAAATGCGGCGGCTTCATGAAGCCACGAAAGTGGCCCAGAGCTTGGGCTTCCCCCAAGACAAGGAGCCTCGTCTCCTGGAGATGGCTCACCTCGTTGATCCTGCGACAGCGGAGAGACTTCGCAGCATTCACTCTGTTTTAGACTTACTGCTCAAGCGAGTACAGAGCTACAACAGTCAGAATGAGAACTTGGTGCAGTCCGCTTTAGAGAACATTACCGGAGCGATGAAGGCTCTTCGTGACACTTTAAAAGAAGGTCCTACTTATCAGCGGCGAGGAGAGAAAGATTCTCAGATGGGGGCCTCGGGCCAGTTGGTGAGTCGGGAAGCTTAGTTTGGACTTCGCCTTCTTTCAGGACGAGAGAAGGGAAAGGTAGGACAGGATGTCTCGCATATGGGGCATGATGGATGTGGGCCGGCGGGCTATGATGAATAGCCAAGCTGGCTTACAGACAGTAAGTCACAACATTGCCAACAAATCCACTGAGGGCTACTCTCGACAGAGAGTGGAGCAGCAAACCAATGAGCCCGTGGGCTCGGGCCGGACCCGAATGGGAACGGGGTCTAGAATCAGCCAAGTGACCCGCACTAATAATAGTTATCTGGAAAAGCAGATTGAGCGTGAGGGAGCCAATCTAGGCCTGGCCGAAGGCCGCGCAGAAAGCTTGGCTCGAGTGGAGCAGGTTTTTAATGAGCAAATCAACAAGGGGCTCAATCAGTATATTGTTGAGTTTTTTAACTCATTCAGAGAACTGGCTAGTAGCCCGGAAAATTTGGCCACTCGAACTTTGGTGAAAGAGACGGCAGAGCATCTCACTCGAGACTTTCAGAGAGTTCACCAGCAGTTGAGTGAAATACAGAATGAGTCAGACTATCAAATCACGGTTCATGTGGCTGAAGTTAACGAATTGACCAAGGAGATTGCTCAGCTCAATGAGAAAATTCAGGTGGTTGAGATCAATGGAGCTCCTGCCAATGATGAGCGAGATCGTCGAGACCTTTTACTTAAACAGTTGGGGGAAAAGGTCAATATCCGCTATGCAGAGGGAGATAATGGGGCGGTGACGGTGACTGCGGGAAGCAATGCCATCCTGGTGTCTGGCTATAGTCACCGAGAGCTTTTTGTGGCTCCCACCCAGGGTAAGCCGGGCAAGCGCGAAGGCAATATGGAGATCTTCTATAAGCCCACCGAGCGGGCTCAGCCTGTGAATGTGACTCAGCAGCTGAATGGAGGAAAAGTGGGGGGGCTGCTCCAAGTCCGAGATCAAGTCATTAACCGCATTGTAGGGGATTTGGACCAGTTGGCCTACTCCCTGGCCACGGAGGTGAATCGGACTCATAGTGAAGGCTTTAATCAGTACAATGAGCAGGGGCAGTTATTTTTTGAGGCGCCCCTTCAAGTTCAAGGAGCCGCTCAGAGCTTGAGTCTTCATCAACAAGTACAAAAGGATGTGGGACGGATTGCTGCTGGTCAGGCGCCAGACTCGCCAGGGGACAATCGGGTGGCCAATGCCATCTCGTCTCTTCAGTACAACAAGCTTATGGGTGATGGAGCCAGTACCCTCGATGGCTTTTATGCCTCCATGGTCGGACAAATCGGGATTGAGGCTCGTCGGGCCAATTCTGCAGTGAGTTCACAGCAAGATATTCTGGGGCAGTTGCAGAACATCCGCGAGAGCATCAGTGGAGTCAGTCTCGATGAAGAGACTACAAAAATGATAGAATATCAGAAAAGCTTTGATGCTTCAGCCCGCTTGATTCGGGCCGCAGATGAGATGATGGATACGGTTTTGAATTTAAAGCGCTATTGATGGACAAGGGGAGTGAGAGAAGATGAGAGTGGCTGATAAAATGCTTTTTAACCAGGTCAGTTCCAACCTGGCTAAGAACCGTCAGCAAATGTCGGAGCT
The DNA here is from genome assembly GCA_007121385.1 of Bdellovibrionales bacterium. Taxonomy (GTDB): domain Bacteria; phylum Bdellovibrionota; class Bdellovibrionia; order Bdellovibrionales; family UBA1609; genus SKYF01. Next base: position 34,567 of record SKLV01000081.1, read on the forward strand.
GCAAAATCAGGCGGCCTCGCAAAAGCGCTTAACAAAGCCTTCAGATGATCCGGTAGCAGCCAGTCGTGTATTGGCTTCCCGCGTGGATCTGGCAGGCAATCAACAGTATCTCAAAAGCTTAGAATATGCCCGCAGCTTTTTGGAGTTTACGGATCAGTCACTGAGTGAGGTCAGCGAAAACCTGATGCGAGCTAAGGAACTGGCCCTTTCTCAGGCCAATGATGCCAGTGCCAATGAGGTCTCTCGCCGGGTCACGGCCGCTGAAGTGGAGCAGATTTACGACCAGATTGTCCAAATTGGAAATCGCAAGTTAGGAGATCGCTTTATTTTTGGAGGCTTTAAGACCACGACGCCTCCCTTTGCTCTCTCCGGTGAGTATCGTGGGGACGGCGGACAGATGAGAATTCCCACTGACAAGGGCGCCTTTGTGGTTATGAATTTGCCCGGGGAAAGAGTCTTTTTGGGGCGGACTCAAGAGGAGGCCCCCTTCGAAAGAGGAGGAGCTCCTAGGCCTCTTGAGGAGGAGGCTTTGAACCTGCGCGGGCCTGCGAGTTTGGGGGGGGCAGCTCATGAGGTGGAAGAGTTGGAGACTCTCAGGGCGAAGGATCAGGGGGTCAGCCTCTTCCGAGCGGTTCGCCAGTTGGAAGTGGGCTTGAGAACCAATGACAAGGAGACCATCCAAGACAGTTTGGTCCTGTTGGACGAGGCCCTCTCGCAAGTGGTGATGGCTCGGGCAGAGGCGGGGTCTCGGGTCTCATCCCTGGATAATGTTTTTCACTCTTTGCACCAGGCTCGGGTGGATAATCAAATTGCCATTTCCCAGATGGAGGATGCGGACATCTTTTCTGTGGTGTCAGATATGAATAAGACGGAGAGCACCCTACAGGCGACCTTGGCCACTTCGGGAAAGTTGATACAACCCTCCCTTCTTGACTTTTTGCGCTAAAAAAAAATATTTTTTTATTTTCCCTCGGCCCTGGTCCAGGGCCGCAAGTATATTCTATAAATCATTAGGGATTTTCCACCACTCCTTGACATTCTGTGAGCTAAAGAATAGCTAAGGTTCCTGCTCAATTGTGCCGTTAAGCAGAATGTAGGGGCCACTGGGAAGACTCAAAGGCCCGAGAAAACTTTGACCAGGATGTTGAAGGAGAAGAGCCCATGTTAGTGCTCACCCGCAAGCTCGGCGAAAGTATAGCCATAGACGATCATATTCGGATCCGTGTGGTTCAGATAAAGGGAAAGCAAGTTCGTCTGGGAATTGAAGCCCCTAAGGACACCAAAATTCATCGAGAAGAAGTGTATTTGGCTATCCAGGACCAGAACCAAGAATCGGCCAACACATCCTCTGACAGCACCAGAGCAGTGGCCAAACTGCTGAAAACCTAGGCTGAACTCTCATTTTTTAAGTTGAACCATTAGCGCAGAGCATAAATATTTCCCCGACTTTAGCCTTTTTTTGTCTTGTCGTGTCTTAAGATTGTGGGCATCCTATTTCAAGGGAGGGGTCATGGAGGTTCAAACCACGCGCTTTGGACAAGTTCAAATCACTGAGGAAGATGTTATCCATTTTCCTGAGGGCTTGTTAGGCTTTAATCAGCTGCGCCGTTTTGTTCTTCTCGATGACCCAACGGATGAAATTTTTGCATGGCTACAGAGTTGTGAAGATCCATCCATTGCTTTTCCAGTTTTGGAGCCAGAGCTCTTCACCTCGGAGTATCAGGTCAACCTCACCCGGCATGATTTGCAGAGTCTTAAGTTGGAATCCAGTCAAGGCAGTCGAAACTTTTGTATTATCACCATTCCCGATGACCCCACTCAGATGACGGCAAACTTAAAGGCGCCGGTGGTGATCAATGTGGCTCAGCGACTGGCGGCTCAAGTGGTCCTTCAGGACAATCATCTGGCCATTCGTGAGCCCATTTTTGCTCGCCTCCAGCAGCGAGTGGTACAAAATCCTCAGCTCTCTATAAAGAGTCAGGCTTTAGACTGGGGAGTGGCCGTGCGAGTTCGAGACCCTGAAGCCAGCTCCAGTCTATAAATCCTTCCGGCCAAAATTCCCACCCATCAGGAGTCCAGATTCAAAGCCTTTGTTTAAGGCTTTTTCGATTTCTTCCGAAGTGATGGATGAAGCTGAATACAACTGCCAAGGATGGCATAGAAAAAATCCAGTAGGGAAGTTGGTCCCAGGGAGGGAATCTATGCAATCCAATTCTTTAGTGACCACCGTCATTTTCTTAAGTGGACTGAGCCTCTTCTCTTTTCTCTCTCCACTTTGGGCTCAGTCAGTAAACCAGGCCGTGACCATTTTTGATGCTCGCAAGTCGCTGGCCCTTTCTGATGACGAGGTGGTGTATCGGGACTTTTACATCAATGCGGGCCGGGAGCAGGGTTTGCAAGAGGGTATGGTGCTCATGGTGACCCGGCAAATCAGTTTATATGATAGCTTTCAAAATCGCTCTCCTGGCGAGCTCAGGGTAGAAGTGGGAGAGGTAGAAATTATTCATGTGCAAAATGGCCTCAGTGTAGCCCGAGAGCATCGGATTTATGGCCGGGAAAGCCGGCCTCTGCTAGAGAATAATTACATTATGTTGGGGGATCGTCTTGATCTGGGTTCTGCTCAGATGAAGTCAGCCCATGCCTCTGAGCAAAGGGATCTGGACGCTTTGCCAGTCAACTGATAGACCCTTAAGGGTTATGAGTTCATCGTCTTATATTGTCCTTCAGGTGCATCAGCTTCCGGCTGACAGAGAAGAGCTTTTTGTCCATCACTGTTTCGAGCTGGGGGCTCAGGGAGTGAGTGAGGCTTTAGAATTTCAGCAGAATTCAGCTGATTTTGAGCCGGTCACCATAGAAAAAGAGTTTAAAGAGCTAGAAGTCTATTTCGCCACTTCCGGCCAGACCACCACTCTCCTGGAAAAACTTAAGAGTCTCTTTCCAGAACTGGCTATGGAGCTTCGGGAAGAGAAAAATCGTGATTGGCTGGAGGAGTGGAAAAAGGGATTTGTCCCCTTTCCCTTAGTTAAGGATATTTGGTTGGTGCCCAGTTGGTGCTCAGTCCCGGAGGCGGCTCATCATCAAATCCGAATTGATCCCGGGATGGCTTTTGGCACAGGGACTCATGAGACCACTCAGCTGGCGGCTGGGGCCATTGAGGCCCTTTTTCATAGGAGCCCTAAACCTCAAAGGGTCTTGGATGTGGGAACCGGAACGGGAATTTTGGCACTCCTGGCAGAGCTTCTGGGAGCAGAGGCCGTGGTGGCCACTGAGATCGACCCAGAAGCTCGACGAGTGGCTCGGGAGAACTGTCAGATCAATAGTTCTCAACAGGTTCAGGTCGTGGATGAACAGATCGAGGGTTTGCCGAGCCTCAGCTTTGACCTAGTGGTGGCCAACATTATTGATGGGGTTTTGCTGCGTCTGCAAAAAGACCTATGGCGAGTGCTTCAGCCAAAGGGGCATCTCCTTATCACGGGTATTCTCCTTGAGAGGGAAAAGGAATTTTGCCATAACTTTGGGCTTCCCGAGGGGCGTTCATGGCAGGGCCGTCTGCAAAAAGGGGAGTGGGTGGGCTATCTACTCTAGAGGAGTTGGGGTATGGGTACAAGACGCTATTGGGTGGAGCCCTCAGCCATTTCTGAAAAAGGAGTGCAGCTGGAAGGCGATGTCCTGCACCACATTCGGGACGTCTGTCGCCAGACAGTCGGCTCTCGTTTTGAAATTCTCTCTGGTCAGCCAAAAGCTCTGTTGGTGGAGATCGAGTCTATGCAAAAAAATAGGGCCTGGGCCCGAATTCTGGGGGAGAGGCCCTTGCCAGAGCTTAAAAGGCCTTATTTGCACCTGGCTCTCTCCCTCCCTCGTCCGGCCAAGATGGACCTTATTGTGGAGAAAGCTGTGGAGTTGGGAGTAAAAACCATCCACCCCTTTGTCTCAGATTTCAGTTTTTTCAGGCAGAGTCAGGACATTCAGGCCAATAAGATTCAGCGCTGGCAAAAGATTATCAGGGCGGCCAGTCAACAGAGTGGCCGAGGAGACTTAATGAGCTTGTCCTCTCCTCAGGCCCTTCGGCCTCTGCTTGAGGACTTTAACCGGAAACCCGGGCGACTGGGTCTACTGGCCTATGAGGGCCAGGCGGAGACGAGCTTTCGCAAGGTCCTTTATGGCGCTGGAGCAGGGAGCCAGGGGGGAGGCCAAGGGCCCTCCTCCTGGGAGGAGATTTGGCTCTTTGTGGGCAGTGAAGGGGGTTTTTCCGAAGCCGAAGTGGCCCTTTTTCGCCAGAACCAGTTGCTTCCTTTAAGCTTTGGTGAGCAGATTCTGCGTGTGGAAACGGCTTGCGTGGCCCTACTGAGCGTCATAAAGTATGAATTTGAGGTTTAGGAGGGTCATGTGACAGATTTAGATCCCTTTGATGAGTTTGAGTTTAAGCCACTGACAGAAGGCTTGGGTTTTCACAAAAAATCCATCAAGCTCAAGGATCAGGTTCAAAAGGCTGGTTTGGCTCAGGAGAGCTTGCCTCGCTCTTTTCCTCCCTCTCCTCCAGAGGACTCAGAGCTTTCTCCCGAGGCCTCTCCACGTCAGACTCTTGAGCAAATTTTGATGTCTTTGGAGCGCCCGCAACCTCGGCCCAAAGCCCCTTCAACTCCCTCTCCCTCTCCGGCTCGGGCTTCTTCCTCTTCAGTCAGCGTGACTCAGCCCCTGCCGCGGGAAAGAGAAAAAAGCCAGCAGACTTTGGGAGTTGCTAGCGCCAGCATGGACCCGGTGCCGGCGATTCAGCCGCCGCTGGACTTCCCCCTGCCGGGAGCCCCCGTTCTTCCGGAAACTCCCACGAAGCCGGCACGGGTGGAACCTCCGCAACCTGATGTGGGAGTTCGTCGGGGCGCCGCCGATGCTCCAGTGAGTCGATTGGAGCCTATTTCTATGTCTTTCAGCTCGGCTTTGTTGGATCTGATTGCTGTTGTGGCTGTGAGCATGGTGTTTATGATGCTTCTTCTCACTGTTACGGAGGTCAGCTTGGCTTCTGTTTTTGCCTCAGCTCAAACAGATTTGGCCGTTCAAGTGAGCTTGGGTGTTTTATTTTTGGCAGTGATGCAGATGTATGTGGTCATCTGTCGCAGTTTTTTTGGTCGAACTTTGGGTGAGTGGACTTTTGACTTACAGATGGGTTCGGATGAACAGCATGAGAAAAGCGCTTATCCCCTGCGGATTTTGTGGCGTAGTTTTTTGGTTTTGGCCACGGGGGTGTTTTTGCTTCCCCTTTTGTCTTTCCTTTTTAGGAAGGATCTTCTCGCCCCTCTGACTGGCCTTCAACTCTATCGTCAGAGAATTTAGAGAGTCTTTTGTGGGTAGTGTCCTTGATCTTTCTCAGCTTCTATCAGAGCTCCAACCCTTTCGGGGCCAGGGGCAGCGGCTTGTATTCACCAATGGGTGCTTTGATATTCTTCATGTAGGCCATGTGCGCTACTTGAAGGAAGCCAAAGCCCTCGGAGACCTACTCGTGGTGGGTATGAATTCAGACTCCAGTGTCGAGCGGCTCAAAGGTCCCACTCGGCCCATTCAGGAGGAACAGGACAGAGCCGAAATTTTATCCAGCTTGGCCTGTGTGGATTATGTTTGCCTTTTCCGGGAGGACACCCCCCTCGCCCTCATAGAGGCCCTTCGTCCCGATATTTTAGTGAAGGGGGGAGACTGGCCTGTGGAGAAAATTGTCGGGGCCCCGGTGGTGCAGAGCTATGGTGGGCAAGTGCGATCTCTGCGCTTTCACCCTGGCCGGAGCTCCTCAGACCTTATTCAAAAGCTCATTCAGCTTTAAAAAGTCTCAGGCTCAGAGAGAGGCAGGTGGCTTGGCTACAGCCGAACTCCCAGTTTTGCGCTGTAAACCATGTCCTGGTAACGATCGACCTGTAGAGCCAGAAACCAAGGGCCAAAGTCGAGACTGGCTCCCACCAGACTGTGAAACTCCTGAACCGATTCGCTCAGCGAGATGGAGTTGAGAATCGTTGCATTTGAGCCATCACCCCCACTAAATGTTCCTGTGGATTGAAGATATCCAAGGCCCAAATAAATTGAGCGTTGGGGAAAGTAAACTCCCAATACAAGCAGGCCTCCTAGGGTCTGAGCAGTGAAGGAGTCTGCGTAATTCAGTTGATTGGAGTGAATGACTGCAGTGAGTTGGGTGGGGTTGAAGGAGGATTGATAAAAATTCCAGCGCAGCAGAGCTCCAAACTCACGACTGAGATGAGAACCCAGCGGAGGGCTAAAGTGAAAAAATAAATCCACATTGCTATAAAGGCCCTTGCCCAAATGAATTCGAGTGAGGCGGAGCTCTCGAAGTAGATCTTTGGAGGCTGCCGGGCACCCCGGAGATCCAGGTGTGCAACCCATGCCGTCTAGATCAGAAGTGTCCACCAGCTGGAGAGACACTCCTGCCTCAAGGCCTTGGTAGCCCCCCAAAGGATAGGGATGGCTCAACAGCTTACTGCTGGTGTTGACTCCTAAAAGACGAGTGACCTGTCTCCGTTCCTCAGCTGTCAGCTGCTGGGGAAGTGCGGATCCCGCAGAGAGGGTCCAATGACTTAAGAGCATAAACAATAAAAAGCTTCGCAGCACAAGGGATTGGGTCCGCATGACCTCATGATCATGACCCTAGCTCATAGAATTGTCTAGTCCTCCAGATGGAGTGAGTGATATTGGCTGATGCTCACCGCAGAGCTTAAAAAGTCCTCCAGAGAAGATAAGGTGGACTGAGTCTGGAGTTGCAGTTCTTGGCTTTGATCGCTTTGACGCCGGCTGAGCTCCCTGAGGGGTGGCAAAAAACGAGAAAAGACCATAACAGCTCTCTGAGTGAGGGGGTTGGCTTCAGAAGAGCTATTGGGGTCCAGAGCTAAGTCTCGTTCCTGAACAAAGTGAAACTGAGCGGCGATTTGGATTTGTTGAGCGGCCAGTTGCAGCACATGGGCCTGGTCAGATTGCCAGAGCACAGACTCTAGGGTGACCAAGTAGTTGAGATCTTTGTAGTAGTCTAAGCCTTGGATAAGACGGGCTCGCAAGGGAGAGTTGTAGGCCTCTTGGTTGAGAAGGTCTGCAATGCGGAGAAAGCTGGAGGAACCAGGGGTACTCACCAGAGCAATGGCGGCCAGCTGTCGGACCTCCTCTCGGGGATCCGCAAGCATTTCATCAAGAACGGCATAAAAAACAGTGGCGCTGATTTGTCCCGACTGATACTCCGCCACAAGCTGGGTGAGGGCAGAGAAGTCAGGTTGCTGTAAAAGCAGAGCTGTCCATCTCTGCAGCTGATCCTCTAGTCCCAAAGCCTCTTCGTCTCCTTCATCTTGGTTTTCGAGCTGGGGACCTCCGCCCGTCCAAAGGTCTTCGGCAGTGGCTTCATCCTCTCGAGGGGCTCTCTTGGACTCATCCTGCAGGTTTTTTTTGGCAGTGATGGGGTCTTTATGAGGTCCGTCAGAGAGAGGGTCCTCAAGGTCTTCATCATCCCACTCATCCGTCTCAGCCCACTCGGAGTCCTCCTCAGAATCCTCCTCTTCCGCACTTTCATGGGTGAATTCAGACTTTTCAACGGGAGAGAGAGCGGAGGAAGATTCGGGGGCCTGTTGAGCGCTCGGCCTGAGGCCACTTGGTCTCAGGGCCCTTAAGCGGGACCAAGGCGAGGAATCTCTGTGACTCTGAGCTGAGGAGGGGGCCTCTCCACGGGGGCGGCTGTAAGGGACAAACTCGGTGACCGACCACAGGGAATCTCCTTCCTTCACCCCAAGGGGGGCCGAGGAAGGGCCAAAAAACCTCAGGGCGAGGATCAGCAGGGTCACTCCGACCACCACTTTTAAAATATTGGCTCTACTCCATTCAAATGACACCAAGCTCTCCTTTTCTCAACAGACAAAAGGGCACAAAGTGTGCTCAACCCTCAATTTCAATTAAGTCATTGATATGGTTATGGAATTCTGAACTCTCTCCCATGAGATTGAATTTTGACCCATGTCTGGTTTGTGGTCGGCCGGGTCACGCACTGGACAGCAAAGAAAAAAAAATCTACTCTTTTCCATGTCTTAGGGTCTTAAAGGAAAAACAGGGAGTTGTGACAAAAATGGCCAAATCCAAGTCTTCCCTGCCCCCATTGTCAGAGCTGATCAAAAAAGGAGCTCGTGGGGATGAAGCGGCTCTCGCTCGGGCTTTGAGCGAATTGGAGAGGCTAGGGGCTCAGGCTCTGCACCAGGCGCCTGAGCTGCTTGAGCCCTCCCATCCCGCTTTGCGTTTGGGGCTCACGGGGCCTCCAGGGGCTGGAAAGTCCACATTGGTGAGCCAGTTGATTCGCCACCTCCGGCAACAGGAGTTGAAGGTGGGAGTGATTGCTGTGGACCCTTCCAGTCCCATTTCCCAGGGGGCGATCTTGGGAGATCGCATTCGCTATAGCGAGCACTTTTTGGATTCGCAGGTTTTTATCCGATCCCTGGGAACTCGGGGCAGCTTGGGAGGGCTCAGCGCTTCGGCCTATTTGATGCTGAGAGCTTTTGATCTTTGCGCCTTTGATGTGGTCTTGGTGGAGACAGTGGGTGTGGGTCAAAGCGAGATGGACATTATGCATGTGGCTGATGAAGTGATGGTGGTTTTGGTGCCTGAGTCTGGGGATGCCGTGCAGGCCATGAAGGCCGGTCTTCTGGAGATTGCCGATGTGTTTGTGGTCAATAAAGCAGATCGTCCGGGAGCCAGCAGTTTAGCTCGGGAGTTGGAACTCTCGGCACAGATGTCCGCAGAGAGCGGGAGAAAGTCGGCTGAGGTGGTGCAGACTGTGGCCACCGAAGGTCGTGGCGTGGATATTCTCGTGAATCGAGCCCTTGCGTCTTTCAACTCCCCAGAGGGCTGGAAAGCCCGAAGATCTTCTGCAGAAAGACTTCGCCATGAGGCCAAGGCTCTCTTGCGGCAGCATTGGGAGCATTGGGTCCAAAAGCAAACGGAAGGCCTAAAAAATACCAATGATTTACTTCAGCTTATTGCTTCGATGAGTTCAAATGCAAAAGATGGGATTGATTAACCTGGTGAAGCTCCTGGAGCTCTTGAAGTTCTTGGAGCCGAGGTGAATTCTGTAGACAACCGAGATCTAGCAGGGCATCCACGGCCACATTGGCGGCACTGGTGAATTGGCTCTCCAGATGTGGAGCTCCCAAGGTCTGGGACCGGTTACTCCAAGAATCCCCCCAAATCACATAGCCTGAGGGAAGAACATCCACTACTGGAGGCTTGTGGAGATAGGGAGAGTAAAGGGCAAAACTGGGTGGGAGTTTTCCCTGCTGCAGAGAGGACTTCAGAGAGGGGGACAGCATAGAGCCTGAGAGCTCAAAATAAGGCTCCTTAGAGGCCCGACGGAATTGCTGAGAGTCAGTAGAGAGCTCTTGCCACACCGGCCAAACCTGAACCTTGGGGCCCCAAAGTTGAGATTGCCACTCCACTTTTAGGGCCAGCCGGGGCAAAGAGGCAGAGGGCTCAGCCTTGACCATCAGTTGATAGATCTCCCAGTCGCTGAGCCTCAGGCTCTTCAGGTCTCGGAGTTCACTATTCAATAACTTCTTTCTTTTCTGCAGCGCTCGGAGTACAGGCTGGTCTGTGAGCTTATTGGGGTTTAACCAGCTCTCCACCACAGCCACCTCTTGCAGTTCCGAGGAGAGAGACTCTATTTTTTGTTCCAAAGGCCACATTAGAGCTGCCGGCAGTTCATAAAAGGCAATTCGTCGGTGGCGATAGGGGCGTAGGCGCTCATGGAGCGTCCAAAGATGCTCTTGCAGCTCCTCTTTCATGGTGGAGATAAGATGTCCGTGTTCAGACTCATTGGGCAGAAGGAAACTGGGGCGATGGGGGATTTGCCCGTAGGAGCTGATCCATTGGCAGTAGAGGGGTCTCTGTGAGAGGGGGCGAGTGCCCTGCTCAAATCCACTCATATTGTTGGCGCCGATAGAGAAAGCGGTAAAGGTCAAAATGGCGGCACTCAGTGGCTTCAGTCGTTTCATCGCTGTCTTTATCGGTGCTTTAGGTTTCTGTCTCAATAAGACCAAAAGAGGGGATTTATAACGCTTAGCGTAAAGTTCTGGACTAAAGTGCCGATAACTTAAATGATGAAATTGGCAACCTTAGGCCCCTTTGTGGCCCACCCCAAACCAGAGGACGAGGGAGAGGGGGACTTGGTACTCCAAGACCTCGCTGAGGAGGCCTCCCAGGTACCTCCTATTGCCGAAAGGGAAAAGGGTAGCTCTTTGGCCAGTGACCACTCGACTCAAGATGACACGGAGAAGGCCTTTGTTCGTTTGGCCGATTATCTGCATAAAAAGCGGCAAAGCCAGGGGGCCAAGGTTCTCCGCTTGAGAGCGCAAAAAATAAAAAAGTACAAAGATCTTGATGATTTCGAGAGAGCGGATTGGGCTCGCCAAATGGGTTTCCATAAAAAAATTTAGCATATGCGTCATTTTTTCCTAAAGTCATAACGCATTGAGCCGAATAGAGGTGTGACTGCTGAAACGATAACCAAAACCTTTGTGGGCACCAGGCCTATGGGGGACTTTAAAGTGGATGTGAGGCTCCACTTTGAAGGCCAGCCCCGGGCAAAGGGGGTGCTCTATGTCCTATAAAGTCAATTCGGACTTTGTCACTCTGAGAGCTCAGAGACATTTGGTCCAGTCACAAAGACAAGTGGAGAAGTCCTTGGCCTCCTTAGCGACGGGAAGGAAAATCGTGCGTCCAGGGGACGATGCTGCCGGTTTTGCCATTTCAGAATCCTTACGAGGGCAGGTTTCAGGAACCCGCCAAGCTCAATCTAATGCTGAGCAGGCCATGTCCTTTATCCAGACCGCCGAAGGGGGATTGAATGAGCAGGCCAACATACTGATTCGTCTTCGGGAGCTGGCTGTCCAGTCGGCCAGTGATACGGTCAGCAATAGAGAGCGGGAATTTTTGAATATGGAGTTTGGCCAGCTCAAACAGGAGTTTGACCGCATTGCTCAGTCTACTCGTTTTGGCGAGCAGTCGCTTCTGACAGGCTCTGGAAAGAATTTTGAGTTTCATGTGGGGCCTTTTGCCGGAGGTGAGAACATTATCTCCTTCCGCCTCGATGCAGACACTTCGGGGCGCCGAGCGGGTATTTCCTCCGCGGAGGTCAACAATCAGCGGGCCGCCCGTCGGGCTATTGAGGATTTGGATCAGGCTATGGGAAAAGTGGCCGAGGTGAGAGCCCAGTTTGGCGCAGCACATTCGCGGTTTCAGTATGCAGTGGACAACTTGGCAGTTCAGACGGAGAACTTAGAGACCGCCAGGTCACAGATTGTGGATGTGGATGTGGCGGCCGAGGTCTCTCAACTCACTCGTCATCAGATAATGCAGGACATGGGGATTTCAGTGATGGCTCAGGCAAAGGTGGATGCAGCTCGGGCTGTCAGACTCTTAGGTTTTTAATCAAATGGGCGGGCCATTAAGGGGGCGAAGCCTCAAAAAAGGGGACTTCGCCCCTTTTTTACGCCTGGCATTAGGACTTGGGTCGAAAAAATTTTTTCCTTTCTCACTTAATCATATCAAGCACTAGACGCCTAGCGTCTTATTTTTCCTCGACTTAGGGCTAAAGTTCCCTGGACTAAGGCCGAGAAGACTCCTGAACACGTTGGAGCACCAAAAAGGTTTTTCGTTTCAGCAGTCATTGAAGTGAAAGCCTTTCTTCTCCAGGGCAAAGGGTCAGTCACCCCTTTGCCACCTGGGGGGTCTCCAAAAACAAAATTTATTAACCCGACAGGGATGTCATTGGTCTGTCATCAATCGGCCGGGAAGGGGCTGTGGGCAGATGGTGGACCAATCTATGCACAGGATTCGTGCAGGAAACCATTGGAGGCTACCATGGGCTTAAGAATAAATACTAATCTGGCGTCGATCAACGCGCAAAGGCAGTTGACGACTCAGCAGAGTCGCTTAGAGCATTCGCAGGCTGCCTTGGCATCAGGCAGTCGCATTGTCAGAGCGTCTGACGATGCCGCCGGACTGGCCATTTCAGAAAATATTCGTGGTCAAGTGATGGGTATTCGTATGGCGCGCAACAACGCCTACAATGCTCAGTCACTGATTCAGGTCAGTGAGGGCGGACTCAATGAAATTAACAATATTTTAATTCGTCTGCGGGAGTTGGGAGTGCAAGCTGCATCCGACACCGTCAGCGATACGGAACGAGGCTTTCTCAATCTCGAAGCCCAGCAACTGGTGGAAGAGGCCAATCGTATTGCCACGTCCACTCGCTTCGGAAACCAAACTCTCTTGGATGGAGCCAATAGGCAGTTGGAGTACCATGTAGGACCCTTTGCCGGAGAAGAGAATATCATTCGCTACAATATCACAGCCGATGCCACCACAAGGACTTTAGGCATTGCCAATGTCTCCGTAGCCAGTCGAGGCAATGCACGACAGGCCTTGGAACAGGTGGATGGTGCCATTGTCAAAGTGGGAAGTCTGCGCGCCGACTTTGGTGCGGTCCAAAGTCGTCTGAACACCACAGTGAGCAACTTGGACATTCAGAATGAAAATCTGACGGCGGCTCGCTCTCGAATTATTGACGCCGATGTGGCCTGGGAGACGGCCGAAATGACTTCGGCTCAGATTCTCCAACAGGCTTCAGTGGCTGTCTTGGCCAATGCCAATCAGAACGGGGCCGCGGCACTGAGGCTCATTGGTTAGAGGAACTAGAGAATCACTGTCAATTCCTCTGCACTGTATTCGCTCTTGTTTTTTAGGTTTTGAGTAGTTGTGCCCACAAAAAAATAGTAACTACTCTTAAGCCCGCCCTGGGGAGCCTCACAGCCCCCGGGGTTTTTTTCTTATAAAACCTCACAGGAGGTTTTGGTTGGCGATCTCCCCACCGGCCCACTGCCATTGGAGTCGACGCAAAACTTGATCCCTCAGGCCAGTGATGCACATGCCTTCAGCTTGGACAAGGTGATCGCAGATCTGGGCAGCATGAGTTTGACTATCTACCCCTCCGTCTCGGCCAATCGCCTCCCTGCAGGAGTTATATAGGTTCGCCCTGGCCAGATCCAAATCAAGTCCCTGAGCCACACCGGCAGGAATAAAAGCCAAACTGGCCAGGTCGGGAGAGAGAAAGCAAGCTGTAAGAATCTCTCGATCAACATCAATAGAGCTGGCCAAGGCCTTTTCTCCAATAAAAAAACTGATTCCAACAAGAAGAGCAAGAGCCAGCCCCCCCTCGCGAACGGACGACAAAGTGAAAATATTGGTCACAAACTTTTTCCCTCCATTTTTCAGACAGTCCTGAATTTTTTTCTTAATTAGAGACAATTATCGGCTCTAGGAGCCCTTTGATCCCAAATAAAGCAAACTCCGTGCCCCGATTTCGCCATGGACAAGGGAGGAGTTTTCGATATGATTTTAAAGAATGAAATCTTCCCATCCTTGGCACAGTCTTGAAGTTGATGAGGTTTTAAGTCGCCTGGACTCGGCCCCTGAGGGGCTTTCCTCTTCTCAGGCCGAAGCCCGCTTGCAGCAACATGGGCCCAACCGAATTCAAGCCAAGAGACCCAAATCGGCTGGACGCCGGCTCTTTGAGCAAGTCCATCAACCTTTAATCTATATTCTCATTGTGGCGGGCTTTATCACCATGGCCATGGAGCACTGGCTGGATGCCATAGTCATTTTAGCTGTTGTTGCCGTCAATGTGGTCATTGGCTTTGTTCAAGAGAATAAAGCTCTTAAGTCCATTCAGGCTCTAGCTCGCAGTCTGCGCTCCACAGCTCAGGTCTATCGAGAGGGGCGCAAGATCGTGATCGATGCCGAGTCTCTTGTACCAGGGGATGTGGTGGAGTTGGCCGCTGGGGACAAGGTCCCGGCTGATGGTCGACTTTTAAAAATTCGCGACCTCAGAGTGGATGAGTCGGCTCTGACCGGGGAGTCGGTGGCAGTGGACAAGAAGGTGGACGATTTGCCCCAGGACACCCCTTTGGCGGACTGTCAGAATATGGCTTTCGCTTCCACTCTGGTGACCTATGGTTGGGGGCGTATGGTGGTGACGGCCACTGGGGAAGACACGGAAATCGGTCGTATTTCCAAACTGGTCTCCAATGCTCAAGTGATAGAGACCCCCCTTATGCTCAAGATCAAAGAGTTCAGTCATTTACTCCTCTACATCATTGTGGGCTTTGCTAGCCTTATGTTTGCTGTGGCCCTCTTCCAGGGCCAGAGTTTTAATGAGGCCTTTATGGCGGCTGTGGCCTTAATGGTGGCAGCCATTCCCGAGGGACTCCCGGCCACCATGACCATTATGTTGGCCATCGGCGTTTCTATGATGGCCTCCCGCAAAGCCATTATTCGCAAACTTCCTGCCGTGGAGACCTTGGGCAGCACCAATGTAATTTGTTCGGACAAGACGGGGACTCTGACCCAAAACCAGATGACGGTCTCAACAATTTGGACAGCTGCCGAGCAGGCCTTTTTCTTCTTTTCAGGAGTGGGATATCGTCCCGAGGGCGAGATAAAAGATGAGGAGGGGCAAGTTCTGGAGGACCTCAGCTCAGGAGCTTCCCTTCCATCGGGGCTTGAGGACCTTCTGCGGTGTGGGATGCTCTGTAATGACAGTCGCCTCATCCCTCCCCACAGCGATGGGGATCGATGGAGCCTTGAGGGGGACCCCACTGAGGTGGCTCTGCGGGTCTCTGCACGCAAGACGGGAATAGACCCCCAGCAGATAGAGTCCGATTGGCCGCGCCTGGATAGTATTCCCTTTCAAAGTGAATATCAGTACATGGCCACTCTCCATAGGGACCCCAACTCGGGTCAGATGGTGGCTTATGTGAAGGGGTCTTTTGAGGCCATGGCTCTGCGCTGCTTTGTGGAAGGCAGTGCAGAGGCTCAGGCCGCCGAGCAGGCTCTGCGTCAGCTCAGTGAAAAAGGTCTGCGGGTCTTGGCCTTTGCGCAAAAGACTTGGGATGAGGCTAAGTCTTCTCTCAGTCATGAGGACCTCCAGGGTGGGCTCAGCTTTTTGGGCCTTCAGGGAATGATTGATGCCCCCAGAGAGGAGGCAAAAAGAGCCATTGCTCTCTGCCATCAAGCGGGAATTAATGTGAAAATGATCACTGGAGATCATGCTCTCACAGCCGCCGTGATTGCCCGAGAGTTGGGAATTCTAGATCCCAGTCAGGACTTAGAGGCATCTGTGATCACCGGATCGCAGCTGGCACAGATGGAGGATGAGGATCTCTGTCGGAGGATTTCTGAGCTGCAGGTTTTTGCTCGAGTTTCGCCCGAGCAAAAGCTGCGTCTGGTGAAAGCTCTTCAGTCCCAAAACAAGATTGTGGCTATGACCGGTGATGGAGTGAACGACGCTCCAGCCCTGCGGCAGGCCAATATAGGAATTGCTATGGGGCTGACGGGAACCGAGGTGGCAAAAGAGGCCTCGGATATGGTTTTAGCCGATGACAATTTTGGAACCATTGAAGCGGCCGTGGAAGAAGGGCGTGGGGTTTTTGATAACCTTAGAAAGTTTATCGTCTGGACCATTCCAACTAACGTGGGTGAAGCCTTTATCCTTATATTTGCCATTCTATTGGCCTTGCCCTTGCCTCTTTTGCCGGTTCATATTTTGTGGATCAATATGAGCTGTACAATTTTTTTGGGAGTTATGCTGGCTTTTGAGCCCAAGGAGCCAGATGTGATGCAAAGACCTCCCCGCAATCCTTCTGCTCCTCTCTTTGATCTTCACCTTATGCTGCGCAGCCTCTTTGTCGGACTCTATATTACGGCCACCGCCTTTGCCATTTTTAAATGGGAGCTGTCTACTGGCGGCAGTGAAGCCTATGCCAGAACGGCCGTAGTCACCTCAGTAATTTTGTTGGAGGCCTTTTATCTTCTTAACTGTCGGTCTCTGTCTCGGCCTTTGCGGGAGATTGGCTACTTTAGCAATCCTTGGATTTGGGTTGGCTTTGTTCTCATGTTTGTAGCCCAGTGGATCTTTGTTTACACTCCATGGTCTCAACAGCTCTTCCAGACCGAAGCCCTGACTTTCTGGACCTGGGCTAAACTGAGTCTAGCAGGCTTTATCCTTTTTACTTTGATCAATCTTGAAAAGCGCCTTCGCTTATCTCTTGGTCTGGTCGACTGAGGTCTTAAGACTGTCAAAGAGTCTAAGAAACCCGGCTTTTCGTCCACAATTCTCAAACCAAAGTCCAGTTTACTTCTGACAAAGGTCCAGTTTGGCTGGACGGGACTAAAGTGTCACTGGACCTCGCCGAAGGGTGAGATGCAAGTCGACGGGAACCACGGAGTTTGAAGGGTCGATGAGGTTTGGGCAGAGTGACTGCTGTCTAAAAAACTCGCTTGAGGTCCTGAAGGTCTTTGGTCCTGTTCCAACGTGTTCAACCCTACACCAATGATGGTGTCGCTTGGGGAGAGTCCCTAGAGGTAAAGGGCCTCCCCAAAGCGTGAGAATGGATTTTCAACAAAAACAAAGGAGGCAGACCATGGGTTTGCGTATCTCTACCAATGTGGCGTCTATTAACGCCCAAAAAACTTTGGCCTCAACTCAGAGGCAGATCAACACCAGTTTCGCCCAGTTGGCTTCGGGCAGCCGAATCACCAAGGCCGCCGATGATGCGGCCGGATTGTCGATCAGTGAAAATCTGAAGTCCACAATCCGCGGCTACCAACAGGCCCATCGTAACGCCAATGATGGAATCTCTATGGTTCAGGTGGCCGAAGGGGGGTTGGGTGAAATCAGTAACATGCTCACGCGATTAAGAGAACTTGGGGTGCAAGCCGCATCGGATACAGTGGGCAATGAAGAGCGTGGCTTTATCAATATGGAAGTTCAGCAGCTAAAAAACGAAATTCAGCGGATTGCTCAAGCCACTCGCTATGGAAACACGAATCTCTTAGATGGAACCGGCGGTCAATTTGGCTTCCAAATTGATATTAACAATAACGATTTCAATGATCGAATCACTTTTGATGCCAGCGAGCAAGAGGCCACTTTAACTGCTTTGGGAATTCAAGACTTTGACTTTTCGCAGAAGGCCAGTGCCCGCAGTGCCCTTGAGCAGCTGGAAGTGTCGCAACGACAGGTCAATGGCTATCGGGCCAATTTGGGAGCTCTGCAAAACCGATTGCAGTCCACTTCTGAGAACCTGAGCGTGGCCATTGAAAACTACTCAGCCGCCAACAGCCGAATCCGGGATGCAGACATTGCTGCGAGCACAGCTGAATTGGCTAAAAACAATATTCTGCTGAGTGCCTCGACAGCCGTACTCGGGCAAGCCAATCAGGCGCCTGCACAGGCCCTGCGTCTCCTCGGGTGATTTTGAAATGAATAATGGAATTTGGGGGGTGGTCCTTTGGCCCTCCAGGTACTTACCTACCCAAGGAGGGCCTTTCCTCCTTGGGGTGCTCTTTGGTCCAAAAAGCTTTTGTCCAAAGGCCAGATCGGCTTAAGTTTGCGGCTGGATTCGCCGATAAAAGAGATGCTATGAACATCAAGTCCATCTCCAACCTCATTCAGCCCCTGGATCCAGTTAGAGAAGTGGATCCCATACGCCAGGTGCGATCGAACCAGGAAAGCAGTGCCGACCGGGATCCCAATGGCCACCAACACCAGGACAAATCACCAGAAAAACGTCAATTGACTGACACCGAGTTCTCAGAAGCTCTTCAGCGACTGCAGGATCTACCCGGCTTTTCTGCTCATCAACTGCGTTTGCGAGTGGAAACTCGGGACCATCGTCGATGGGTGGTCATCGAGTCTGCGGATGGAAGACCAGTCCGCCGTCTCCATGAGAGTGATCTACTGTCTCTTTTGTCCAGTCAAGATCAGTCCACAGGTCAAATCTATCGAAAGGCCCTGTGAGCGGGCCTGACGGATTATTGACTCACAGCCTTAAAATTTATTTTGTAAACTGAGTCTATGACTGAGTTTCAATTTTATTTAAAAGCAGAAGGGAGAGGGCTGTGGCGGCCGGTATTTCCTTTGGTGGATTAAAATCAGGCTTACCTCCCAATATTGTGGAGCAGCTGATGGAGGCTGAGCGAATTCCTCTCCGCAATATGGAGGCGGACAAGGGGAGACATGAGTCTCGTCTGCAGCTGGTCAATGAGTTAGAGGAGTTACTGCGCAGCGTTCAGGGGCCCCTTGGAGGCTTAGCCAATGCCCGGGGCTTTCAGGATTTTAAATTTGAGTCTGGGGACTCCAATATTGTCACAGGATCAGTGGACCCAGCTGCGGCGGTTAAGGGAAATTGGAATATTGAGGTGTTGGAGCTGGCCCAAAACGGCTCCGCTGTCACCAACGGCTTTGCCGATCGAGATAAAACTCAGGTGGGTACAGGCTACTTTCGCTTTGACACCTCTGAAGGGCGTAAAGAAGTCTATATCAACTCCTCCAACAACACCCTAGATGGAATCGTTGGCGCTATCAACTCTGCAGGAATTGGGGTTCGCGCCAGTGTCATACAAGATGCCTCCAACCCAAAGGCCCCTTTTCGTCTCGTACTCACCTCCGAGGGAGGAGATGGGCCAGGGGGAATCAAATACCTGCGGCCTTATTTTCTTGGGGGCGATCAAGATGTTTACTTTGATCAATCCTCTCCCTCAAAAAATGGTCGAGTCAAAGTGGATGGTTTTGAGTTTGAGATCGCCGGCAATCAAGTTGATGGAGTGATTCCAGGAGTCAGTCTGACATTGAGGCAAGCAGCGCCAGGACGTCAGGTGAGTCTATCCATCACTGAAGACAAAGAAGTTGTTGTGGGTCGCATTCAGGAGTTTGTGGAGTCCATGAACAAGGTTCTAGGATTCCTGCAAACTCAAAGCCGTATTGATGCAAATACAGACACTTCTCGGACTCTTGGGGGAGACGGTTTAGTGCGAAACTTAGAGTCTCGTTTGCGCCGCTTGATTCAAGACCCTCAATATGGGGTGCAGGGCCAGATTAATCGAATGAGTCAAATTGGCGTGACATTCAACAGAAGTGGGATTCTAGAGTTTGATCAAGACCAATTCAATAGTGTTGTTATGAATCAGTCCGAAGACGTTCAGAGATTCTTAGGTGGAGATGGCTTTACCACAGGATTCATTCCCAATGTTCGCAGAGAGATTGAGAGTACCGTCAATTCAGCCCTGGGACCCATCGGGGTGCGGAAGAGGTCTTTGCAACAGAGAATTGGACAAATCGATGATCGGATTGCCAATAAAGAGAGGCAGTTAGAGAGACGAGAGCAGACTCTTCGTCGACAGTTTTCTCGATTAGAAGAGACGGTCTCTCGACTTCAGTCTCAAGGTGGTGCCTTGGCGGCTATGGGCGCAGGAGTGGGCGGTCTATGAAAATAAGAAAAAATTTAAGTGAGAACCAATAGTGTCCGAAAATAAGACAGGTTGAAAGTTGGGAGAAGAATGAAAACAGGCTACCAAAAGTACAAAGTCACCTCTGTTCAGAGTGCAAGTCGAGAAAAGCTTCTGCTTATGATGTATGAGGCTTGTATTCGCTTCGTTAAGCAGGCCATTCAGGCTATCGAGACTAACAATCGCGCAGAACGAGGCCTCAATATAGGGCGTGCCTATGATATCGTTCTTGAGCTCAACAATACTTTGGACCATCAGGTAGGTGGAGATATTGCGTCTAATCTTGAGCAACTCTACATGTTTATTACTGAACAGCTGACCCAGGCCAATGCCACTGGAGATCCTAAGCATCTTGAGAACGCTCTCAAGGTGCTGGAAATTCTACACCAAGGGTGGGTGGAAGCAGTGGCCAAGTTAAAAAAAGAAGAAAGTGTGGATCGATAAAAAAGGGGGAAGTATGGAAAGTCTATTGGAGCTTTTAGAGGAAAGAAATTTTCATCTGCGAAAGTTTAAAGAGCTCAACAATAACGAAATGGATAACTTCTGCAATGGGAACTTCTCCAATTTAGAGACCTTTTATCAAACTCGAGAGGGACTCTTAGATGTGATCCGATGCATTGATGAGATGATCAATGAGGGTCAGGGGGAGGTTGAGGGCCCAGGTCCTGCGGACTCCCAAACTCGGAGCCAGGTCCAAAAAGCGCTGAATGAAAAGACCGAGCTCATTACAAATATTCTTTCCCAGGACCTGCAAATTCTCTCATTTGTTGAAAATGCAAAATCGGAGATGATTCGTGAGCTCAGTTCAGTGAAAATGGCCCGAAAAGCTGTTGGTGCCTACAAAAGTCGGGGAAGATAGCTTTAGGTTCCGAGTGTTTGGGTTCCTTTGGTCTAAGTCATGAGCCTGACGCCAATAGATGATATAGGGTCAAAGTTTCGCCAGCAGGAAGGACGGTGGCGAACAAAGTGAACTCTCAGGTGATGGCATGTCCTTTGCTTCCTCAATTGTTATAGAGGAGGAGAGGATCATGTCTGGAGTTGAGGGCTGGGACCAAAATCTAGATCTTACAAGAGAGGCCACCGAAGTGGACGAGTTCAATCTGTGGAAGGATCTGGGTAATCAGAGTCTAAGGCGGGGAGACTTCGAAAGAGCCGAACAGGCCTATGCCCGGGCTGAATCATTAAAGCCAGATTCCGATGTGTTAAAGGTCAATCTAGGGACTCTGGCCATTCAGCGGGGAGATGTTTCCCAAGCCGTAGATCACTTCCGTGATGCCGTTCGTATCAATCCAGAGAATGATCGTGGGTGGCTGGGTCTGGCGTTAGTTCATCGTAGTTTTGGCGACATAGATTTAGCTTGGGCCAACTTAGAGAAATCCATTGACCTTAATCCAGAATTAGAATCGGGACTTTGGCTAGCTGTAGATTGGGCCCAAAGGGATGGTCGCTTTTCATGGACCCTTGAAAAGCTCACTGCTCATACTCAAAGATGGCAACATCAGTCTCCTTTTGGTCTTTCCTTGGTGCGTCTTCTCCTGGACTGTGGGCGAATCTATCAGGCTCAGGCTCAACTGCAGTCGGTGGTGGATCTGAGAGGACGATGCAGCTTGGCCCAAGAATTGGAGTCGGAATTGCGGTCGCTGTTAAAAGTCCAAGCGCACCGACTTTAGTCTCACTTTATGGAGATCTTGCTTATGCATAAGAGTGTTCTAAAGGCTCCTTGGCTAAAGGTATGGGAGGGAGTTGAGATTGAGAGGCAGGAGCTGGAAAAAAAAGGCTTCTCAAGTGAGCTGGAGCTAGTCAGAATAATTGAAGAGTTCATCAAGGAGCAAGTTGAGGGTGAAGATACTAGTCCTACAAATGGCCAGACTCGGTGATATCTATTTAAGTTGGCCCACACTCAGAGCCTTAAAAAGAAATTTTCCTCAAGCCCAGGTCCATGTTTTAGTCAGGCCTCGGTTTGCCGGGGCCCTAGAGGGATTAGAAGTTGTTAGTCATGTGTGGACCTTTCCCTCACAACAGCTGGCTGAAAAGCTTTTGGCAGAAGGTGGCGGTCTGGATGAGGCTAAGATGCAGCTGCGCTCATTTATCAATCAGCTCAGAGGCCAGAACTTTCATCAAGTGATTAATCTTTCCTTTTCCCCCCTCTCGAGTTTTCTCACACACAGTTTAGAGAGTGAGGGTGTTAACGTGAGGGGTTACACCCGGCATGAGGATGGTTTTCTCCACCTGCCCGACGATGCGAGTAGCTACTTTTACGCTCAAGTCGGAGTGGGGAAGATCAATCGTCTTCATCTTCGTGAGCTACTCGCAGAGGTGGCCGGTGTTCAGCTTAAGGCTGAGGATATGAGGGCGCCCCCTGAGTTGATTCAACCGCAGACGGTTTTGAGGGCTGTGGAGGAGACTCCCATGCCGCCCCAGGATCCCTATGTGATTGTCCAGATGGGAGCGAGTCAAAGTGAGAAGCAATACCCTCAAGCGGCTTGGCTTAAGGTCTTAAGTAACCTCGAGCAGAGGTGGGATGGTCAGATTCTCTTGGTGGGAACTGCTGAAGAATCTTTGGGGGCGGCCTTGGTGAGTCAGGGACTTGAGAGGGTTCACAACTGGTGTGGACGAAGCTCGCTCGCTCAGCTCATTTCCCTTGTTCAGGGGGCCGATCTTGTTTTAGGGGGTGATAGTCTTTTGATGCATATAGCCTCCCTCACTGAGACGCGATGTCTCAACTTGTCTTCTGGACAAGTGGTCAACTTTTGGGAGACTGGACCATTGACTCTGGGAAGTCGAATTTTGTTAGACAGAGAGTTGAGTGACATTGAGCCTGGGCGTGTGGTGGATGAGACCTTGGCCTTGCTTCAAGGAGAACCACCTCAAGGACTGGTCATGGAGAGAGTCTCCACTTCAGAGGGATTGACTTATCGGCCATCTCAAGGGGAGGAGCTCGGCCCCGATTTTACTTGGTCACTGGTCCAGGCGATTTATCTGGGTCAGAGTTGGCCTATTTTGGAGGATCATCGATTATTTATAATGCTTCAGCGTCTCAATGAACTCTGTGACTTGGCTCTTAGTCAATTGGAGCAGGTGGCAAAACAGAGCGGACCCAGCCTGTCCTCAGATTTGCTCACCCGGATTGAGGAGATGATTTCCCAGATGGCTCTGATAGATTCCCGTATTCAACCTCTTGTCGCTTGGGTTCAGACTGAGCAAGTCCGTCTTGGACCAGGCTCTCTGAATCAAGTTGTTGAGGGAAGTCGGAAAATTTATCGTAATCTCAAACTTGTTCTCTCCAAGTATGTCCCAGATACATCCTCATTTGAGAAGTCTCCATCCCCTTATGCAGAGTAAACCTTATCTGCTTTATATTGGGGGCTCTTCGTCTTATCTGGTGCCCCAGATTGAAAAACTAAGTCAATTATTGATTGCGGATCAAGCTAGGACTATTGAGGAGGTCAGGGAGGCCACGGAGAATCAGTTTTACCCATTGATTGTTTATGAAGCTTCTCCATCTGAAGACCCCCATCTTCGATCCTATGTTCAAGAACTCCGCAAAGACTTTCCTCTCACTCTTTTTTTAGTTTCGTTGCAGAAGCATGACCATGAGGCCGTGAAGCAGATTGTTCATGAGCTGCGACCCTGGAGAGTGATTTTAGATAACATTTCGGTGACGGATTTGAAGAGTTGTTTGAGTGCGGCCTTTGGTCATTATCAGCAGGCGTTGAGCCGTCGGTCGGTTTTGGAGAGGGTTAAGCTTCAAAATAAAAGACTGGAGGAGATGACTCACAATCTAGAAGGTCTTATTCGAGATCGCACTGAAGACCTCAGTCGTTCTAAAATTGAAATTGAAAAGAATATCAGCATGATGTCTCGATTAATTCGTTTTGTTCAGGATATCAATGGTTTGATGTCACCAGAGGAGCTTCTCCTCATTCTGCGCAATGAGGCGCGCATTTTTCATAAGGTGACCGAGATTATACTAGCGATTTCTAGAAGAGGGGAAAATGGATTGAGTACCACGCGCTTGATCTATGATCGGGGTCAGGGCATTCACAGTCGCAAGGTGAAGGCTTTTGGGGAGGACAGTGAGCGCTTGGTGATAGATTCAAAAGAAAATAGTATTTTTTTGGCCAATGAGTTTGGGAGGCCCTTTTCAAAGGTGATGGCTGTTTCCCTTGGACTGGTGGGTGAGAAAAATTCGGCGAAGCTCTTTTTCGAACACGCCTTTGACTCCAAGGAGGGAGAAGACTTTATTGAATTTATGGGGCAGCGAGTACAGACTCTCAGTCTGGCCTTGGAGAGAAGTCTATTGGAAGAAGAGTATCGGGAGGAGAGCTTATTGTGGGAGCACACCTTTGATGGAATTGAGGATCCCATAGCTATTGTGACTCGAGATTGGGAAGTTTTGCGAGCCAATCGCCATTTCTTTTCGGAGTTGGGTAAGGGGCAGTCTTGTTTTAAACTCTTTGCTTATCGAGATCAGCCTTGCTTGAATTGTCCACTGAGTTTAGAAGCTCCTCGCAGGGAGTCGACACAGTCAGTGATTCAGAGGGGAGAATCCCTTTTTGAGGCCTACTCGGACCCTATCTCTTCAGGGGCTAGTGGAGAGCCCTTCGCTTTTGTACATCACTATGTGGATGTGAGTCATGAGCAGAGGCTTCAGAGCCAGATGATTCAAAATGAAAAAATGGTGGCCATTGGCCATCTCGCGGGGCATATCGCTCATGAGCTGAATAATCCCCTTACAGGGATTCGCTCTCTCGCTCAACTTTTGGTGCAGGAGACTGAGGGTCAAGCAAGGCTGCGAGCTGATTTAGAGGAGGTTGAGAGGGCGGCAGCTCGGTCGCAAAAGATTATTAATAACCTGCTGACCTTTGCCCGGAAAAAGGGAGTTAACTCCAGAGAGCTCTTTGATGTGAATGAGGTCATTCGGGACACTTTGACCTTTCTAAAAACAGCTATGACACCCTATCTCTGTCACTTGGACCTGAGTGAATCACCTTTGTGCATTCAGGGGGACAGTCAGTTGTTACAGCAAGTCGTTTTTAATTTGGTGAATAACGCTTGTCAGGCCATGGAGGGGAAGGGTGAGATCCATATTCGCAGTCATAAAATGCAGAGAGGGGAAAAGGGGTACTCGGTTGAAATTGAGATTGAAGATCAAGGACCCGGGATCCCGGCTGAGTTCTTACCGAATATTTTTGAACCTTTTTTCACCACCAAGGGAAAAGGGCAAGGAACGGGTTTGGGCTTGAGTTTGAGTCGGGATATCATTAGGGCCATGGAGGGAGAGATTGAGGTGGAAAGTGAGTTAGGAGGGGGAACAAAGTTTTGTATTCGCTTGCCATTGAGGGAGGCTCATGAAAATACTCATTGTGGATGACGAGGGGATTGTTCGTCGATCTTTGAGGAGGGCGGCAGAGACCCGGGGCCATAGGGCCACAGAGGCCGATGGCGGTCTTCAGGGCTTGGAGTTGTGGCGCAGCGAGCCTCCAGACTTGGTATTTTTAGATGTTCTGATGCCGGACCTCAGCGGCCCCGAAGTTTTAAAGCAGATTGGGGAGGGCCGGGGCAAAAGCAAGGTCATTTTAATGTCGGCTTATGCCGGTGAATATGACTCGAAAGCAGTTCAGTCCCTAGGAGCGGATTTGTTTTTATCCAAGCCCTTTGGGGATATTTTTGAGGTGATTGAAGCCGCGGAGAGAATGGTTGAGAGATGATGAAAGACCAAAAAGTTGCGGTGGTTAAAGTCAAGGCTTACCCTATTGAAGTTCAGTTTCAGGCCCTGCCCCAGGCTCCTTTTCAAGGGGAGATTCTCAAGCTCACTTTACGGGGTTTTATTGCCGATCTAAAAAAGATGGTTGTGGTGGTCGGGAAAGTTTACGATGTCACATTCACCCTACCAACAAAAAGGCTCCCTCTCCAGATGAAGGTCAAAGTGATCAAAACCTATGATCAGCTTCGTGGGGAAAAGAGCGGGCCATTGGTGGATCATCTTGGCGAGTTTCACTTTCTTAAACCAGGGGAGTTGGAACTCAAGGAGATCAAAGAGTTTCTTGTTAAAATTAAACAAGTGGCGAGAGACTCTCTGTGAGGATTATTGCCGGTCGCTATGGAGGTCGAAGGCTCAGTTCTTTTGAGGCTAAACATCTGCGGCCGACGACAGATCGCACCAAGGAGAGTCTTTTTGGCCGTCTCACTCCCCACCTGGAGGGAGCTCGAGTTTTGGACCTCTTTTCAGGAACTGGGAGCTTGGGATTGGAGGCCTTGTCGCGAGGAGCTGCCTATGTGGATTTTGTCGAGCAGCACCGGAAGTCCTTAAACATACTAAGAAAAAATATTCGGGCCCTGGATTTGCCAGGGAGTGTTTACCAGGTGCACTCTCAGGATGTCTTCAAATTTTTAAAGAACTATAAAGGAGAGCCTTACCAGATTATCTTTGCCGATCCTCCCTTTACTGAAAAAATTGCTGATGCTGTGGGACAGGCTGTGGCCAATAGTGTCGTGGGCGGTCCTGGAAGTCTTTGGGTGATGGAATCCGGGGGTTCTGAACCATTGGCGGAAGGTTATGGCTCTTGGGAGTCCCTCTATCGTAAGAGCTTTGGCGATAAAGTCTTGTCGTTTTTTATAATTCCAGAGTAGTGTGGGGGACATGTCCAAGCATTGCATCTATCCCGGAAGTTTTGACCCTATCACTATGGGGCATATTGACATTATTCAGCGGCTGAGTGCTGTTTTTGATCAAATAACGGTTTTAGTAGCCCAAGCTCCTCATAAAAACTATTTATTTAGCTCAGAAGAGCGGCAGAGTTTGGTGGTGTCCTGTCTCCAGGGAATTAAGAATGTGGATGTGGAAATTCATCAAGGTTTAACCATTGAATATGCCCAAAAGGTCCAAGCTCGGGTGATTGTCAGGGGGCTTCGGGCTGTGTCTGATTTTGAATATGAACTGGCTATGGCCAATGTGAATTCCAAGTTGGCTCCAGAAATAGAGACGCTGATCGTCTTTACTCGCCCTGAGTATGGGCATATTTCTTCGCGCATGGTTAAGGAAGTGGCGGAGTTTGGAGGAGAGTTGAAGGACTTAGTGCCTTCTCATGTGGCCGAGGCTCTGAGGATGAAGATACACCATCGATCGAAATAGAGGAGATTTTATGTCACTGCTTTCAAAAAGAGTTCAAGCCCTCAAGCCCTCGCCCACTCTGGCGCTAGCGGCTCAGGCCAAAGCCCTTAAGGACACTGGGGTGGATGTTATTTCCCTTTCGGTGGGGGAGCCGGATTGGGATACCTTTGAAGAGATCAAAGAGGCGGGCATCCAGGCGATTCGTGAGGGACAGACCAAGTACACTCCGGCCAACGGCCTGCCTCAGCTCCGGCAGGCTGTGGCAAAAGAGTTTTTCTCTGATTTTGGCGTGGAGTATGGAGCTCATGAAGTCACGGTAGCCAGTGGCGCTAAGTTTGTGATTTTTAGTGCCCTACAGGCCTTGATCGATCCAGGAGACGAGGTGATTATTCCTGCTCCCTACTGGGTGAGTTATCCCACTATGGTGGAGCTCGCGGGAGGGCGCTCCGTGATCATCCCCTGTGGGATGGAGCAAGGATTTAAACTGTCCCCGAGAGATTTGGAGTCTCACATTGGTCCAAAAACCAAGATGGTTATCCTCAACTCCCCCAGCAACCCCACAGGGGGAATGTATAGTGAAGAAGAGCTGAAGGCTCTTGCAGTGACTCTCAAAAAGCATCCCCATGTGGTGGTGTTGAGTGACGATATTTACAATCGTTTGGTGTTCAACACTAGGGGTTTGGCTCCGCATATTCTCGAGGTGGCTCCGGAGCTCAAGGAGCGTTGCGTGTCGGTCAACGGAGTTTCAAAAACCTACTCTATGACCGGGTGGAGAATTGGTTGGGCGCTGGGGCCCAGTCCGGTGATTGAAGCCATGAATAACTATCAAAGTCAGTCAACCAGTTGTGCTGCGGCTTTTTCTCAAGTGGCTTCTGTGGCGGCTTTAGCCCAATCTCAGGGCTCCTTGCAAAAAGCTTTGGAGCAGTTGAAGCAGCGTCGCGACTTTGCTGTAAATGAACTGGAGAAGGTATCTGAACTAAAAGTTTTTCCTCCCGATGGGGCCTTTTATCTTTGGGTGGCTCTACCCGGTGGGGACTCCAAGAAATTTGCCCAAGAGCTGTTGCAGTCCGAGAGTGTCGCATTAGTTCCTGGAGTGGAATTTGGCCTAGAGGGCTTTGTGCGGATCAGCTATGCTTTGCAGTCGGAGCGGATGAAAGAGGCTGTTCGGCGAATTCAGCGCTTTGTAGATAAATATAACTTTTAAAGGAGAGAACAATGAAGGGGAGATGGCTGGCTAGCTTTGCTCTTGGGGGGTTTTTTCTGTTGGTGGGGACTTCAGCGGAAGCTCAGGCTCAGGCCTATGTGGGTGGACTGGGGGGGGGCTCGGTGCCAAGAGCTGAGGCCAGCAGTAACAGGCCGATTTATGGCTTGCTGGCCGGAGCCCGCTTGCACCATGAGTGGGGAGTGGGAGCTTTTTTTAAAAGTTCCAATAAAAGAGAGAGTGTTGAAGGGGTGGACAGAAAATTTGCCTATGACATGTATGGGTTTGAGGGCAGTTTTCATTTTGACAATGTGGCCGATGGGGCTTTTGTGGGTGCTCGCTTGGGTTTTGCCGAGGTCTCTAGGGAGTTGGCGGCAGGACAACTTCGATTAACCCCCTTGGTTTGGGGAGTCTTTTTTGGCTACGACCATTTTTTAAAGGAGTTTTTTTCCTTAGGGGCCGAGGGAGGCTTTATGGTCATGGGAGCTGAAAAAGGCAGTTTGGCCGGAGTGACCATAGAGGAGAAGCGGTGGGCCATGCTCAACTTCAACTTGTCTGTAAAGTTCTGGTTTTAGAAACTCGACCTGGCCGTTGGTCGCATTGCGCCATAAGGTGTCAAAGTTTACACTAAAAGTGGAGATGGAGGACAAGAGCTTAAAGCCTCCATCCGGGGGGGGGCTTTGAGTCAGTGGGTTTTGTTGCAGATTTTTTTCAATCTTATATTGTTGGCCAGTTTTTTGGTGCTCTGGGTTCGCCTTAAAAGGCCGCCTCAGGACGACCCTCGGCTGAGTCGGGGGCTTCAAATTCTTCAGAGTAAGATTTCCATTCTTGAGGATCTTTCAGATCGCACTGAAAGGCAGGTCGCACAGTTGACCGAGCTCTTGGAGACCAAAGCTCGGCACTTGAATAACAAGCTGATTGAGGCCGATCAAAAGATTCAAAAAGTCGACCAGTCCATGTATCGGAGCTTGGAAGTGGCCGAGATTTTTCAGGATAAAATCCCCCATGGGGAAATCATAGAACGGCAGAACACAATCAAGTACATCAAGGCCGCCTTGATGGCCCATCGGGGCTTGGGTGTTGAAGCGATTCTGGAGCAAGTCGACCTACCTAGAGACCAGGTGGAGTTCATTGCCAAGGTCAACAGAGATCAACTGATGTTTGACCAAGATCAACTGCCTATCTGGGCTCAACATGAACTGGAAAAAGAGGTGGAATCTTCGGGCAACGAAGAAGCACAGGAGTTGGATCAAGCGGCCAGTGATTTTGTGGATCACAGCTTGTTTTCGGAAGGGATTAAGGGAGAGCCGGACTTTATCGAGAGCCCAGAGGAAGAGGACATGGTTTTGGATCTTGATTTGGGCGAAAGATCAGCTTTGGATAGAGATCCACAGAGCCTTGACTCCCTAAAAAAACTGGGTGAGGAGTTTCGCGCAGCTCAAAAGGCTCCTGCAGGGCCGTCTTCAGCCGTCCATGAGGCTCGGCCAGTTCAGTTTTCTCTGAGCCCTCAGCGGGAGGAGCAGGGGATACGTCCAGTGCAATTCAGACGTATAGATGCAGAGTGAAATTCACCTTACAGCAGTTGCGCTTGGGGCAGGTTGTTGAAGCTCGGGTGGTGGAGGTGTTGGGCTCTGGAGCCTTTATTGTCAGCTTCTCTGGAGATTTAATTCGGGTGGCCAATCACACCGGACGGCCCTTTCAAGGGGGGGAGTCCATTCAGCTCAAGGTGACTGGTTTACGCCCCCTGAGCTTCTCCTACTTGGCGCTTTCGCGCACAAAGCGAGTTATATAATAGCGAACTAAATAATTGATGTTCACGGGATGATCGCGATAGGTCCACTTTAATTCTCCAAAGGCTCCCCAGCGAGCTTTGAGAAGCTCTTCACTGCTCTGAGGGCCAGAAGTGGATATTTTGTTGGGTTCCTCCTCGTCTTCATCGCGAATGGGGCCGGGGATAAAGTGAGAGGTCATGGTGTGGAGGCCGATGGCCACCAGGCCTGGCTGACGCAGAGAAAAAATCAATTTGTAGCCATTTCGAAACAGCATAAAATCCGCCTGAGTGCGAGAGATTCCGTAGATCTTGATTTGACCTAAGTTAGATCCCTTCATCTGATTAAAGGCGGCAGCACTCTCTACGAAAGCGGCCTTGAGGTCACTTAAAAAATCCAAACTCTGGCTTTGCAGAAGTTGCTCTGGATCGAAACCGGCCTTCATATCCACAAGGCCGGACTCTTCCATTTGCTGTTCTGACAAAACCAAATCTCGAATCCATTCAAGTTTGTCCATAGCCCCTCCCTAAAAACGGCGCACCTCATCATGATCCTTTACGCTCAATGAGCAAAAGTCAAGGGGGGACTGAGGGAGAGGGTTTCTCAAGGTCTGAGGGCAGAATAGCCAGCGACTCTGTTTCAAGCTCCTCTTCGGCTTCATATTGAGCTTGAGGGCGAGTGAGAAAAGTCACTCGTCGGCTGGTGATAAAGACGCGTTTCTCTGAGAACTGAGAACTCTCTCCCCCAGAAGGTCGCTCCATGGTACTGAGATAGCCATCCACCATCAAGAGAGAGCCCACGATCAGCTGTTCCACGCAGACCTCCGCCTGCCGACCCCAAACGGTGACGGAGTGCCAGTCTGTCTTCTCTTGCCACTTCTCCTGGGAGTCCTTCCAGCGCCTTTTTGTGGCCAGGTTGAGGTGGGTGTAGGGGCGGTCCTGGCTGGAGTGTTTGAGTTGGGGCGGGCTTCCCAGGTGTCCAATCAATAGCACCTTGTTCATTGTACGCATCGTATTTCTCCTTTCTTTTAGGGGCCGACCGAGATCTTTCAGCAAGTCCCAGGCCAAGGGGAGAGGGCACTCAACGGGCCGATCTCAGGCCGAAGGGGCCGATGGGCGGACAGGGCTCTGTAGTCTAAAGTGAAAGACAATGCGGCGCATTGCAAGCGGCTTTCTTTGCTTACCTGCCTAAGTGTTGGTAATCTCCGGCATAAAGTGGTCCTTCTGGGGAAACATCAAAGACTTATTACTTAAGGAGAATGAACTATGATCCGCTACCTGATGATGGCTGTATTTGTAGGTGCAATGGCATTGAATGTGGGCTGTGCCTCGAAAAAAAAGGTGGATGTGGGAGATGTGGAGTCTGATCCTTCCATTGCGACAAAAGATATGGCCTTTGACCCCATGGGGAGTGACAGTGGGGCCATTAGTGGACTTTCCAGTGTCAACTTTGCCTACGACAACTCCACCTTAACCACTGAGGCTCGTCGCCAGTTGGCTGGAAATGCGGAGTGGATGCGCAACAATCCCAATGTCACAGTTCAGATTGAAGGCCACTGTGACGAGCGAGGCTCCATTGAGTATAACTTGGCTTTGGGAGAGAGGCGGGCTCAGTCTGCACTGAACTACATGGTGAGTTTAGGTGTTCCTGCCAATCGCCTGACTATTATTAGCTATGGTAAGGAGAGACCCCTCGTGCCTTCGGCTCAATCCGAAGCAGATCATTCTCGGAACCGTCGAGCCAACTTCGTGCCCATTCCCGCCCGTTAAGATACGGGGTTGCGAGTGAGATTGAGTTGGTTAGCGGTCATTTTAGTCGCTTTTTTTGGGGCTGGCTGTGCGGCCCCAAATCCAATTCAGGAGTACAGTATTGCTCGGGCGGCTATGCAGGCGGCGCGCTCTGAGGGGGCGCCCCGATTGGCGGCGGCCTTTTGGCTCAAAGCTGAGGACCACTACCAAAAGGGAGAGAGGTACTACAGGCAGAATGATTTTGCTCGAGCTAGGGAGCAATTTGATTTGGCCAGAGAGTTTGCGGAGAAAGCGGAGAATGCCACTCGACTGAGAAAGGCTCAACAGGGAGAGTTTTAATGATGGATAAACTGAGGGCTTCATGGGGTGTAGGGCTTCTCGTGTTTGGCCTTTCTGCCTTTCAGACGAGCTGTGTGACAACACGAGCAGAGTTGCGTGGTGAAGGCTCTGAGCGGAGTCGTGAAGCGGCGGACCGTCGCCCCATCACAGTACAGCAGTTGCGAGCCCAAGAGGCTTTGCGGGACCAAGAACATCAGGAGCAGCTGCGTGAGCTGCATGGTCGAATTGAGACCCTGGAGCATCAGCTTCAGGTGGCTCTCAGAGAGAAGGCAGAGGACCAGGAAAGACAACTCAGTCAGCTGATGGACTCTCGCTTAAAGCTCTATGAAGAGGCCTTGGCCAATTCGGAAAAGCAGTTGCAGCAACTCACTCAAGAGCTCAGTGAGTTAAAAAAAAAAGAGGTCGCTAGTCCCGCCCCAAGGCCGACGGGACCCAATGCCGCCTTTCTCCGAGCTGAAAAGCTTTTTTCTGAAAACCGCTGGCGTGAAGCCATTGTGGAATATCAGGCCTATCGAGAAAGCCAGCCCCAGGGAGAGCATTATCCTGAGGCCACTTACAAAATGGGTGTCTGCTTCCAAGAGTTGAATATGCTGGATGAGGCCAGGGCCTTCTACCAAGAGGCTGTGGATCGCTTTCCCGGCTCGGGCGCGGCTCGCCGCTCGAACACCCGTCTTCGGGGCCTCAATTAATGCAGTTGATTTTAGCTGTGGAGACCAGTTGTGACGACACCTCGGTGGCGGTGGTTCGTCATGATGGTTTTGTTCTGTCTCTCTGTTCAGCTCACCAGGATCTCGTTCATCGTCCCTTTGGCGGCATTGTGCCTGAGATCGCCAGTCGCAACCACACAGAACAACTTTTGCCTCTGATTGAAAGGGCCTTGAGTGAAGCTCGTGTGGGCTGGGACTCCATTGACGGCTTAGCTGTGACCTCTCGCCCTGGCCTTATTGGCTCTCTAATTGTAGGCTTGGTGACGGTGAAAACTCTCGCCTTGGCTAAGAATCTGCCTTTTGTGGGGGTCAATCACTTGGAGGCCCATCTGCTGGCGCCCTTTTTGAGTGATAAGGATCACTCTCCTCCCAAGACTTTTGACTTTCCCTACTTGGCCCTGGCGATCAGCGGAGG
This sequence comes from Bdellovibrionales bacterium, assembly GCA_007121385.1. Lineage (GTDB taxonomy): Bacteria > Bdellovibrionota > Bdellovibrionia > Bdellovibrionales > UBA1609 > SKYF01. The sequence goes on from SKLV01000081.1 coordinate 67,222, forward strand.
CCACACCCACCTCTATGAGGTGAGGGCTTTGAATGACTATTGGGTTTTGGGACAGACTGTAGATGATGCGGCAGGTGAGGCCTTTGATAAATTTGCCAAGATGGTGGGTCTGGGTTTTCCTGGCGGAGTCCAGGTGGATCGCCTGGCTCAACAAGGAGATCCCAGGGCCTTTGAATTTCCCCGTCCCAAATCTCGGGAGGAAAACTTTGATTTTAGCTTTTCCGGTCTGAAAACAGCGGCTCAAAGAATGGTACAACAGATGGACCCTTTAGAGGTTAAAAACCATCTGGCGGACCTCTGCGCCAGCTATCAAGAGGCCATTGTGGATAGTCTTTTGAGCAAGCTGAAGCGGGCCGTGGAGAAGGTCCCCAAATCCGGAGACTCTTCGCCCTGGTCTGTGGTTCTCACTGGTGGAGTGAGTGCCAACTCCCGTTTGCGAGAAGCGGCTCGGCTCTGGGCTGAAGACAGGGGAGTGCATCTGGTGGTTCCTCCGCCGAGGTTCTGTACGGACAATGCCGCCATGGTGGGTTATGCGGGAATTCAACGCCTACGGCGTGGCGAAGCTTCTCAACAGGATTTGGCTCCCTCCCCTCGGCTCTATGAGGGTGACTTTCATTACACCTCTCTGTCCCCGCGCAGGAGGTAGAGATGTCCAATTTACTGGCTGAGGTGAAAGATTATCTGAACAGAACAGGATCTCGGCCTAAGCGATCTTTGGGGCAAAACTTTCTGGTGAACTCCCAGGTCGTCGAAAAGATCTTGGCCCGGGCCCTCTCCCTGGAGCCTCGAAGCCTTGTGGAGATTGGCCCTGGCTTGGGGGCTTTGACCCAGCCACTGAGGGCGCGATTTGGCGGGCGCTTGGTTTTATTAGAATTGGACCATCACTTTTGTGAAGCCTGGAGAGATCAGGGCTATGAGGTGGTGGAGGGGGATGCTCTCAAGTTGAACTGGGACCATTTAGGGCTGGAAAGCCCCAGCCTCTTACTCAGCAATCTGCCCTATCAAATTTCATCCTCTCTGGTGATAGAGAGGAGTTTGGGCCCTCGGGCGATTGAAAATATGGTATTGATGTTTCAGAAAGAGGTGGCCCAAAGGGTGGTCGCAGGCCCCCATACAAAGGATTACGGACTGCTCTCTGTGATGGCTCAGACTTTTTGGAGAGTTGATTTCGTCTTAGAGGCGGGACCTCGCGACTTTTACCCAGCGCCTAAAGTGGCGAGCCGAGTTTTGGCTTTTACACGCCTGCAAGACCCCTTAGGGATGGTGGAAGTCCATGAAAAAAGAGACTTTTTAAGCTTTTTAAAAAAGGCCTTTGCGCAGAGAAGAAAGTATTTGTTGAGCAATCTCAAGATGGCCATGCCCCAAACCCCTTGGCAGGACTTGTTTCATCTTTTGCATCTTGATATTCAAGCTCGAGCCGAAAACTTAAGACCAGAGGACTATGTGCGTCTTTTTCAGCATTGGACAGGGAAAATAAAGTGAGCGGAATTAAAGTCATCGCTGAAAATCGCAAAGCTCGATTTGACTACGAGATTCTTGATCGCCTAGAGGCCGGCCTGGTTTTGACGGGAAGTGAGGTCAAATCTCTGCGCAATGGTCAGGTGACCCTGAAGGACTCTTATGTGTCCTTTCAGGGAGAAGAGGCTTTTTTACAGAATGCCCACATTAGTGAGTACAAAGCCTCCAGTTATAATAATCATGACCCTGAACGGCTGCGCAAGCTTCTTCTGCATCGTCTGGAGCTGAATCGGCTTCAAGCCAGTATTCGGGAAAAAGGTCTGAGCTGTGTGCCCCTGAAACTCTATTTTAAAAAAGGTTTGGTCAAGGTGGAGCTGGGCTTGGTTCGGGGTAAGAAAAAGGGGGACAAGCGAGAGGACGTTAAGAGGCGTGACGCGACTCGGGAGATGGCCCGCGCTTCTCGTCACGCAAAGACTTAAGACCCTGAATCTGATTCAGTTCTTCGCTTCCCAGTTGAGAGGCCTTTAGGGCCATCAACTCCATCCATGCATGGTGGGCATCGCGGCGCTCCTCCTCCACAGAGATCTTTTTGAGAAGATCAAGTTCCTTTTGCATATTGGCTCTGAAGGATCCGTAAAAGTAGTTATAGGCATTGATTAAGTCTTGAAACTCATCTTGGTTGCGGATTTTGATCTGGCGTTGTTTCCAATGACCACGGCTGAGGAGTTTAAGGTGGTTTTTTAAAACTTTAAGGGGGCCGATAATCCGGTTGGTCATGCGCAAGCCAAGAAAGGTAAAGAATCCCACCAGTCCTATGAAGGCCGAGAGCAAAATGCTGTTGATCCAAACTCTTTCACGAGCCAAATTCTCCAGTAAATCCGGGGCCGTGTCGAAAGCTAAATCAAAAAATATTTTATAGTTTTGATTGACTAAATAATAGATGGGGCCTGTGACAGAGATGACGCCGAGGGCCGCCGCTCCAACAATAATCAAGGTGTAGCGGAGCTGAAAGTCACTATCGACCAGGTGGGACTGGCGTAATGAAAAAGGGGCGGAAGAAGTGTACTCTAGACCTCGGCGTGACCACATAGCCTTATTTTAAAGTCAGTGGACCCGTCTCTCGAAGGCCAGAAAGCAGAAGTAGGGCAAGTCTAAGCTAAAGTTAGAGGGCAAAAATTGCCTCTTCTTCTCAGCAGGTTTTCAATTCAAGACTTTGGCCAAATCTTTTGGGCCCAGGACCTTAAATTCCCCCTTTTTGAGATTCCCTAAGCGAAGTTGGCCAATGGCTACCCGTCGTAGTTTTCGCACATCAAAACCAATTTTTGCGAACATCTCGCGGATCTGGCGATTTTTGCCCTCGGTGATCACAACTCGAACCCAGTCGTACTTTTGTGAGCCTTGGCGAAAACGCTCAGCCTCCAGGGCCCGGACTCGACCTCCTCCTGGGATGGTCACTCCTCGAAGGAGCTTTTGCAGCTGCTCCTCACTGGGGCTTCCGCTGAGTTTAACTAAATAGGTTTTTCTCACTTCTTCTCGAGGGTGTATAACTTTTTGAGCGAAGTCCCCATCGTTTGTCAGGAGGAGGAGCCCTTCAGAATCCCAGTCCAGCCGGCCAACGGGAAAGACCCTCACTTTCAGTTTACGAAAGAAGTCAGAGATGGTCTTTCGCCCCTGAGGATCATCCATCGTGGTCATCACATTTTCCGGCTTATAAAAGGCAATGTAGATTTTGGGCTCGGCGGCTTTGAGAGGCCTTCCCTTCACCGTCACTCTATCGGTTTCGGGGTTGATCTTGTGGCCCATAGTGGTGATTTTCTTTCCATTCACTATGACCAGTCCCTCAGAAATTAACTCGTCGGCCCCCCTACGACTGGCTAATCCAGATTCGGCGATCCAGCGATTGAGGCGCACTAAGCGGTCTTTGGGGGCGGGTTTATTTACAGTTCGTGAGGCTGATTTGCGGACGGCCATTCTTTTCCTTTACTGCTCGTGAGCATCCAATACTCGATATTGGTCACCAAGAGGAGTAAAAGCTTGTCATTGGGAAAAATATTCTTGAGAGCCATTCGGCCCCGGCGCAGGGCCTCTTGCGCCATATGGGCGCCTTCTGGATGTTGTGCAGAGATCAGTTGGTAGGATTTTTCTAGAAGAGCTACAAGCTCTTGGTAAAAAGGATCGGATTTTGAGTTGATATAATGCCTCTCTAGGCGTTTGAGGCCGTAAAAAAGCTCGGAGTTTTGACTGAGGGTGGCCTGCCGGAGGCTTTCCATCTTTTGAAAAGTGTAGCCCCGAACCAATAGTCCCTCAACTCCTCCCTCACGGAGAGCAAAATGGGCCGTGGTCATCATGGCAGTATCCAGCCAATGTAATACATGAGGGAGAAGCTCCATTTGCGAGCTGTACTCCAGCTGAGTGAGAGGAGGAAGAAGTTCGAGCTGTCCATCCATGATGAGGGCCCAGTGGGGGTGGACGCGAACCTTCAGGCAGCCCGAGGGGTTCAATTTGAGGCTTAGAGTCTGTTGGGCAGAGAGGCGGACCAGTTTTAGACGGTCTCCAGTGCCCATTTCACGGCGCATCTGTAGCTCAATGACATCTTGTAGGTCTCGAGCCTGCTCTAAGGCCACCACTTGAACTTCATCAGCATGTCGAATGCGGTCCAAATCTAAAGCCACCTGAGTCTCTCGCAAAAAACTCTCCAAATCCGCACGAAGAGTTTCTCCCAAAATTTTTTGATGAGTCTGCCAGTATTGAAAAAGTAGAGCTTTACGGTAGAATTGGGTGATCAGCTGGGCAGACAGTGGAGAGCTGAGATCGCAGCAGTTTTTAAGGTAATTGTAAAGAGCTAAGCGAGCCACATTTTTTTGTGGGTCAAGTTGAAGGAGATACTGTGCTAAGTGAGTGACAGAGATCATTTTTAAACGATAAGTTTAAAAGGGGGCTTGCGTCCAGGGAAAAAATGTCTCTGAGGGAGATGAATATGGGACGAGAATTAAATAAAGATCTATTTGATGAACTGGTGCCGACGGCACCTCTAGCGCCGCAAAGGCCGAGTCTTGGCTCAGGGCCCTGGGCACCTCCTCCTGCTCCCCCTTTCCTTAAAGAAGAAGACTGGAAGGTGCTGGTGAGCCAGGTGGAGCAAATCAAGCGGCGGCAAAAGGAGCAGGAGGCTCAACTGGATACTCTGAATAATCGAATTACTGAGGTGATCTCTGGAATAAAGGTCCGTTTTGAGCGTCTCACTGGAGCGACTCAACGACTGGAGGACTTTTTTAAAACCTCGATTCAGGAGATCCATAGCAAGTTTGCAAGCCTCTCCAGTCGAGTGGCGGAACGTAAGCTGAGTGATGCTAAGGTTCAGGAGATGATTGAGAGACATATGAGCTTAGTTCAGCAATTTGATTTGCGGATGAATCAAGTGCAAAAGCTAGTGGCCGAGCAGGAACTTCAGCTGATGAATGCAAAGGCTGCTTTGCGCGAAACCCAGAAAGAGATCATTCGGCTGAGAGGGCCCGACGCATCCTCAAGGCAAAAGCTGTAGCCTCCTCAAATCCAGTCAGGCGCAAGTCGTCCCGTCGCTGTCCTTGAGAGTCGTAAAAGACAATGAAGGGAAGTCCAAGCACGTTGTACTTTTGTTGAAGTTCTCGGAAGGCCGGATTGGGGTGAGTGGCATCAAATTTAAAGAGGGCAAAATCTTGGGCCAGTTTTTGCACCTCTGGGTCAGAGAAAGTGTAACGCTCTAACTCCTTGCAGGCGGCACACCATTCGGCATCAAAATCAAGGATCACAGGTCGTCCCAAACTCAGGGCCTGCTCCAACTGCTCTCGAGAGTAGGGTTCCCAGTTCAGTCGAGGAAAACTGGCTGACAGAGGAGATTGAGAGAGGCCAGGGCCCAAGGCTCCCCGGGGAGTCCAGTGGGGGAAAAAGGCCTGGAGCCAAAGGCCCACACCAACAAAAAAACCGGCTAAAAGGAGCCCTTTGCGTAATTGAAGGGTTCTGGAAACAATATTTGGAGCGGTGGCAAAGGCCCCATAGCCGCTGGAGATCAAAATGAGGGCCAGGCCGGCCAGAAAGCTCCAGACCCTATCTGGTGTCACGGGTTGTATAAAGTAGAGAGCGATAGCTACCATAGTGCTGCCAAAAATGAACTTCGGAACCTCTAACCAGGGGCCGGAGCGAGGCAGGTGATTGAGGAGTTGGCTGAATGTCCCAAGGGCGAGAAAAAGGAGCCCCATACCGAGGGCAAATACAAACATCAAGAAAAAGCCTAAGACCAAATTTTGGCTTTGGGCAATGTAGGCCAAGACGGCAATCAGCACAGGCCCAACACAGGGGCTGGCCACAACTCCAGCGACCAAGCCAGCGAAAAAGGCGGAGAGTCGTCCCCGCAGAGGGGATTTGCTGAGGCCCAAGCGCTGAGTGACAAAGGCCGGAGGACGGATTTCATAGAGTCCATACATACTGAGACCCATCAACACAAAGATCAGTGCTAAGGGAAAAACCACAAGAGGATGGCCTAACAGAGAACCAAAGAGCCGGCCCGTGGAGGCCGCCAGAACTCCTAAAAGGGCGTATGTGAGGGCAATGCCAAGGACATAGACCAAGCTAGTGAGAAAACCAGACCAGTGCCCCCGAGAGTTGGCTCTTGATCCCAGGACCGCCAGAGTGATGGGAATCATGGGAAAGATACAGGGAGTGAGGCTGGTTAAAAAGCCGGCCAAAAATACCAGTAGGAATACAAACCAGAGATGACTCTCTACATGCCGGCTAAAGGCCTGACTGTCGGTCAGGCTCTGCCAGAGAGAGCCCAGACCTCCAATGGAAGGAGGGCGGTGCTCTAGGGTTGCGGGGAGAATTAACTCTCCATCAGTGTCCAGTTCTGCCACCACGAGGGGAATAGATAGGGTCTCCGTTTTGGGAAAGAGGCAGTAGCTGGCTGTGCAGGCCTGATAGGTTAAGGAGACCTTGGCTAGATACTCTCCTGGAAGCATAGAGTCAGAGAGTCTTATTTGAGCTTTGAGCTGGGCCTGGCCTTTGACGCCTAGGCGCTGTCGGCGGGAAAAGTGGTCATAGAATTCCACGACAGGATCAATATCCCACTCCTCCAACTCGAGTCCTAGAGGGTAGTCGAGATTCAGAGCAAAGACTTCGCGGTAGGCGTAGTGAGGCGGGTCTAGGTCTAAGTTGAGGCGTAATTCAAGGCTTTGTCCCGCAGCCGCTGCGGCGGGAAGAAACTCTCCAGCCAGGTGAAGAGGGTTCTCATTGATTTCCACGCCTTGTGGTCCCTGGTCCTCAGTCTGGGCCCAGGCCCGAGCCTCATAAAGATGGAGGTCTCCCAAGACGAAGGCCAGCCCCAGAACCAGCGGTCGGATCCAATAAGTTCTCAATTCGACTAAGGCCTTTTTCAAAAAAGGCAGAGCCCAAATACTCACTTTCAAGTTCAACCTCATTGCTGCCTGAGTCTATCGGCACAAAACAGTCTTTAGCTTTAACACAGGACTTTGGTGGAGGGCACCCAGAAACCGGACTGGACCTTGGGGGAGATTCCCCGATTCCGGGCTAGGAGCCCTTAAAAACTCAGTGGCCTTGCCGATAACTCTTGGGAGAGGTGAAGTCTTATGGGATTTATAGGCGCACTCATTGTTGTTTTAAGTGTATTTGGCGGCTACATGGGAGCCGGCGGACATCTGCATGTGATCTGGCAGCCCTTTGAGGTGGTGATCATTGGCGGAGCTGCTCTGGGAGGCTTTATTATTGCCAACCCAATGGGCACCTTGAAAATGGCTATCTCCAAAAGCCTTCATGCCTTGATGGGCTCAGGCGGAGTGGCGAAAAAGGACTATCTAGAGCTTCTACAGATGTTGTTTCAGCTCTTCCAAGTGGCTCGCAAAGATGGTCCCCAGGCCATTGAAAAGCATATTGAGGAGCCCAACTCATCTGAAATTTTTAAAGCCTATCCCAGTTTTCTCAAAAACCATCATGCTGTGGATTTCCTTTGCGACACGATGAAGATCACTCTTTCGGCAGATCTCTCTCAATATGATGTGGATGACCTGCTCGACCAGGATATCAAATCCGCTCACGAGGAAGAGCACGCCTCCCAACACGCGGTTCAAGCCGTAGCAGATGCTCTGCCGGGACTGGGGATTGTGGCCGCGGTTTTGGGGATTGTGCATACCATGGACTACCTAGATCAAGGGGTTCAAACCATTGGAGCCTTAGTGGCGGCTGCCCTTGTTGGAACTTTTTTAGGGGTTTTTGCCTGTTATGGTTTTGTGGGGCCCTTGGCGACAAAAATGAAGAACGACATGGATTCAGAGGGGCGTTACCTGAGTGTGATTAAGGCGGCCATGGTCGCCTTGCAAAAGGGGGCTCCTCCTTTAGTTTGTGTGGAATTTGCCCGTCGAACCATTTACCCCACAGAGCGGCCCACTTTTGATGAAATGGACACTGCTACTAAAGAGGGCAAAAAGGCGGCAGCCTAATTGAGGAGTTAAGTTTTGGCCGAGAAAGAACCAGTGATCGTCATAAAAAAAATCACCGTCCAGGCTGCAGGGGCTCATGGGGGCTCCTGGAAGGTGGCCTTTGCTGACTTTATGACTGCCTTGATGGCTTTTTTCTTGGTGATGTGGCTGATCGGGCAGTCCGAAGAGGTCAAGAGTAATGTGGCGGAGTACTTCTCTACCCCTAGTGTTATTGAATATTACTTTTCCAATTACGGAGTGGAGCTGACTTTGGAAAAAATGTTTTTAGATCTGGTCAACGAGCCCCTAAAGTTTTTTCAGGCCTTTATTCGGCCCATGGATCACAAACCTGACTTTATGGCTATGGGCTCCAAGCGCATAGTGATGCAACATCTAGCCAATGAATTGGGGGACAAAGCCACAGAAGTGCAGATTCATTCCGATGAGATGAGCTTTGAAATTCCCGATCACTATTTGTTTCACCGGGGAACAGCTATGGTGACTGGTGATTTTGTGGACCTTATGCAGAAAGTGCAGGGAATTCTAGCCGGCCTCAATGACTCAATTATTTTTGTCGACTCAAGAATTCTTCTC
>SKLV01000157.1 GCA_007121385.1 Bdellovibrionales bacterium
GGTGGGCACCGCTTTGCCGCCGGAGCTCCGCTCAAGGGCCCCTACTCCGAACTGAGAAAACAGGTTGTGGATCGTCTGCTGGAGCAACTCAAGGACCTTAAAGGCCAGACTTCACCCGGTGATGAAAAGTCGAAAAACAGCAAAGAATAACTCGGCCAATCCCATGATCTGCCTGTGCAATGGGGTGAGACGGGAAACCATCGAGAAAGCCATTGAAGGTGGAGCCCATCGTCTGGATGAAATCTTTGATCAGACTACGGCGGGAGTAGGGCCCTGTGGGGGCTCTTGTCGAGACAAACTGCGCCAGATTCTCGCCGAGAAATTGCCGGCAGGAAAACCTCAAGGAGAGCATGATGACTGAACAACCTAGGCCTCCTCATCAGATCTTTCAAGCTGGAAGCCCCGGTCACAGCGAAGTTCAACTGCAGGCCCGCATCGCCGAGGGAGAATCAAAGCTTCCCTGGAAGCTCACCGCCATTGGCCCCCTGGAGCTCTTGGAATTGGTGGCCCAGTGGCGACCAAGAATTGAGAGCTGTACAGACTTATCGCAAATGGCTCTGCCCCAGGGCTCATCGCCTGGAGAGCTCTTACTCAGAGAACTGCTTCTGCGCGCCCGCGGCCAGTGGAGCCCTCCCTATAGCGAGGACGAGCTCTGCCACTGCCGAGCCGTGCCCACCGCCACTGTGTTGGAGGCCATCTGTGCGGGAGCTCACACGCCTGAAAAGGTCTCGCGCTGGACCAGTGCCAGCACCTCCTGCGGCAGCTGTCGCAAGGACGTGGTGAGCCTACTTGACTACTGCCTCAGCCGCCCTTAAAGACCCAGCTCTTGACATTTCATGAATTGTCATGAATACTTTATTAGTGAAGCCTAAAAAGTTTGCTACCCAAATCGATGAGGATGTCCTTAAGGATCTTAAAGTCTACGCCAAAAAAACCGAGCGCAGCCTGTCGAGCATCGTCTCCGAGGCGGTGAAGGAGTACATTGCCAAAGCTCAAGTGCGCCCGGCCTTTCGCTCGGCCATGGACGAAGTTTTGGATGAGCACTCGGAACTGCTTAAGCGGCTGGCGCGGTGACCCTCACTCTTTACCCCACACTCAGTGAAGTTCTGGAGCTGCATCGCCGTTTGATTGAGGGCTTTGGCGGGGGCCCAGGCCTGAGGGACTTGGGCCTTTTGGAAAGCGCCTTGATGCGCCCCCAGACCGGCTACTACTCCACTTTGTCTCTGCAAGGGGCTGCTCTTTTGCAGAGCCTCTGTCAAAACCACGCCTTTGTGGACGGCAACAAGCGAGTGGCCTTTGCCGTCACCGCCATCTTTCTACGAATGAACGGATTTCGCCTCAAAGTGGACCCTGACAATGGCGAGAGCTTTTTGATTGAAAGGGTCATTGGGCAAAGAGCCTCCTTAGAGGAGATCTCCACTTGGCTGGAGCAACACATGGTCCAGGTTAAGTGACCTGGGCAATGGCTGCAGCGGACACTCTTCTCGCCGGCCACCCTACTTGACTCTAGAGAGCTATCTGTATATACTTGTATATACATCTGCCGATTTTTTTGCATTGAGCGGAGGCCCATATGTTCCTCTATCAAGTTCTCGACAGCCTGAACTCCGCAAAGCTTAAATACGCTGTGGTCGGAGGCTATGCCCTGGCTTTGCATGGCCTAGTCCGCGCCACCATGGATGTGGATTTAGTGCTGTGTTTGAAGCAGGAAGATTTTGTCAAAGCCGAACAGGCCCTGTCCGCCCTGGGTTTGAGATCTCGGCTACCCCTCAAAGCGGAAGAGGTGATTCAGATGCGCCAAGAGTACATAGAAAGGCGCAATCTTTTAGCCTGGTCCTTTGTTGACTTTAAAAACCCGACCCGACAGGTGGACATCTTAATCACCGAGGACTTTAGACGACTCAAAACTCAAATGGTCTCTGTCGGAGGGAGGAAGGTCATTGTTGCCACCCTCAAGGAGTTGATCCGCATGAAGGAAAGCTCGGGTCGCCCACAGGATTTGGTGGATATTGAAAATATGAAAAGAGTTCTCAATGAAAAAGGCTAAGTTATCTAGATTAAAGGTTTCACCGGAGGAAGCTTTAGACTTTTTGGAAAGCATGCGCCTATTGGCCAAGCAAAGGGACGGGCCCCCCTAGGCTATCAGTCTCCGCGTGCCGGGGAACATTCTCCGAGCGCTCAAGGTTCAGGCCAAGGCCGAAGGCAAAAAATACCAATCCCTTATGATCCAATATCTGCGTGAAGGACTCGCGAAATTACCGGGTGAGGATTAGCCACTCCAGAGGCTGGCCCTGCTCGGCCCAGGGATCGAGCAAGAGAGCCATATCGCCCTCTGCAGGATCCGGAGGCAGAGCGCGAAAGACGGAAAAAGATAGAACTACTCTCTATTCACTTTAAATCAGCTCCTTTAATAAATTCACACAGGGTTGGTGCTCCACCCCATGGGGGGTGGCTTGAATCCCACCCAATGTGATCCCATGCTGACCCAAAAACCCACACTGAAATTTCTATCCCCAGAACCCTGCCACAAAAGGCCATCAAAAGTCATGACAACCTGAAAGATTTGGATAATTTTATATTCAATTTGAATGGGGGGATGGCTTTATGTTGAGGCGTTTGGTTCGATTGAGTGCTGTGTTCATAGGGGCTGCAGGGATCACCCAGATTCCAGCGATGGGTCTTGAAGATGAAAGCGCAGAGGAAAAATCTGTTGTGCCGTACCGAAGTGTGGGGCCGTCATTTAAATCCACCAATGGACAGTATTCCTACTCGTCAGAGAATTTAGTCACGTCCTTGGGGCAGGGCAAGGAGTCTCAGCGTTTAATGGGACCTGTTGGCGTTGAATTTCGCATTCATCGTCAGTCCAGCAATGGCAATTCTGAAATCATTTACAGTAAAAAATTTGATCCCTGTAAAAATGAAACAGGAGCTTGGCCTGAAACCTGCCCCCAAGGCAGTGTGATCTTTCCAAAGCCAGACTCGTCAACGGACGTTTTTGTCGTTCAACATTTTATTGATGGCCAGACGCAGCCCACTCGTCTAGGCAATGTTCTGCTTTTTGAGGGGGAAGGAAAGTGGCAAACCAGGCCAATGGGAGAAGGAGATAGGATTTTGGATGTTCATCCCTCGGGATTCCCTCATGTCTACACCGTTGATGATAAGGGATGTTGTTCCTGGAGCAATGAAAGCAAAGACCTAGCTGGGCTTCGTCTGCAAAGTGGACCTGGCCAAGGTGTGGTTATTTTTGATGAGTGGGAGATGTTCAAAAATACAGATTTTGATGTCAGTTTTTTTGTGTCCCAGGCTAAGTTCAATGCTGATTATTCAAAAATAGTGGTTCAGATTGACAGTACAGGGGGGCAGCGAAGTTCAGAAGGTATAAGGTTAACTTATCATTCTGATCAGTTAGACGACGAGGGTCTTCAAAGAAAAAAGCTAGATCAGCAGTTGAGTCAGCTGCCGATAGTTGTCGTCTTTGAGGTTAAAGAGAATTCAAAGGCTTTGGTCACTTTGAAGAGGGCTGAGTTTTTAGAATGGGTAAAACCTAGAGAGTTTAAGTACAGACAGGGTGGAGAAACAAAAACAGCCTCATTAACTGGTGACTGATGCGAAACGGCCAGCCGCTTCGTTGAAACCAGAGCATGGTGTAGTTTTTCTAAAACATGGGTAAGTATATTTTATTTGTTAGGCGGCAACCACTGTTTAACGAGAGAAAAAAAAAAAAAAAA
>SKLV01000174.1 GCA_007121385.1 Bdellovibrionales bacterium
AGTCGGACTTCAGGATCCAGCTTCTGATAAAGAGTGATTAAGCGATCTGTGGAGAACTCGTCGATTCGATGTCGCAAAATTTTGCTCACCTTTGCCTCATCGATCTCAAGGATCTCTGCAAGCCTCTTCTGAGTAATTCCCTTTTCCCGAACATACCTTACAAACTTCTGATGAAGATCCCAACGAAACTTCTCTAAAGCTGAAGCCCCAGGATTCAAAGCCAGAGTTCCCTCTGCCTTCTCCAAGCCCTTAAGAACTCTTTTAATCTGACTCTTACTGGGCATACCCATAACTACCTCCTGTAGGCATTGATAACACCTACATAAATCTCGTCCTCTTCGAGTAGTCAAACCAGACGATAAAACTTGTCGCCCAGACGAATCCCCTCTTTCTTGAAAGAAGAATAAGGAGGGCTTACCTTCTCCGGGATGTGCTCCTCCCCATCAAGGGTCCGAACCAGCTGAAGAATGATCTTGTCCGAAATACTCTCTGCATGCCTTTCTTCATAATGTGGGTCTATAATGACCTTTTTGATCACAACCCCGTTTGACAACCATGCTGACGTTGTACTCTCGGCGACTCACTTTTAAAATATACGCGCACTTGCCATATTTGGCAACTTAAAATTGGAGGCCCTGAAAAAAGACCAAAACTGCATCGCCCACCCGCAAAATGAACAAACTAAACAAAATAGTCTGGTGCCCTATAGTGCCGAACTGAGATGAACTGAGAGAACCTTACATCACCTTACTAAACTGAGGTGACGAACTAAGCTGTTGAAAGAATGGAGAAAAGCAAAAAAGTCTAATAAATACAGCTGGTTAAATTTTTGCTCCTTAGGCTCATTCACGGCGAAGACACGGGTGAGACACCCAGCCCCTTGAGAGCTTCGCAGGCCTTGACACTCGTTAGAGTGGCAGGGCAAAGAGCGAGGCTCAAGGGGCCGGGCCTCCGGCCCGTAACGCCGATGGATCTTTAAAATCCTGGCTGCAAGCAACAAGAAGAGCTTCAAGCGAGAGAGGAGCAAACGGAGTGACAAAATCGCCAATTGGCTATCTCATCTTATTAAGATGAGGATTTCATTTTATCAGACTCATTCGGGCAATAGTCCTATTGAAAAGTTCATTGAATCTTTACCAAGGTCTGATCAAGCAAGATTTGCTGAAGTTTACGATGGAATTATCAAACATGGACTTGATTGCCCCAGGGTCATTTTCAAGCCCATTAAGGGTAAGCTTTGGGAAGTGAAGTTTAAAGCCGAGGGTGGTGGCTACCGAATTTTGTATGTCATCATCGACCAAGACAATATGGTTTGGCTTCATGCTTTTAAAAAGAAAACACAAAGGACTCCTCAATCAGATTTAAGAATAGCTGAGAAGAGGATGAAGGAGTTACTATGAAAAAGAACTATAAATCGGCAAAACCCTTCTTTGATAAACTTCTAAAAGATCCAGAAGTTCGTATCAAATATGAAGAAGAGAAAGTTAAAAGCGAAATCGCAATGGCCGTAAAGTCAGCGCGAACAAGGGCCGGCCTCACTCAAGTGGAGCTTGCTGAAAAAGTGGGAACTAGCCAAAGCGTGATTGCCAGGCTTGAAAGCGGAAATGATACGCGCACGCCATCGCTTTCCCTTTTGGCAAGAATTGCAAGTTCATGCCATGCGAGTTTTGAATTTGGATTTAAATTTAAAAAGGCAAGTTAATAGATTTACCCGTATCAAAAAAACGACTCAAAAAACCCCTGGGCTCCCAGACGACGACTGCGCATAGAGAGGCTTAGAACTTTCGCTCCGAATAGAACTACTCGCTATAAATTGCCAAATCCATTAAAAAGCGCCCCCAAGAACGACGCCTGCACCGACTGCCCAATTGCAGGACTTACCACTTTCATTCTTGGTCGATGGTTGCAGCTCTCATCTCTGCATGCAGGAGCGTTCCCGCCGGGACTTCTGGCCTTCGTATTTAAACCCGACAGCTCGTTATATACGTCTCTTCCATAAAATCCACCGCTGGCCCCGAGGCTCGCCGACTCTCATGCTGGAGAGAAAATCTACACTCCTTTCCACCTTCAGCATCGCATTATTTCAGGGTCTCCTTATTTTCGGGATACCACATTTCTGATAGAAACAAGAAGCCAAACATTAAAATATGCCCCAACTCTTCGGGATACCTGTTTTAAGCTTGCTGCCGTGACTTAAAACAGCGAGTAGATCTATATAACAGTCCATCTAAATCTACTTCTCATCACTTAAACCTCCATTACTTTCCTGTCTGTTTGACCCCTAATTTAAAGGGCAGAATTTAATAACCAAAGCCCCTTCTGCAGGTGGGCTCATCCAGAACTTTTCTTTGAACTGTGTAGCACCTTTGCTCTGTTTCTATATTGAAGCTGTGATTAACTTCGATATAACTACAGACTCTACCATAGGCTGAGGTCACTGTCCCAAGCATCCTAAGCTCACTTATCTCAACCAAATCAAGTTTGCAGGTGCTAAGGCTCGTGAATTGATTGTCATTATATATTTCATTTAGTTTATTAATAATTTGACCAACCCTAGGAGAGCTGCAGGGTGCGGCGGAGAATAGGTCTGGCAACAGAGCACTGGCATCGCTCGGGCCTATCCGACGGGTGAGACTGCTTCCAATGTGGGCCCTGGCCTCTATATCCAGACCACAGAAAGCCGACCGCAACCACGAATTGTCCCACTCCGACTGATCCCCAGAACTCTGGCTCAAAAACTGATCAATGGCATCTTCATAGTACTGGAGACTCCTACCTATGGCTATTAGCCTTACAGCAGACAGAGAGATGCTCTTAGTCTCTGAACCTGTATTGTCTTCTATCTCGAAAATTAGCGAACTCGACCCATAGAGAATACGGTCAAAGGTGAGATTGACAATCCCGGTTCGCCCCGCCAGATCCATTCGAAATTCACCATTTGGATTGGTCAGAGCCTCCGCCTCATCCCCGCTTACAAAGGTTGCCCTTACAATCACTGCGCCGATGCCCTTGTCAGGACTGTTAACGTCCACTACCCGACCATGGAGGCTAAGAGCCCTGGCCTCAGCATGGAGCCCAAAGACAGTCGCCCAACACAACAGCAAACCACTCAGGCTCTTAAGGTTAAACATTGTCACGAATGGGCTCCTTCCAGCTCTCGAATCAATTACGTGAATCCTGAGCCCCTTACCCAATACAAAAACTGTGCCCAGCCCTATCCCTTTGAGGCCCAAGTCCAAGATGTATGAGACTAGAATAATTACATGAACGAAAAAACTCATTACACGAAGGATATGTCCCTACACCTATAGCCTGCTTTTAAGCCATGGGGCAGACTTAACATCAGCGAGTAGATCCAAATAAATTGCCAAACTCACAAAAATGCCCCCCAAGAAGTATGCCTGCACCAGGTGCCCCAATTGCAGGACTTATCACTTTCATTCTTGATCGATGCTTGCAGCTCTCCCCTGCACTCAGGAGTGTGCTCGCGGGAGCTCTGTATTTGCGGGATAAACTTACTTAGCTTTGGCTGTCAAAATCTCAAACTCTTCCTCATCATCATTTTGTGGAATACCCAAAATTCTGACCCCCATTCCTATGCTTTTCATATAATCAATAAGGGTGGAGAGCTTTATATCTGATCGATTCTCAATTTTTGAAATCTCGTCTTGAGTGTAACCATCGACATCCACCTGCCTAAGACCCATTTTCTTTCGGGCTTCCGC
>SKLV01000088.1 GCA_007121385.1 Bdellovibrionales bacterium
CTCTCAGAGACATGGGTAGCTTATGGAGGGGACGCCGCTCTGAACCATCATCGAATGACCACCCACTCCCCTCCGCAGCACTCTACTCCCATCTACCCCACTTGCGCAACGGGTCATAAACCTCCGCAGTCGGCCTACTGCGCCCGAGCATGGCGACACTTTTTTTGCAATAAACCTCAACCAAGCCTATCTCTGGATGATAGTTCTCTTCATTTTCTCCATGCCAAAGTGCCTAATCCCTTCCCGAACATTGCAGTTAAAGCACAGCAACCGCAAGTTTTGCTCCTCACAGCTCCCACCCAAGGCCACAGGAATAATATGATCCACATGAAGAGCTGCTTTAGCCCCACATTTTACACAAGCTCCCCCATCTCTCTGCCAGATCCTATGTCTTTTACTTTTAGAAAGAGACCGCACTCCATTTTTTTTGACGCCCTCTTTATACGGCGCTGGAGTGACTTTCTCCTTCACCCCTGCCTTAAGTGAAGTTTGGGCCGGAGCCCCAAAAGCGGTTTCAGTTGTGGGGGCGGTGCCTCTTGCAAGAGCATCGCCTCTCGCCGATGCACCAGCTGGAGAAGATGGCTCTGATAAATTTGATGAAAGTGTCATATTTAAGTGCCTTCTCTTGCCGAACTTTTTATCTTTGAGGGCATCTAAACTTAATCTCGCCATTTCCTCAATGAGCTCAGCCCAGCTGAGCCCAATCGCTTTTGGCCCCAGAAGAGCCCTCACCTCATCCATCTTGTTGCGAAGCTCTGCTCCAATCACCAAGCGGAGCTCGGAGTGTTCTGCAGAGAGCCATCGCTCCTTCTCCTTTGGTAAAGGAATCCCTCCTCCCGAACTTTCCATTTTCTGCAGAAGGACCACTTGACCCTGTCGCACAGTCTTGTGCTCCAACTCTCTAAGTACCTCCAGCTTTTGCTCAAAGTTGAAGCCATTTTCCGGAGTTGCTTTTTTAATCTCATTAAAAAAGCTCTGGGCCTGACAGATCGTGGTAAGGTTTAAGGCTCCGCTTTCAATTTTCAGCTCAACTTCTTTTTTTTCCTCCTGAGGCAATTCACTCAAGAGCCTCATGGCTTGGAGTCGCCGTCCAGCTTGCCCCTCGGAATAGCCCAGCTCTTTGACGGCATAGTCAAAAAGACTCTTGTAACCAAGGTCAGAATAGAGTTTGCGGCGCTCAACCTCAGTCAGATGATGAAGAATCGCGGTGACCAGTTCCCGCTCCTTTTGAACCAGTCGTTGCGTGCGGATTAAAAGATCATCATCGCTTAACTTATTAAGCTGGACCGAGTCAAGAGGCTGCTTAGTGGGCTTTTGCTGTGAGACAAATTGGGCTTGCATTGAGATTTCTCCTGTCGGTTTGGTTGAGCGATTCTTGAAGCACTGGGGCCTCTTCAAAGAGCAGCCTACCATAGGTTTTTTGGAGAGCGATTTGTAAGCCTCCCATGTTATGGGCTCAATGCCTTTTAAAGGCGTCTAATGGGCTTTCTAAGAGAGCTGTTTTGCCCGAGCCTTTTTTTGAATCAAAAAATTCTTTTAACACGAGGCTCTGCGTCCATGAGAGGGGTTGAAAAAGGCGTCAATGAATAACGTTTATTGTCATATAAAAACTGATTTTATTGTGTCACAAAGGAGCTGCTCAAAGGGCTCCAGCAACCATCACGCAGCGCTTCGACGGCGCCGGAGCTGGGAGGACTTTTCAGACAGGCTCCGCCGAAGTTCAGAAACCTAACCGAGAATCGCTAACCGCTAACAAAGGCGACCCACAAAGACCAGCCGCTAAAGAGAACTCATGCCCAGCCCCCAACCTCCGAAGCTAAACTCGGTCGGTGCGGGACCACAAAAGATGATCGGCCAGAACAAAGGCCGTCATGGCCTCTAGGACGGGAAGGGCTCGGGGGACAATGCAAGGATCATGGCGGCCCTTTTTGGCCAAGTCTAAGACTGTGGAGGTGGGCTTAAAGGCCACGCGAAAGCAAATGGTCTCACCGGTGCTGATGCCTCCGCGAATCCCTCCGTACTGGTCCTGAAGGGGCTTTTCTCCCCCACCAGTGCGACGGTGAAAGTCCGACCCCTCCGCTGAAGCCGAGGCCAACCCCTCCCCCAGCTCAAAGCCTGCGGTGGCCCCCACACTCATGAGGGCAGCGGCCAAATCGCTCTTCAGTTTATGAAAAACGGGCTGACCTAAATAAGGGGGCGGGGCCTGAATCCAGATCTCCGCCACCCCACCGTAACTCTTGCCCTCTGACTTGGCGGCCAGAAGTAGCTCTTCCACCTCTTTGGACTTTTCCGCCGAGGGCATCCGCGCCGCAAAGCCATCCACATCCGTCGATAAAAATCCCCCGTCAGCCCATCTTTCCTTAAGTTCGCCAAGGTCACTCGCACTCAGAGTCACAGGCCCCACCTCGCGGACAAAGCCCAGGACCCGGCATTCTGGAGCCAGCTGACTTAACAACATGTTGGCAAAGGAGCCGGCAATCACTCGGGCCAAGGTCTCTCGCCCCGAGGCTCGACCTCCGCCTCTGTAATCTGAGTGGCCAAATTTTTCTTGCCACAGATCATCGGCATGGCCCTGGCGGGGATTGGCTTTCACCGAGTCGTAGTCTTGAGGCCTCTGGTCCCTGTTGCGGACCAAAACGGCAATGGGTGTGCCCAGAGTTTTTCCAGCAAAAACCCCGCTTAAAATTTCAGCCTGGTCCGGCTCTTCTCGCTCCGACACCACCACAGTCTCTTGCCCATGGCGGCCCGGACGGCGGCGACGAAGATCTCTCTTGAGCCTCTCCAGATCCACCGGCACTCCAGCAGGACAGCCGTCAATCACCACTCCTAAGCCAGGTCCATGACTCTCGCCAAAGCTGGTGATCACAAAGCGGCTGCCAAAACTGTTTGCCCCTAGGCTCATAAAAACTTCTCCTGTCTCATATGCTGCTGCCAAAACTCTCTTTGCCCATGGGCCTGAGCTAAAAACATCTTTTTTCCTGAAAGGTATTTTGCACCCATGGACTTGGCGTATTCAAGGCCCGGTGAGTCCTCACTGTAGTTCAAGTCCACCACCCACTGTGGTCGCCATGGGGAAGGGGGCCAAGAAAAACTCTGACTCCGGCCCACCGCCCAAATCACCACCTCGGGGTTGAAGGACGGAGAAAATTCCCCAGAACCCTCTGAAGTTGTGGAATCCTCCCGACTTGTGGCTCCACCTGAATGTGATGTGAGCTCCCGGACAGCTCCCGAGCGGGCTGAGTAAAACTGGGCCTGAGGACAGAGTTCGCGGATCACGGCTAAGGTGCCTCCCCCTCCCCAGACGGCCACTGAGGAATCTCTAGCAAAAGGGCGGCCTATGAGAGCCTGAAGGCCCTGCAGGTCAGTGTTGTGGCCCAGCCAAAAGCTTTTCTCATGAGCGGAGGCATTAGCCTCTTGCCACAACAGAGTGTTGACGGCCTGAAGCTTCAGAGCCTCAGCGGTCAACTGCCCCCTGGCCACAGAATACTCAAAGGCCAAGCTCTTTAAGGGTGAGGTCACCGCCGCGGCCTTGAGTCCCAGCCGCTGCAAAAAGTCCAAGGCCGAGGGCTCCGCCCCCCACTCCTCAGGACTGAGATCAATGCGCAGAACATTCATGCCTCGCTCCGCAAAGAACTCGCCCTGCTCCGCCGGAGTCAGACTGTGCAGTACGGGCTGACCCAAGATGGCCGCAAAGCCC
>SKLV01000120.1 GCA_007121385.1 Bdellovibrionales bacterium
CAGTGTCCAGGCCACCGACAGAATTCCTAAAGGCAAGGTCAGCAAAACTAAAAAGGGCTGAAACAAATTGTTAAAAATTAAAATCAAAATAAAGAACACTCCCATAAAGGCCAACACAAAAGCCCGCCCCAGGGACTCCAAACTCTCCTGGGTGTCTTCATCTTCCCCTCCAAAGGCCACCACCACATTGGGGTGTAGTTTTTGAATTTCAGGCAAAAGCTCCTGCCGAATCCGCCGATTGACGGCCCGAGGACTGATCACGGAGACATCCACATCCCCGGTCAATCTGACCTCACGCTGATTGTCTTCATGTTCATAGGCCGCCACCCCCACCGAGGTCTCCAGCTCCACCACTCGCTTGAGGGGAATCAGATTGCCTCTTTGGTTGGGAATAAAAACTCTGTCTAAAGACTCCACTGTGGAGCGGTACTCAATGGGAAACTGTACGCGGATATTCACCTCATCATCAATTTCCATAATGGAAGTGGCCACCAAGCCATCAAAGGCGGCTCTCACTGTATTGCCCACCTGAGACACACTCAGTCCCGCCGCTCGGGCCTCTACCTGGTTCACTTTCAGATGCAGCTCCTCTTTCCCCGGAGCATAAGAGTCCTCCATATCGGACACCCCAGGCCACTGTTCAATCTGCTCCCGCAGAGCCTGAATGGCGGGCAGAATCTCGTCGTAGTCCTTACCTCGAACCCCGAGACTGATGGGTTTCCCCACGGGAGGGCCCGGTCGGACAGGCTCAAAGGTGACTAGCTCCAAACCCGGTAGATTCTGACTTTGCCCTCGCAGAGCCTCTACAATCTGAGCGGCCGATCGCTGTCTCTCGGTTTCAGGAGTTAAGTAGACGGCTATTTGGGCGTACTCGCTACCTCTCCTCGTCCCCGGATCATTGGGATCCTGCTGGACAATCCCCACCGTGGTCACAAAGTCCTGAACCTCATTGACCGGGAGAGCCGCAACCAATTGCTCCAAAGGTCTTATGGCTTCTCCTGTGTACTCTAGACTGGAGCCTGAGGGAGCCTCAGCCCTGATAAAAAAGATCTCAATGCCCTCAGGTGGAAAGAGAACCACCTGAAGATGACGATTCCCCACCCAAGCCGTGAATCCCATAAAGAGAATCAAGAAGCTCGCCACCCCATAGCGCCAGGAAATCACCCTTCGCACCAAAGCCACATAAGCCGGAACCGCCTTGTTTTCCCAAAACCTTCGAAAGAGCTTGGCGGGGCTATTTGTGGCTTCGGGCTCAATGCCTTCAATATCTCGGGGAGGAACTTTTACATAAAAGGCCATATGCTGAGGCAAGATCAAAAGGGCCTCAAAAAGGCTTAAGATCAAGGCCACAATCACAGCCAAAGGAATTTGCTGAACAAATTTCCCAAAAACTCCCGACATAAAGAGCATGGGTAAAAAGGCGACCATCGTGGTGCTCACTGAGGCTGTAATGGCTGGCCATATCTCTACAGCCCCATCAATGGCCGCCTGCAGGGGCCGGTCCGGTTTTTGCTCCATATGGCGATAGACATTGTCGGTGACCACCACGGCATCGTCCACCAACATCCCCGCCACCAAGATCAAGCCCAGCAAAGAAATAAGATTGATACTTTGGTCCATATTGTAGAGGACCATAATGGCTCCAGCAAAGGCAATGGAGATACCTACAGCCACCACCAGCGAAATGCGCCAAGGCAAAAACAGGCTGAGCAGGAGGACAATCAAAACCAAACCCATAATCATATTGTTGGCGAGAACAGAGATTCTGCGGGTGATATACTCTGAAAGGTCATTGATCAGAGAGTGATGCACCAGGGGTTGAGTCTCTAAAAACTCCTCCACCTTGAGTCTCACTTCCTCCACAGTGACTATGGCATCGGCCCTTTCCTTTTTGAGAATAGTCAAACTGAGAGAGGGCTGTCCCCCGGCCCGGGTCAGGATTTTTGCTCTCTCCAAATCAAAGGAAACTTGGGCCACATCTCTCACCCTAATGGCCTGCCCCAATTCATTGGCGCGAATCACTGTGTTGGCCACATCCTCTAGGTTTTTAAAGTCGCCAACGGTTCGGACCATCCTCTGCTCAAAGTGAGAGGCAGGATCCCCCACGGGACCATTCACCCAGGGTTCCGTCGTCCCCGCTGGAATAGAGAGGTTTTGCAACTGTAGGGCCTGAACCACCTCGTCCAGGGTGATCATCTGTCGCGCCAGGCGCCGCGGATCGGCCTCCACGCGAATTTCCAAGTCTCTTAGTCCCCGAGGCACCACTCGGGCCACTCCATTGACCATCTCCAGCTCTCGCTGCAGATCCTTGGCCACCCGTCGCAACTCAATGTCAGAAAGCTGCTCGGGATCATCGGCCCTCAGCACCACTTCAATAATAGGATTTTGCTTGCTCTGCAGAGCCGTGACCGTAGGACTTTTCACTTCCTGAGGAGGACTGAAGCGATCAATCACATCGGTGATGTCCGCTTTAGCCTCAGCTTCAGTCGTCTGATCGGGGTCCAGGATCACAATGATATTGCTAAAGCCCTCGGTACTTACCGAGCGCAATCGCTTAATCCCATCCACCTCTCTCAAACCCTGCTCAATGGGGTTGGTGATGATCTTCTCCACCTCTTCCGGCGAGGCCCCGGGGTAAGTGGTCTGAATGGTGATAATGTCAAAATTCACATTGGGAAAAACCTCTCGGCGAATCAAAAAAATCGAGGCTATGCCCACCACCAAAATAAAGACAGTCATCAAATTGCCGAGGGTCTTGTGGCGGGCAAAGTAGTCTATCAAGAAACTCATAGAAGACCTCGCAAGGGGCCCTGTTGAAGAGCCGCGGACTGGGATTCGACGATCCCCTCAAGATGGCCTTTGATCTTGGCTGTCAAAGATAAGATCCGCCATGCGGACTGGCGAATCTCCACTTCATGAGAACTCATACTGAGTTCGGCCTGAGTGAGATCATCCCCGGCCTGAATAAGACTAAAGACAGAGGTCCTCCCCAACTGAAAGCGGCGGTCCTCCAAAGTCACTCTCCTCTGCTGGGCTCGCAGGGACTTCTCGAGGTTGACTCTGTCGCTCTTTAGTCTCTGTAGGTTGGCGCACTCATTGAGCCAATCCACCTGCTCATCAATCCGGGCCTGAGAGCTCTCGGCCTCGGCCCGACTCCTCTGCGAGACGGCCTGAGCCAACTGCATTTTTTCCACTGTGAGATCAAAGGGAATGGTCAGCTGAAGTCCCAGACTCCAACCCGTATTTTGCCCCTGGCCTAGAGAGTTCAAACTTTCACTGCGCTCCCCCTCCACCGCATTTAAAAAGTAGCGGCCCTGCAGCTCCAACTGGGGCTGCAAGCCCTGCCGAGCCCTCTCCCACTCCAGCTGGGCACTCTGCTCCAGCAAGGCCTGAGTTCGAGTGGAGAGACGACGAGGAGTGGAGTTGGAACAGAGGTCTTCGGCCTTGGTCAACACATTGTCCAGTTTCAAAGGAATCTTTAAGAGATCCGTCTGCAGCCAGGTCTCTGGCAACTTCAAGGTCAAAACCAAGTCCCGCCAGCGGTCTCCCAAAACTTTAAGCGCTTGGCGGTTCTGGTTTTCATTGGTTAGGACAGCGGCCTCCACCTGCAGAAAGTCGGCCTCTTCGGCCGTGCCGCGATTGAAACTCACTTGAACAGTCCGTCTCAGTTTCTGTCTTCTTTGCA
>SKLV01000128.1 GCA_007121385.1 Bdellovibrionales bacterium
CTCCTTGGAGCTTTTAAGGGCTGTCATTATTTGCCGAGACTAGCAGAGTTGGGGCTAAATGTCGCCCCCTTTAAGGACGGTAATAATGGACTTAGAAACACTTTTAAGGGCCTCAAAGACTCCAGCCCCTTCGCTGGCGGTGCCCTCAAAGTCGGGGGCATTGTAGCGGTTCAGCTGAGTTCGAAGCTCGGCCACAGGTAGGGCGTTGGGTAGATCCCTTTTGTTGTACTGAATGACTAGGGGGATCTCGTTGATGTCGTAGCCCTGCTGAGTCAGATTGCGCTTGAGATTTTCCATAGACTCCAGGTTTTCTTCCATGCGCTCGGCCTGAGAGTCGGCCACAAAGACCACCCCGTCCAAGCCCTTGAGAATCAATTTGCGGCTGGCATCGTAAACCACTTGTCCGGGGACGGTGTACAAGTGAAAGCGGGTTTTGAAGCCGCGAATATCTCCCAAATTCAAAGGCAAAAAATCAAAGAACATGGTGCGCTCAACGGCGGTGGGCAGAGTGAAGAGCTCCGACTTTTCCTTAGCCAAAGTCTTATGATAGACCCACTGCAGGTTGGTGGTCTTCCCGCCTAAAGAGGGGCCATAGTAAACCACTTTGCAGTGAATCTCTTTGGCGTTGTAGTTAATAAATGACATTACAGTTGCACCCGATTTTCGATAGCTCGTCCTAAAGTTCTGTAGTCAATATAGTCAATATCTCCACCAATGGGAACTCCCTGAGCAATTCGGGTCACCTGCAGGCCTCGTTCTCGTAACAGCTTGGCCAAGTAGAGTACAGTGGTGTCCCCCTCCAAGTCGGCATCCAGGGCCAAGATCACTTCACGAACAACAGGCCCTTCCCCCTTTTGTCCCCGCTCTATTCTCTCTAAAAGAGCTTGGATCTTCAACTGTTCTGGCCCCACTCCGTCCAAAGGAGAGATGGCCCCCTGAAGGACATGGTAGCGACCGCGAAACACCCCCGAGCTCTCAATGCGGCTGATATCGGCAGGGTCTTCCACCACGCAGAGCACATCCTCTTGGCGCGAGGGGTGAGAGCAGTAGTGACAGAGTTCCTCCTCTTCAGTGTAAGAAAAACATTGAGGACACTCTTTGACATCTCTTTTCACTGCCAGCAATGCGGCGCGCAACTCCTCGTTAAAGTCCCGGGGCGACCTCAGGATAAAGTAGGCCAGGCGCTGGGCTGTTTTGGGCCCAATGCCAGGCAATCGGGAGAGCTCGTGGACGAGCTTCTCTAAAGAGGGCACATGGGGAATCATCTTAAAAGAGGCCTGGCATATTCATGCCGCCAGTGACCTTGGCCATCTCCTTATCCGAAGTCTCTTTAGCCTTTTTCAGGGCATCATTGGCAGCGGCCACAATCAAATCTTGGAGCATCTCCACATCTCCGGCACTCATCACATCGGGATTGATGGTGACGGCCAAGAGGCTGTTGCTGCCATTGACCTTCACACTGACCCCACCCCCACCGGCTGAGCCCTCAAACTCCTGTTCGGCCAACTCCTCTTGGATTTTCTTCATCTTGGCCTGCATTTGATTGGCCTGTTTCATGAGCTGTTGTAGGCCTCCGCCAAATCCCTTCATGTTTTGATCTCCTTGATGCTGCGAATTTCCGCCTTAAATAAACTCTGAGTTTTCTTGACCAGGGGGTGCTCCTGCACCTGCTGCAGGAGAGCCTGGCGCTCTTCCTCTTTGATTTTTTCGCCTAAAGCCTTGGGAGTCAAAGAAGAAGAGCTGGCCTGGGCCGACTCTTGGCTTAAGGGCTCCACTTGCACCTGAAAGCCCTCCCCCCAAAAGTTTTTGAGTTGCTGGGCCAATTTTTTTTGAAAGTCAGAGCTCAGCATCTGATCGACTAAGAACTTCTTTTTCTCGGTGATTCCCAAGGTGAGGTTCCGCCCTTCAGCTTGCAAAAGGCAAGTGTGCTCCAGAGAAGCCCCCAGCAAGGGGTTGACTCCCTTGATCTGTTGCACCAAAGCCATCCAGTCCTGGGGGCCTGGATTTTCTGGTGGAGTCGGCTGAGGGCGAGCGCCGGCCGCCACAGCGGTGGCTTTGAGGGGAGTAGGCAGAGCGGTAGAAGCTCTGGGTGTCTCGGCGGCTTTCGTAGAGGCTCTGGGCGGCTCTGCGGTTTTGGGAGTCTCCGAGGTTTTAGGAGCTGCAGACTGCTGAGTTGGCATTGGGGTCCTCGCAGCCTGCGGGGCGGGTCCTCCTGTTGCTGGCACTGTTGCTGTTGCCGCCCACAGGTTTTTAAGTTGGTGGAGGCGAGGGGCCGAGGCCATCCGCAGCAAAAGCATTTCTAAGAGGATTTTGGGGTCCTGGGCTCGGGCCAAGTCACTGGCCCCTTTCAGAGTCATATCAAAGAGCAGATGCACATCCTCCTGACTGAGCTCTGCTCCTAAGCTTTTAAGGTGTTCAATCTCTGAGTCGGGCAGGTCCACCAGCTGAGTCAATTTTTCGGCCGGTGTGATTTGGATCAAAAGGAGATGGCGCAGCTCCTCAAGCAGATCTTGTAAATAGATTTTACTGTCATAGCCGCTTTGAAAAAGCCTCTCGATAATTTCTAAGGCGGCTTTTTGGTCTCTGCGGACCAGAGCCAGTAAACTGTCCATGAGCAGTTGGCGATCGGTGAGGCCCAGGGCCTCTGTCACTTGGGCCAAGGTGATGGGGCCTTGGCAAAAGGTGATCACCTGATCCAGCAGACTTTGGGAGTCACGCATGGAACCCTCTCCCTGGCGGGCGATCACCCACAGGGCTTCTTTCTCAGCCTGGATGTTCTCAGCGGCACAGATGGACTCAAGGGTCTCGGCCACCAAGCGCACAGGAATTCGGCGAAAGTCAAAGCGCTGGCAGCGAGATAAAATTGTGTTGGGGATTTTTTGCACTTCAGTGGTGGCCATCACAAAAATCACATGCTCAGGAGGCTCTTCAAGAGTCTTTAGCAGGGCATTAAAAGCCGAGGTGGAGAGCATATGAACTTCATCAATAATATATATTTTGTATTGTCCCGTGGAGGGCATCAGGTGAACCGAGTTGCGCAGCTCGCGCACATCCTCCACACCATTGTTACTAGCTCCATCAATTTCAATCACCGAAAGGGAGGAGCCGGCGGCAATGTCCTTGCACTCGCCGCACTCATGGCAGGGCACAAAGTCCACCGCATGGGGGCAGCGCAAAGCCTTGGCCAGGATGCGAGCCGTGGAGGTTTTGCCTGTTCCCCGAGGACCGGTCAAAAGCAGAGCGTGGGGAAGGCGGTCGGACTTTAGGGCGTTGAGCAGAGTCTGCCGAATATGGGGTTGTCCCACTAAATCTTGAAAGGCCTGGGGGCGCCACTTTCTGGCGATCACCTGATAGGACAAGAACATCCCCTCCAAAAGAGTGGCCAGGCACCCCATATCACATGGGCCCAGAGCGACCGTTGCTTCCTTCCGGACCTGGCGGGATTAACTCAGGGCGCCATTGTATGGGACCCAGCCATAAGAGCCGCTACTCTAGCCGAAGATAGGCTTGGTGAAAAGCTGGGATCAGCTGCTAACGCACAGCCTTAAAGCCCCCAGGCAATGCGCTCTAGGGCCTCGGTTTCCTCGGCCCAGTAGCTGTAGTCACGAAACTGGGGAAAAAGTCGGGGAAAGCTGGGATCCTGCCAACGCCGAGCAATCCAGCCGGCGTAATGGATAATCCTCAG
>SKLV01000019.1 GCA_007121385.1 Bdellovibrionales bacterium
AAACGCTTTGTGTTGGTCAACTGCGGGAATGATGGGATTTAAAGGGAGCCGAAAAGGGACTCCCTTTGCGGCCCAAGTTGCCGGAGAGGACGCTACGAAGAAGGCTTTAGAGCACGGAGTAAAGTCTGTCGATGTTTTAATTGATGGACCTGGGGCAGGTCGTGAGCCTGCAGTAAGGGCGATTGCAGCTGGAGGAATTCGCGTGACATCAATGAAGGATGTTACCCCGGTTCCTCATAACGGATGTCGGCCGCCAAAGAGAAGGCGTATTTAGGAAAGAGTCTTGTTTTCTGGTTTGATCGGTTTGAATTTGAGAAGAATTGTTACATAATTTTTATTAAGTAGGAGATTGGCGTGGGAGAATTAGTGATGCAGCCCCACTACTACAAGTTCTGGCGGGAATTGATTAAGCCCAAAGGATTTGAAGTAGATAAAGAGACTCTGACCGACAGATATGGGAAGTTTTATGTTCGTCCTCTTGAAAGAGGTTATGGGGTCACCTTGGGCAACTCCATTCGCAGAGTTCTTCTGAGCTCTATGATGGGCTCAGCGGTCACCGCCGTTCGCCTGGAAGGTGTACTGCATGAGTTCAGTACGATTCCGGATATTCTTGAAGATGTAACGGACATTATCCTGAACCTTAAAGAAGTGCGATTTAAACAGCAGGATGCAGAAAACAAAGTGTTGCGCATTGAGAAGCAGGGGCCCGGGGCTGTCACGGCCGCGGACATTCAGCTCTCCGACAATATCGAAGTGTTGAACCCTGACCAGCATATCGCCACCCTAGGTAAAGATGCCAAGTTCTCGGCCGAGATCGTGGTCAGCTTTGGTCGTGGCTATGCTGAAGCTGATGGGGCGGCCAAAGAACATGGTGTGGGCTTTATTGCCGTGGATGCCATTCACAGCCCCATTCGTCGAGTGAACTACAATGTTTCCAATGCAAGGGTAGCGCAGAGAACAGACTACGATGCCTTGACTTTGGAAGTGTGGACTGATGGATCGATCAAGCCCGAAGAGGCTGTGGCCCTGGGTTCAAAAATTCTCAAAGAGCAGCTGCAGATCTTTTTGACCTTTGATGAGTCCATGGAGCCCGATGAGGTGGAGGAAGAAGTCTCTTCTCCTCAACTCAACGAGAACCTCTTCCGTTCAGTGGATGACCTTGAGCTCTCCGTTCGCAGTGCCAACTGTCTGAAGAATGCTAATATTCGGTTTATTGGAGAGTTAGTGGTTCGCTCTGAGGCTGAAATGCTGAAGACAAAGAACTTTGGCCGGAAGTCTTTGAACGAGATCAAAGAGATTTTAGGTAAGATGGGATTGTCTTTGGGGATGAAGATCGATGGATGGCCTCCCCAGGGTTGGGATCCCAATAGCCCGCAAAGGCCAGTGGCCTCTGCGCCTGTGACGACGAACACCACTCCCCAGCAGTAGCTGAAAGGGAGATACTAGGAGCTGAGAGATGAGACATAGAACTTCAACACATTCATTTGGTCGCAGACAGGGCCCACGCAAAGCCCTTATTCGGGGCTTGGTGGACTCACTCGTGGAGCATGGGCGCATTCGCACCACAGTGGCTAAAGCAAAGGAGTTGCGTCGACACGTTGAGCGAGCTGTGACCATGGGCAAAAAGGGGACTGTGCATGCCCGACGGCTGCTATTGTCTCGCTTTCCCAATCCGAGTACGGTGGCCACTCTGGTGGATGACTTGGGCCCTCGCTTTAAAGATCGAAATGGGGGCTACACTCGCATTATCAAGGCTGGGCATCGTCCCGGAGATGCCGCAGATATGGCCTTGATTGAGTTTGTGGACTATGAACTGCCTCAGGCGGGATCCGAAGTGACTGTGAAAGCCGAGAAACAGGCCAAGTCCGCAAAGAAGAAAGCTGGAGCCAAAAAAGAGGCGGACAAGGCCGAAAAGGCGGAAAAGCCCGAGGCTCAGAAAATGAAATCCTCCCAGAGCCAAAAGGCCAAACAGGTCAAAAAGAAGCGCAAGGCTCAGGGGACTGCTCGAAGGACTTCCCGTTCGGTAAAAAAATGAAAAGGGTTATAGGTGGACTCCTGGCAGTCTTGGTGGTGGCTGGGCTGATGTGGCTGGGCTGGGATCAGTACAGGGATTTCCTGACCCAGGGCATGAAGCCGACCGAAGGAATGGCTCTCCTCAATCGTATGACTCAAGAGGGTGTCCCTGACTTTGAGTTGGTGGACATTAAGGGAGAAAATCTCAGTCTCTCTCAGTATCAAGATCGGATTATTCTTTTAAATTTTTGGGCCTCCTGGTGTGAGCCCTGTATTGCTGAATTTCCCTCGATGATGAGGCTGTTGCGGCGTTATCCAGAGGAGATGGTCTTGGTGGCCATCTCGGCGGATCACAGTGAAGAGGAAATGTTTAATTTCCTGCGAGTCTTCGGAGCCGATGAGCCCAATTTGAGGGTGGCCTGGGACCAAGAGATGAAGGTGGCTCGCCTCTATGGGACTCAGGTTTTGCCGGAATCCTACATTATTGGTCCGGGTTTGCGCCTGATTCGCAAAGTAGCTGGGGTGGAGGACTGGGACACCCCTGGTGCCCAGGAGTACTTTGCTCAGGTGGTGGCTCGAGAGCTGAACCCTGATCTAGACTTAGAGAATTGAGGCAGACACCAGGGGGGGGTATGACGGTGTTGATGAAGGTTCTTATCATACGCTTTTCTAGCTTCGGAGACATAGCTCAAACTCTTTTTGCCACTGAACAGCTTAAAAAACAGTTTCCCCATGCGGAAATTCACTGGGTGACTCGGGCCGATCAGGCCGCCTGGCTGGAGAAAAGTGGCCTGGTGGACAAGGTCTGGTCAGTGGACCCAGCTCAGGGCTTTAAGGGCCTCTGGCAGGTCTGCCGAGAGCTGAGAATGCAGTTTTTCACCCATATTTACGATGCTCACAACAATGTCCGCTCTCACTGGGTGAGTTTTTATCTCAAGTGGTTTTGGTTGGGCCAAAAGCCCCGCTTTGTTCGCCGCTCCAAGGAGAGGATCAAGCGCTGGCTGCTCTTTGGTTGGGGGGTGAATCGCTATAAGGATTGGCCCTATCGGGGGGCCTACAGTTTTCTAAAGCCTCTGGAGAGGGCTTGGGGGCTGAGAATCCCCCCTCTTGAGGAGATGAGTGAGTCCTTGCCCTCTCTTCAAACTGAGGCCCTGGAGTCCGAGGTGGAGAGTTGGGTGGCCGACTCCCTGGTCCTAGCTCCCTCAGCCAATTGGAAACTGAAGCGTTGGCCCCTGGAGCACTGGAAGAGCTTAGTGGAACTTTGCCCTGAGGAGCGCTTCACTGTGCTGGCGGGGCCGGAGGACCAGTTTGTGGAGGACATTGTGAAGGTGGCCCCGGATCGGGTGCGCTCCTTTGCCGGCAAGCTCTCCTGGTCTCAGAGTATCGCCGTCGTGGCTCGAGCTAAAGGGGTTATTAGTGGGGACACCGGGATTCTTCATATGGCTGATTTTTTGGGTCGCCCCAGCCTGGCCTTAATGGGTCCGACCGCTTTTGGTTTTCCCTACAGATCCAGCACCAACACTCTTCACTTAGGCCTTTCCTGTAGTCCCTGCACCAAAGATGGCCGCGGCCGCTGCA
>SKLV01000177.1 GCA_007121385.1 Bdellovibrionales bacterium
ACCGGATTGGCTCTCCGGCCGCCATGATTGGAGCTAGTAACTTTTTTGAATTGGCTGTCGCTGTAGCCATAGCTCTTTTTGGACTGCAGTCCGGGGCGGCCCTCGTCACCGTGGTGGGGGTACTGATTGAAGTGCCAGTGATGCTGTCGCTGGTTCGCTTTTCCAACAGGAACAAATATTAATTTTTGCAGGAGTTGAATGTGAAAAAGCAAAAACTTGTGGTGGCTCTCCCCAGCGAAAGTGAATTTCTCCCACAAACATATCAAATCAACCGGTTGTCCTTCTAGATTTGCTGAAGAAGCCAGCTCACTTACTAGACATCACTAATCCGGATGTGAAATCCCCGTACAAGGCCTGAATGCCAGCAACGTCCAAGGGGCTCAATGGCGCAAGACCAGGCCGGATCCCTTCTTTTCGATAATCCATGAAAATATTTTCGCGAATAGCTCTTTCCTGACTGACGCTAGGATGGTCGAGTCCCAAGACATGACCGATCTCGTGGGCGAGAACACGTGTCAGGTTCCATTTGGCCTCCGTGCCCATTACAGCAAAACCTTCATTTCGGCTTAAGCAGACAATTCCTCTTTTGATCTCAGCAAAGCCGTCCTGTGGTTGCGGGATCACTTCAAGTCCCGCTGCTGCCACTAGCCCAAGCTCACCTTCACCGATAACTAAGTCGGCCTGTTCGACGTCGTAAACTGCTATGAAGCGCAGAGGGGCAGCACCCTCCCAAAGTTGCAAGGCCAACTTCAAGGCCTGTCGTAAATCATCATAAGAAAGTTTTGAGTTATGAAGGGAGGCTGAGGGCGCATTTGTAACTTTGCAATCCTGATTGGCGATCTTAATTCGACCTTCATCACTGTCTGCACGAAGGGCCACCGCTTTTGTCGCAATGGCATATCGAATAGCTGTGATGCCCGATTCGTCTTTGCTTTGCCAGCGTGTGGGCAACCCACCGGCATCGATAAATCGATAGGCCGCCTGGGCGGCTGACAAGGGCACGAGGACAATCAGACTGGATATTAGGGCGATAGCTAGGGGAGTAATGAATTTCTGCGTAGCCACTGAAAATAACGAAACAATTTTTATAACCATTTTCCCCCTCCTAAGTCGACGGAAGTTATTTGATGGTTGCTAAAATGTCAACTAAAACGAATTCCTTCCCAGCCCAAGTCACAGCATTTGAGAGCAGACTTAGAAATTGTAAATGCTATAATTTATCCAGTAGTTCGCTTCATTCTCTCCATCCCAAAGTCTTTGATTCCCTCGCGGACATTGCAGTTGAAGCACAGCAAGCGCAAATTCTCCTCTTCACAACCTCCCCCACGCGCCACTGGAGTCACATGGTCCACCTGAAGCCCTTCCTTGGCCCCACATTTAACACAGGCTCCACCACTTCTCTCCCAGACTCTATACCGCTTGCCCTTGGAAATAGACCTCGCTTTGGGCAAAGATTTATGAGATAGCGGCCCTGGCTTATGAGATAGAGGCCCTGACTTCTGAAATAGCGGCTCTGGCTTATGACCCGAGCGCCCAATCCTGTCCGCCCCATCTTCAAACTTTCTAACGCGTGATTTAATCAACGTCGGAGTGAATGTTTTGGATGCGGGACTCGACTTCCTGTCTCTTCTTTTGCCAAACTTTTTGTCTTTGAGGGCATTCAAACTCAAAGCTGCCATCTCCTCAATCAGCTCAGCCCAACTCATCCCCAAAGCCTTTGGGCCCATAAGGGCGCGGACCTCCTGGAGTCGAGCAAGTTGTTCTGCACTCAGCACCAATCGAAGCTCGGTGTGCTCCGGGGAAAGAAGTCGTTCCTTCTCCTTAGGTAAAAAAGGCCCTGTCCCAGCGCTTTCGGCCCTCTGTAAAAGACTCACTTGGCCTTGCCGTGCGGATTTATGTTCCAGATCTTTCAGCACTGCAATTTTTTGCTCGGCATTGAGGGACTTTTCCGGCGCTGCCTTCTTAAGCTGATTAAAGAAGCTCTGGGCCTGGCAGATATTAGAGAGGTTCAGCGCTCCACTTGCAATTTTCTGCTCAACCGCCTTTTGCTCATTTTGGGGCAACTCCCGCAGCAGCTTCATGGCCTGAATCCGCCGTCCGGCCTGGCCCTCGGAGTAATTGAGTTCACCAACGGCATAGTCAAACAGGCTCTTATAGCCCAGATCTGAGTAGAGTTTGCGCCGCTCGACCTCTTTGAGGTGGTAAAGGATGTCGGTGAGCAACTCTCGCTCCTTTTGGACGAGGATGCGCATACGGCTCAACAGATCGCGATCGCTGAGGCTTTCCGGCTGAGATGACCTCTCTGGGCGGGGTTGTTTTGGGAATGGCTGTTGTGAGGAGATCTGTTTAAAAGAGTCTTGCTGTTTGAACGACTGTTTCTGGCGAGTTTGCTGATGGGAAGATGGGTGGTGCATTAGAATTTCTCCTATCTGGTGGTTTTAAATCTTGGCTTGTAACTTTGAATTCGGCTTTGGGTGCCATTCCGAAAGCACTCTATCATGGCTTTTTGGAGTGGCTTTTTGCAAAGCTCCTAAACTGTTTACTGAATAGCTTTTAAAGGACCTCAAAGCCCTGCCAGGCGCCGATTTGCAGCCAACTTTCTTTTTGAATCAAAAAGAGCCCTTAACACGTGACTCTGGGGCGATGAGAGGGGTCGAAAATATCGTCAATATATAATGTATATTGTCAAAAAATATTTATTGTTAGAAGTCGGCAATTATCGGTTCGCAGTTCGCAGTTGACAGCTCATCTCTGGGACCTCTATCAGTCCTTTAAGCGGAATAGATGAAACTTCTGTTCAACGAGGGTAGTAGAAATATGCAGTTCTGGTGCAGCTTCTTTTTGGCGGCCTCCCACGTTACCCTAAGCTACTGTGGGCTTGGCATTGACGACGCGATGTCTCTTCGACGTCGGGGTAAAATGTGCCCCTGCGCCTTTGGCGTCGGCTATCTTGGGTCTCAAAATCCCCCTCTTCTTTGCCCCACAGATTCCGCTGAAAAATCATTTCTTGCAGAGATTTTCCATAAACTGTTTTAGGGATCTACTTATTTAAATTTCTCCTTGTCATTTGAGCATCCTCAGGCGAGGAAACAGGCACTCGGCCTGAGTTTCAGGCTCAAAACTTCGAATAATCGGAGGACTGTATGGACTCCAGCCAGGCAGCCGACCCTAAGCTCACCGAGGACAGAGAGAGCTTGATCGAGGAGCTCCAGTCCCAGGGGATCAGGGACCAAAAAGTCCTGGACTCTCTCCGCAGGACCCCTCGTCATCTCTTTGTCCCCCAATCCCTTCAGTCTCAATCCTATGCCAACAAGCCGCTCTCCATTGGCCAGGGCCAGACCATCTCTCAACCCTATATAGTGGCCTTTATGACCGAGACTTTGCGGCCGAAGCCAACAGATCGAGTCCTTGAAGTGGGCACAGGCTCTGGGTATCAGGCCGCTGTGCTCAGCCCCCTAGTGAATCAGATCTACAGCCTGGAGATTGTTCCGGAACTCGGAGCCAGAAGCCAGTCCCTACTGCAGAGATTAGGCTACAGCAACATTCACACCC
>SKLV01000020.1 GCA_007121385.1 Bdellovibrionales bacterium
GAAATCTCTATGTGATTGACGGCAGCAACCACCGAGTGAGCTCTTACAGTGCGGTCACCGGCAGCTTTAATGGCTGGATTGGCCGCATTAATTCTAACCCCACCAGTGGCTGCACATTTGGTAGCAATGGGGACTACAATGTGTCCCAGAGCGGTTGGTGTTTAGGGGGAACTTCACAGGCCAGTCCCGACTACACAGACAAAGGGGGAGGGTTTAGGTTCGTACATTCCAACTCTCGTGGGGATATCTCAACTGATGGAGCCTTTCTCTATGTGGCCAATGGTCGCAACAGTCGCATTGATAAAATCAACTTCAATGGTGAGCTGATTGAAGTGGCTCGCACTCGGGAAGATGTGTATACAGATAACTGGCAGTCGCCCCCTGTTGTCTCCACTTGGTGTTCCGCAACCAACTCCATATGGGTGGATGGAAACTATATTTATGGTCTGAATAGTCGACCCTGTCACCGCACCAATGATGACCATACCATGACTATTTTTAAGATGAATAAGACCACAGGGCAGATCCTGGGCTGGAAGGGAGCTGTGGACAATGCCAACTCCCCCACAGGGGGAGATCCTGGCTGCGTGGGAGCGGTGGACTCCACTCCCGGTTGGTGTCAGGGGGGACGAACTCCTCTGGGCTCCAAACTGGGCCAGTTTGGGGGTCAGTATGGACAGATTACAGGGGATGAGCACTTTCTCTATGTGACCGATCGTGATGGAAATCGAATTGTGAGAGTTCCAAAATAGAGCTGGCCTAAAGGGGCCACTCTGATTGGGGGAAAGTCAGGTTGAAAGAGTAAACGATAATAGGATTTTGGGGATCGTGATAAGAAAGAGCATACTTTGCATTATAATACCACTGATGGGGTGGGGGTTTGTGGGCTGCAAAAATGGAGCGTCAGTCCAGCAAGGCCCCAATCCGCCGGAGCCCTTTGCCCCTGGTGTCAGCTCCCCCACTGTTCAGATCCCAAGCCAGAGTCCCCATTACTCCTCTGAAGAGGCCTTAGAGATACAGGGCTTTTGTATCACTGGACACAAGGTGCTTCTCTCTGGAGACTCCGACCAGTCAGTGACCTGTGAGGAGGGACTCTATCAGTTTTCTGTCCCTAAACAGAGCGATGGAGTTTACTATTTTTTTATCAGCCAGATGTTTTCCGGAGGAGAGTCCAAACCTATGACCCTCACTTGGTTTCGCCAAACCAGTGTGCCTCCCCCTATTCTTGTGTACCCCAATTCTTCCGCCCACTTCTCAGGTCAGACTCTTTTGACCATCACCGGCTACTGCCAAAGTGGCACCCAGATTTTAATAGAGGGAGATGGCTTTGGAAATTCCCTATGTACCAACTCTCAATTTTCCATTGATTTATTGAAGTTTGAGGACGGGGTCTACAACCTCAATGTCGTTCAGCAGGATCAATCGGGAAATCGAGCCTCTATTCCCCTGACCTGGACAAAGAATGTTCTCCAGGTCATTCCAGCAAATCCTCAGATTGTCGCTCAAAGTGAGCAGGTCTTTCTGGCCACAGGAGGGTCTTTGGATTACACCTTCACCTTTGTTGAGAACAATTCTGGAGCCAGCTTTGATTTAGCCACTCGAACCTATCAGGCGGGGACAGTGGCCGGGGTGACCGATCTTGTTCGAGTCGAGGACAGCTTGGGGGAAAGTCAGCTGATCAATATTCAAGTGGTTCCCGCTGAGGTTGACCACTTGGTCTTGCCGGACAACTCTGGAGATAATCAGATTCAGGGCATTGGGCAAAACCTTATTCACCCCATAAGGGCCCGAGCTGTGGATCGTTTTGGCAATGGTGTTCCCGCTGTAGAGCTGATTTTTCAGACAATTTTAGGGGATGCTCAAATTCTATCGGAGCCTATTCAGATGACGGACTCCATGGGCTATACAGAAGTGCTGGTGAGGCAGGGTTATCTGGACACCACCAGCACCTTTTCGGTCAGCCGCAGAGAGGGGTTTTTGCCCGACCTCGCCGAGTCGGGAAATCGCATCCTCTTTTTAAACACCAGGTCTGAAAATAACAATTCAAATCAATTCGGCCTGGGAGTTCAGACGGGGTCTCAGCCTGGTGATTTAGTGGTTGGGGATTTTAATCAAGATGGCTATCAAGATGTGGCCCTTATCAATGCTGGAGAACCGAGCATAGGTCTGTTTTTTGGGCTTGGTAAAGGTCTATTTGCCCCCATGGTGGAGGTGAAGCCCATATGTGCCGACCCGAGAGCTCTTATTGCCGAAGATGTGAATCAGAATGGCTATTTAGACCTAGTTGTGGCCTGTGGTTCCGAAAATAAAGTTGAGATTTACTTGGGAGATGGCCAAGGAGAATTCAGTGACCTTATAACCCTTTTAGGGGCACCTGAGGAGCAAGTTATTGTAGATGTTGCTCTCGTTGACCTGGATGGGGACAACAACCTTGACTTAATCACTCTCTCTTTGGGGTCTTCACAATTGGGGGTGAGAAAGGGCAATGGAGACGGGTCTTTTCTTGCCCCAAGTTTTTGGACAACAGACCTATTCCCCAGTCGCCTTGCCACGGGAGATCTTAACCAAAATGGCTATTTGGATATTTTAGTGCTTCATCCTGGGGAGAATCATTTTCAAATATTTACCGGAGAGCCCGATTTGAATTTCTCCGCACCCGTAACAGTGGGAGTGAGTTTGGCACCTTCTGATTTTCGTGTGGGAGATTTCAATGGTGATGGTTGGCCGGATGTGGCTGTCATTAGCAATGCGGAAAATGATATTAATATCTTTCTTAATGATGAAGCTGGGAATTTTAGCTTTGGGATTCCCACTCTGCTGGGAGATGGCCCCTCTTCTTTAGAGGTCTTTGATTACAATAACAATGGACATTTGGATGTGGCCGTCACCAACTTGAATGATGGAACAGTGTCTCTTCTCCAGGGCAAGGGAGATGGGACTTTTGACAGCTTAGGCACTGTTGGAGTTGGAGCTGGGCCCATTTTTGTCGGGGTGGGAGATGTTTTAGGAAAGGGCTACCAAGATATCTTAGTGAGCTCTCTTGGCGATCAGGCTGTGAGTATTATTCCCAATCAGAACGGGCTTGGTTTTGGCTTTGAAACAGCTGTGGGAGCCAACCCCGTCTACGCTCAACTGGCTGATCTGGATGGAGATGGCTGGAAAGACCTGCTGGTGGTGCAAAAAGGGGCTAATTCAGTTGGGGTCTTTAAGGGAGATGGGTATGGTCACTTTGAGTTTTCAACAAATTTAGCCACTGGAGCAAATCCCACCGCTGTTGAGGTGGCTGATCTCAAGGGCAATGGGCACATGGATGTGGTTATAACACAAGAGACGACAAATACTGTGAGAGTCTACTTATCCGATGGGGAGGGGGGATATGAAAATCCAGTGGACTATCCCACTGGTGCTCAGCCTTCGGCCTTAGTTCTGGCTGACTTCAATAGAAATGGGTTTTTAGACTTGGTGGTGGCTAATTCGGGAAATGATCGGATTTCTTTTTTTCCCGGTCTGGGAGATGGAAGCTTTGGTCAGAGAATAGATAAGCCCACTGGGGCCCAGCCAGTGGCTCTAGCTGCGGCAGATTTAAATCGAAATGGAAGGCTAGACCTACTTGTCGCCAATAAGTCCGATGGAAGCTTTAGTGTTCTTCTATCTAATGGAGACGGAAGCTTTCAGGATCGAGTGGACTTTATGGCAGAAGCTGGGACCAATGGAATTGTTGTGGGCTATTTTGATGTTGATAACTACATTGATGTTGCAGTGTCTAACGAACTTGCCGGATCCATAAGTGTCTTTATGGGGAATGGAGATGGAACCTTTAAGGCTCCAGCCCACTACTTTGCTGGTGGAGCCCCTACACCCATTGCCAAAGCTGATGTCAATGGGAATGGACGTCTAGACTTTATTGTTGGGAACCAATTTAGTCAGTCTTTGACTGTTCTATTTGGCTCCTTATTTGGGGACTATTCTTTTACAGAAACTAGAAATTTTGATTTGAACCCTGTTTTTGTAGGACTGGGGGAAGCCAGAGGCCAAGGGGCCCTGGACATCTTTGTCATAGATGGCATTGGCGAGAGGGTTCGACTCATGCCGGGTCATTAGTGGAGAACCATGAAACTTTGGGTGCGTTTGTGTCTTATTTTTAGCTTTCTTGGTGGTGGGCTTATTGGCTGCACAAAGGGAGAGATGAATCCTCAGCCCTACGACTCTGGCTTGAGGGTCCTGGATTTGAGTGTCGTGGACTATACGGAATCTCAGGTGGTGGCCCTTCTCACTGGCCAATCCAGTGGAGTTGAGTTTAAAGACATTGATCGTATATTTTTTCATAGAGATGAAGCTTGTCGCTCCGAGCCTGTGGGCTCGGCCATGGTCGAAAAGTTTTTTTCTCAGGGTGCTCAGTTGCTACTTGAACCTGGCACCCAGGTCAGTCTCTACCTTCGCCGGGCCTCCAGCTCGGATTGTCGATTTTTAATGACCTATGAGGTTCCGGAAATCAAGCCGGGAGCTCCCACAATCACTCATACTGTCCCCAGCTCACCCTCGCGAGTTTCTTATCGGCCGGGACTCTTTGGCTGGGCTTTTCCCAGATCGGGACAGGTCCAGTTTTTCAAGGACTCCGAATGTCAGGTCATAGCCGGTCAGGGGGCTGCTCAGGCTCTGGAGACCACCGGAGTGGCCTTGGAGCTTGAAGAGAATCAGATGACAGCCATTTATGGTCAGACAGTGGATGTGTTAGGTCAAAAGAGCCCCTGTGCTTTTATTGTGGAATATCAGCACACCACAGAGACCATTGCCGGTCCGAGTTTTCAGCGACTGCAGCCTATTTCCCCAAGCAATTCGGTTTTAAGCCCCCGTGTCTTTGGGGAGACAGTGGGAGAAGTCCACAAAGTGCAGTTATTTGGAGACAGTGGATGCCAGGGGCTTTTAGCTGAAGGGGGCAGGAATGAGTTTAGTGATCTTGGGTTGGAGATTAGTGTGGAAGAAAACAGTTCCACACTGATCTATGGTCAGGTCTTTGATCAGGAGGAAACCCCCAGTCCCTGCGTCTATTTGGCAACCTATATTCATGACTCTATACCTCCAGATAATCCAGGCTATGCATCTGCCGTACCAGAGTCTCCCACCAACGCCACCTTAGCTCCCCGAATTATTGGAGTGGCCAGCGAGGACACGATGAGGGTTTCGCTTTATAGCGATCCATTGTGTTTGAATCTAGTGGGAGAGGGAGCCAGGTCTGACTTTGTTGCCAGTGGAGTTGCTGCAAACATACAAGCCAATGCGGACACCGGTCTCTACGCCAGAGCTTTTGATATGGCGGGTAACGGGTCGAGTTGCACCTATCTCACTCAATATCGTCACGACACCATTCCCCCTGAACTCCCAGTGTTTGGGGGAACGGACCCCAGCTCTCCCACCAACGGGACTCTGATGCCCTTGGTGTTTGGAACTCCTTCGGAAGATACTGTGGCGGTACGAATTTTTAGTGATGAGGACTGTACCTCTCCAGCTGAAATTGGCAGTGGGAGCGGCGAGGCTTATATTTCGCCGGGCATTCAGATCACAGTTTTAGAAAATACCAATAACGACTTTTATGTCCGTGTGGCCGATGAGGTGGGCAATTGGTCGAATTGTGGCTTTTTAGGAAATTATCATCACTCCAATCTGCCCGCCCCACCTCCCGGATTTTTAAGCAGCTTTCCTGCATCTCCCAGTCGCACATCCCATCAGCCCTTTATTTTGGGGACGGTGGACATCACCATTTCTTCGGTCGAAATTTTTTCAGAGGAGACCTGTAGTGATTCAGTGGGCTCAGGAACGGCGGGGCAATTCTCCTCTTCCGGAGTTCAGGTGGTTTTGCCATCCAACTCCACTCAGGATCTCTATGCCATTGCCACCGATGTTTTTGGCAATGCCTCTCCCTGTACTTATCTGACGGGCTATATTCACAATACGGTGCCCCCTTTAAATCCAGTGTTTGTTGAGGAGATCCCCGAATCACCTAATAATATCACCCCCAGTCCGGTGATAAGAGGAACAGCCTTAGCCGATCCGGCCAGTCAGCTTCCTCCTGTGTTGGTCGAATTCTTTGATAGCCTATTGTGCATTGGCAAGTTGGGCGAGGGATCCCCCAGCGTATTTGAGGATGGAGGAATCACTGTCAATGTGGCAGTCAATGCTCAGGTGTCTATTTATGCCAGATCAAGAGATGCCGCAGGCAACACCAGTGGCTGTATCCATATGGTGGACTATATTTATAACAATTTAGTTCCAGCTCAGCCGATTTTTCTGTCCGCTTTGCCAGCTTCTCCCTCTTATTCCCGGGAAACTCGACTGCGGGGCAGCTTTGGGGCCAGCCCGGATTTTATGGACCGGGTCAGTGTCGGCATTTACTCAGACAGCTCCTGCTTAACAGAAGTGGCCAGTGATGTGCCCTCGGTGTTTCAGAATGAGGGAATTCTGGTGGTGGCGCCAGACAATGCCACCACTCAGTTTTACGGGGCCAGCTTTAATGAGGTGGGAACTAAGTCCAGTTGCAATTTGCTCACCAGCTTTAGGCATCATGACTTGCCTATAGCCAATCTACAGCTCAGCTCAAGTCTGGATGGAGGAGTGGCTATAACCTGGCTGCCGGACAGCTTGGCCTCACCCACCCCATCTTATTCTGTGGAAAGGTCACTCAGCGCTGAGGGTCCCTTTTCCGTTATTCAAACAGGTCTTATGGCCAACAGCCACCAGGATAAGATGGTTTCAAATGAAGTGCAGTATTTTTATCGAGTCTTCGCTTCCAACTCCACAGGGAGGGGGCAGTACTCAGAGGTCAAGGATATTTTGATTAATTCACCTCCCCCAGCACAGGCCATAAGCCTTCTGGCCCGAGGGAGTATAGGGAGAGTTGAGCTGACTTGGTCTGGATTTCCGCAGAATATGTCCTATAAAATTTTGCGTTCCACCAGCAAAGGGGGACCTTATACTCAGTTGCCCCAGATAGTGACCACCACCTCTTTTATAGATGTGGGGCTCGATCCGGACACCGAGTATTACTATGTGGTGGTGGGCTTTAATGCAGCCGGAGAGAGTCTGCATTCCAATATGGCCTCAGCTGTGACCTGGGATGTGCCATGGAGTCCCAGTGAACTGAGGGTAAGGGTTCTGCGCAGCCACTCCTCTTGTGAGGGCAATCCGGCTTTGGCCCTCAGCTGGAATCCCCCCGCTTATTATGACAGCTTTAGCGTAATGAGGGGGGGGTGGGCTAGCCAAAATCAAATAGCAGAAACTGTCTTTGGCACAGAGGCTCTCATTTGTGACTTTGGGCAGGGAGAGGCAACTCGAGCCTATGCCATTCGCGCCAATTGGGGGACGGGAATTTCTGATCCTTCCAATCCTATTGGCTATCATAATACAGAGAGTGGAAATTTAAGCGTCTATCCAGGAAACGAAGAGGTTCTTCTCAACTGGACTATTCCAACAAGTAGCTCGGCTTTCCAGAGTCTATCGCCCCGCTTTGATATTTATAAAAGTTCGAGTCCAAGTGGACCATTTGAAAAACTGGTCGAAAACACATTGGAGCAGAGCTATAGGGATCTGGATGTGGTGAATGGATCTTCTTACTTCTACTATGTTCAGACTTATACAATCAATGCTTCAGATCAAAAGGCCTATATAGGCCCCCCCTCAGCTGTGCGCAGTGGAACCCCAGGGCCCCCTCCCTCAGCTCCGACAAATTTGACTTTGGGCGAGAACTCATCAGGCCAATTGGTTCTTCACTGGTCCTCTCCCAGCCACTACAATCGCTTCCACTTGTATCGCTCAGCTTCTGCCGATGGGCCCTTTGCAAGGGTCTTGTCCACAGACTTGCGCTCGATCACGGGTCCTTCAGTGGCGGTGGGCTTAAACTACTTTCAGGTTCGGGCCCAGTGGGGAGACGGGGAAACGGGTCCCTCCAATACGGTCTTGTACCGGCATGCTCCCATTACTGGTTTGACGGCCACTCGGGGGGCGGATGATATTGGGCTGAGCTGGAACCCTGTAGCTGGATTTGAAGAGTATAGGGTTTACAGATCAGAGGCCTTTTCCGGGTCCTATTCACTTTTGGCGACAGTGCCCAGCGAAAGCTATCAGGACAGCTCAGCTTTAGAGAACACAGGCTACTACTATAAAGTTTCTGCAAGCTTCTCTGATGGAACTCAAGGCTTAGCCTCTAACCCCATTGGGTCTTCCCGTCTGGGAAATAATATTCCTCGAGCCGTCTCGGTGGATAATCTCTCAGGCACCTCTTTCTTGGTCAACTGGATTGGGGCTGTTCCCTCAACCCCCCATCAGGTTTTGTTGTCTGAGGAGGAGGAGGGATCCTATGTTTTAAAGGCATCAGGACTTCAAGGGCCCTTGATTGTAGGAGGGCTGATTCCTCAAACTCAATACTACATTAAGGTGCGGGTGATTGTTGATGACGTTAGCTATGAGTCCGCTCCCGTGATGGCTGAGACGCTTCCTCCTCCCAGCCCGCCCCTGGCCAGTGCGGGTGACGAAGTGGTGAATTTGAGTTGGACTCCAATGATTGGGGCGATCTCCTACGACCTGCAGCGTTCTGAGGACTCCTATACTTACAGTAATGTGGCCACCGGTTTGGGGACAACCTCTTATGCGGACAGCTCTGTGGAGAACGGGAAGATCTATT
This sequence comes from Bdellovibrionales bacterium, assembly GCA_007121385.1. Classification (GTDB taxonomy): domain Bacteria; phylum Bdellovibrionota; class Bdellovibrionia; order Bdellovibrionales; family UBA1609; genus SKYF01. The sequence goes on from SKLV01000020.1 coordinate 8,675, forward strand.
TTTATCGTATTCAAGTTAATTTTCCCCTGGGCTCAGTGGTGTCTGATCACAGTGGAGCCGTGACCCCAGGGGTCCAGCCTCGTGTGCCCACGGGTTTGATGGTGGTGGAAAACAGGTTGGGGACATCAATCCGTCTCTCCTGGTCCAGAGAGGAGGCGGCGAGTCGCTATAATATTTATCAGGCCTCAAGCTCTGGTGGCTTCACCATCCCCACCCAGAGTGCCGGGGGCAATACCAACGTTCAGGTGGGAGGACTGACCTCTGGGGAGACTTATTATTTTGCTGTGAGCAGTGTCACTGGAAGCTTTGAGTCTGCTTTATCTTCAGAAATAGCCCTTGTGGCAGGGCCTCAAACCCCAGCCCCGCTGGGGCAGGTGGCTGGCCCCGACTCCATAGAAGTCAGCTGGGATCCGGTGGCTGGAGCTGACTCCTACACTCTCTATCGCTCGGTAGATAAGTATTTCTTTGAGGTGGTGAGTGAAGGGATTGCTGCCACCAGTTACACAGATGTCGGCTTAGATCCAGATCCCAGTTATTTTTATCAAATTCTTCCCATTGGCTCTGGAGGAGAGTTTTATCCCCGCTCAGCCACAAGCGCTCCTGTGATGATTTCAGTTGAGCCCATGACTCCAAAGGGTTTAGTCCTTAGTGCTGCGGATGATTCAGCGGTGGACATTCGCTGGATCTATACACCCAATGTGGCTGGCTACGAGCTTTTGCGAAGCGAGGTCAGTGGAGGACCCTATACTTTAGTGGAAGTCTTGGGGCCAGATGACACGATTCATCAGGACTCAACAACCACTGCGGGAAACACTTACTTTTATGTGATTCGCTCTTTCTCAGCTTCAGGGGTTCGGTCGGAAAATTCCACGGAGAGGGGAATTCACTTAGTTTCAGGACCTGAAAATTTGGTGGCGGTCAATGGCTCTGATGGGATTGATCTGAGCTGGGACAGCGTTCCTGGGGCCACAGCCTACCACATTCGCAGGTCCGCCTATGCAGGAGCAGAGATGGGCTTAGTGGGCAGCTCAGCCACCTTGAGCTGGACCGACGAAGAGGTTATCGCTGACCAAGAGTACACCTATATTGTAGAAGCTGTCTTTGCCGACGACACAGTTTCACCCCGCTCGAACCAGGTGTCCTTAGTTCGCACAGGGACCTTGCGGCTTCAGGTTCCCATTGAGCTCATCGACAGTCGTCTGGGATCTTCTTCCCTTGAGAGCCGGACCTTTGAACGCAGTCAAACCACTTTTAACCCAAATTCTTATGATGGAGTGAGCTCCTATGAGTTGGAAATTATTGCTCGCAATCGGGACAGCCTCTCTCGATCTGTTCGACTGATTGACTCCATGGATATGGAGGTTGTCTCCATCAGCCTACCTCCAGGAACTGAGGACTACACTCGCTTTAAAGTCAGTTTTACTCCCAATGTGGAGGAAGACATCTATCGCCTGGAGCTCGAGCAGACAGGTGCTGATCTGGATCTGGCCCTTTGGGCGGCGAGAATTTTGGTTAACCAGGAAAATGCAACTAAAACCCGACTCTACTTCCCACTTTTAACCGATCGAGATCCCCCCTCTCAGGGAGATTTGTCCGGCTTTATTGAGTCCACATCGGAAGTAGACTTTTTCCCCATAGAGACGGCCATTCCCTTTGAAAAGAGAGCCTCTCGGCTGTCCCGAATCATTGACTACAATGCCTGGGAGTTGGAGGCCTTGGTGGCTGTCACTGGAGATGTGGGGGGGGCCTTGGTATTTAAGAATACAGAGACTCAGGCGCAGGTTCCCTCTACCTACACTCGATTTGATTCTTCTCAAATTAGTGTGGCGCGAGTTCCCTTTTCGGAGGGGGTTAGTCAGTTTGGAGCGGCTCAGGAGGGCCAACTTTTCCAAGTTCAGGTGAAGTGTGAGTATCAATGTCACACAGGAGAGGCGGCCATCTACAAGGCAGGCCTGTGGGTGACCTTAGAGAACCTATCCAAAGCTGAGGTTGTTTTTCGCAATGCGGGAGCGCGGGATTCTATCACTGTCAGTGAAGCTCTGGCCCAGGAGAGAACCTATTTTGATGAGGGAGCTTTTACAGGACCGGAAGTCTACTTGACAGCCATTGCTCAGGGAAGCCCAGGTACAAGTGCTCAGGTCTATCTCTTAGAACATATGGACGACTCAGGAGGGGTGGGACTTGTCTCAGTGGCAGAAAGTGGGTTGGTCTTTGATTCTGGAGAAGTCCAGGTCCAGACCACCGCAAGTCCTTTGGCGCTGACCAATCATTCAAGATTAGTGACAGCCGTGGACCCGGATGGGGAAGAGCTTGATTTTATAGGCTCTCTGCTCAGAGTTTGGGTTAACCCCTAGTTGGACATAGGGCCTGACTTATGAGCTTGGGCCTTTGGCACTATGGGCCAGTTTTGGGGCTTCGGCCTTATTTTTTTTCATTATGAGACGATAAGAGCCTTGCTATGAAGAGATTCAAAGGACTTATTAGTGTAGTTACTCTAGTTCATCTTGGAGTCATAGGCTGCGCCTCTAGTTTTAAGGTCACTTCTCAGCCCGAAGAGGCTGAGATTTTTTTGGTGGACAGTGAGACTGGGGAGACTAAAAGAATTGGCAGCACACCCTTGCAGAAGAAGAGTACGGAACTCCGAGAAGAGCTGGGAGATATTGGAACTCCTGGTGGCTTTGTTCAATTGAGAATCCAAAAAGAGGGATATGAGACCCAGGACTTATGGATTCCTGTATCTGCTGGTGGAGCCTTGGGGACAGAGATTAATTTGAGTCTGAGAGCTGTGGATCCGGAGCAAACCGCTGAAGAGATAAAAAAGGCTTCAGAGATTTTGGAGAGAATTTTTTTAGCTCAACAGTTTGCACGCACCCAGCAGTTTGAGAGAGCTTTTATTGAGATTGATAAGGTCCTGGAGGCCTTTCCTGATCTAGCTCGGGCCCAGTCTATGAAAGCGGCCATTTACTTTGCTCGAGGAGATTTAAATGAAAGCCTAGATTGGTACGAGCGTGCCATTGCCTCTGACCCTCAGTTCACCCAGGCCATTGAAATGGCAGCCCGAGTTCGCCAGGCTCTCAATTTGCCTCCAGGGGCCCAGCCAGGCGGGGGAGGACCCTGATATGACCCTAAAAGCTCAAGGATGGAGCTCATTTAGTTTTGGTCTTACCTTGTTGGCTATTGGGCTTCTGGTCAATTTAGTTTCAGCCATTGCCCAGACGGCCCCAGCGGCGGGGGGGACTGAGGCCGCGCGACAGGGCGACGTTCTTGGGGCCAAGGCCTTTCTAGAGGACCTGATCATTCGACGCTTGTCCCAAGAGTTGGCGACGCGAGTGGATCAAGGTCACTTTAATTTAGGGGCTCAGTTGGATATTGTCAAAAAACCCAAAGAGGAAAGGCCTCGGCTAGATCCTCTATCCGACTTGGATTTGGGGTTCTTGGACCCCGAGGCCCTCTTCAAAAGCTATGCGGCCCAGGGGAGCCCAGCGGAAAAGTTTCTTGAAAACTACCTAATTAGAAAAGTGGATGTTTATGTAGGGCTCAGGGAGAGTTTGGGGGAAGAGGCCCAGCAAGAGGTTGAGCAGTGGATCACAGCCCGAGTTCAGTCTGAGTTTGGAAATGTGGGCAGTGGGACTGTCAGTCTGATTCGGCAGCCGGTGAAGCCAGAACAGCCTCCAAAGCCAGATCCTGGCTTTATGGAACAGCTTAAGGACTTTCAAGAGCTGGCCGGTCAGGGAATTTTGGCTTTGGCCATTGTCCTAGGGCTTGTTTTGTGGGCCCTCTTGTCCAAGGGTGGTTCTCAACTTCCTGACATTAAGCCGGCTATTAATATTACCAATCAAACACAGGCTGAAGCGGGAGAGGAAGGAAGGGGAGCTCTTGGTGCCCTGGCCTTAGAGCAGGCTGAAGCAGAAGCAC
>SKLV01000103.1 GCA_007121385.1 Bdellovibrionales bacterium
AAATGAAAAGACTACTGTCATTTCTGGCCGTAGCTGCATTCGTTCCCGCAGCTCAAGCCATCGACTATAGCATGGGCGCTGAATACCGCGTCCGATTCCAACACGACAACAAAGCCGACTTCGACAAAGACGGCGACTCTGAGAACATGTTTATGCATCGTGTTCGCTTAGCCCCCACTTTCCGTGCCGGCGAGCGCTTCACTTTCCACGCTGATCTGCTTCACAACAAGGTGTGGGGATCTGACACTGCTGATGCCCTTCCTACTCAGCGTGAAGAGGACAGTGTTTACGTCTATCAAGCCTACGGCTCTTGGATGGTGAACGATGACTTTATGCTGCGCTTTGGTCAGGCTGCAATGACCATGGGCGATGGCACTGTAGTAGCTGCCAACGACTGGGAAAACAACCCTTACGCCTTCACCGGTGTGATGGGAACTTATGATATGGAGTTTGGCCGCCTGAGCTTCTTTGGCGTGAAGTTTGCCGATGAAGTGGCTGGTGGCGGTGCCACTAATGCTGATCCCGAGGCCAATGCCTATGGTTTGGCATACAGTGTAAAGGCTTTGCCTGAGGCTCTGAACATGGTGAATGTTCATTTGATCCAGGTGAACCGAGACCACGAAGCTCGTGGGACTAGCACAGCTGAAGAGCAGCTTCGCTATGGGCTGACTGTGGCTGGGGAGACTGCCGGAGTGGACTACCGCGCCACTTACGCTGCTCACACTGGTGAAACCAAGGATGCTACTGGTCAGAAGCTGTTGGACCGTGAAGGCTCCATGTACCATATCGAAGTGGGCTACAGCCTCCCCGATATGATGAACAGCCGCTTCTATGTGGCCTACCACTCTGACTCCGGTAACAAAGGTAATGCTGGAAAAGATGAGAGCTATGACAGCTTCTTCTACGACATGCACAACAATGCCGGTCTGATGGATGTATTGCGCTGGGGCAACCTGACCTACATCTCCTTGGGCTACACTCTGTCTCCCATGGAAGATTTGGACCTGGGCCTCCACTATCATATGTTCTCCAGAACTGAAGAGAATGCTGGAATTTTTGGTCGAGATGGCGCTGTTCCTGCTGCTGATCTTGTTAGTGGCGAGAAGCAAATCGGTAGCGAGATCAACCTGGTGGCCACTCAGCGCTACAGCGATGATTTCCAAATCCAAGCTTGGGTAGGTCAGTTTATGCCTGGCAAGGCTGTCGGAGAAGACTTGGACTCTTACACTCAAGTTTTCGTAGAAGCTAAAATGACTTTCTAAGCTGAGGCTTAGAGGGAGCCCTTTAGGGCGAATAGAAAAAACAGAGAGCCAAGGGAATGATGCCCTTGGCTTTTTGTTTTTTGGTGATGGGGGTTTGAAAAGGATTTAGGGAGGTCGAGTCTGCTTTGAAATAGTGGGGGCTTTTGTTATCCTGGTGGGGTTAATCAGTCTGTGAGAGTTTTGTTGGACTTTGGCTCCTTATTGGAGCAGTGGGGCGGTGTTTTTGATGACTTTGCGGTGGATGGCTGGGGCTTTTGGGCTTTTGGGGTTTTTGTTGGTGTGGGCCGGGACAGTTTGGGCCCAACAGCAGAGGTTGGAGGTGGAGGAACCTCTAAAGTCAGAGCTGAATGCCCTGTTAAAGGCCGCCGACGAGCTGCATGAGGCCCTCTTTGAGCGCAAGCCTGAGCATGAGTTGAGGTTGGCTTTGGACAATTTAGACCAGGCATTGGGGCGAGCTCAGCGCCTGGCGGGCTCTGGGGGCATTCAGCGGGTCCATGTGGATTCGGTTCTGACTGCAGCAAGAAGTCATTTGGAGCTGGTGCAGCAGCGGGAAGGGGCTGAGAGGATGAGGCATATGCGTGAGCTCTTTCGTGCCCTGGTGCAGGTGAATCAGTCCTTTGATCTGGATCGCTATAGGGTCTTTTTTTGTAGTCGAGATCGAGCGGTTTGGCTCCAGTCCGGCTGGCAGGTGAGAAACCCCTTCGAGCCCAAAAGGGGTGGGGGCTGCGGCCAAGCTGTGCGCTAGTTTAGGGCTCTAGAGGTCACTAGGGGACTCTTTGGGGCGATGGGGGGAGAAGGCTTTGAATCAGTTTCTCAATCAGCTCTCTAAGGGCACCTTGGCCATCTTGGTGATTGGAGCTGGAATCCTCTTTATCATTGTCAACGACCCCCCAAGGACGATTTGCGATATTCAGGTGGAGCGCTTTCGCGAGAGCCAGCAGCGGTTTTTGTATTCAGAAAAAAGGGGAGTGGTGGAGATGAGGCCCGAGTTTGAGAGGCTCATCAATCACTGTAAAGCCACGAACTCTCCCGGGGGCTGCCTGGAGTTCTTTTTGCAACTGAGGACCTTAGGGGCCGACCTGAATAAGGTCTCCTCTGAATGTCGCAGGGCCGTGGGCCGCATAGGTCAGCTGAAAAGTCGCATTTTGGAGAGTATGGAGCTGATGACTCGATTGGCTTGGGGGGACCGTCCTCCCCTCAACTACAATGTAAAGTTTGGCTGGTTGGATGTGGCCGATATGTCCCTCTTTTGCTCCCTCAGAGGGCATCTAGAACTTTTTTATGGTCAATCTGAGTGGGACAGCTTTCGAGAGACAATGTTTAAGGAGCTTCCCGGCATCAATGAGTTGGAGCGCAATGTGGCCTGGGAGCTGATGATTCTCTCAGAAAACTGCGCTCGCTTCCCTTAATCCTAATTTTAGTTTGAAGCTTCTTGGTCCAAAGACAGGGGCTTTGGAGAAAGCAGCTCAGGGCGCTCAAAGCGGTCGTAGGCATCGGTGCCGGTGGGCAGAAGAGCCAGGGAGCGAGCTTTTTTTACCGCTCCGGCCACTTGGCGCTGTTGGCTATTGCTGAGCTTGCTGATGCGAGAGGGGATAATTTTCCCGCTCTCCATAATAAAGCGATACAGAGTGACGGGATCCTTGTAGTCAAAGTGAAAATCACCAGGAAATTCAGGGCGGTATTTGGATCGGTAGGATTTTTTCATAACTGAGTGACCCTCGGGCTAAAAGCTAAAAAACATTAAACTCATACAACAGCGGGGATATACGATAGAAATCGGTTGCCTACAAGGGCCTTTTCCCCTATAGCTTCTTTTTTTAAGAACAACTCAGGAGCTATCATATGCCTCGCTGCGAACTGACAGGAAAAGGGCCCGTGGTTAAGAATTTGGTCAGCCACTCCAATATCAAGACCAAATCGACCTCTAGCCCAAATATTCAACAAAAACGAGTATATAGCACAGCACTCAAACAGATGGTCAGCTTGAAAATGGCCACCAGCACTATCCGCAGCATGGAGCACATGGGCGGTTTTGACGTCTTTGTTCTCAACCAGCCCGATCACAAGCTGTCCAAGAGGGCTCTGCAGATCAAGGGCCGCATTCAGCGTCAACTCAAAGGGGGCCCCAAGTCCTCAGGGCCCATGACAGCCCAAGGAGCACAGCCATGAAATTGAAGATTAAAAAAGGTGACACCGTTGAAGTGATTGCGGGAGCCGATAAGGGCAAAAAAGGCACAGTTCTCGGGATCGACAAAAATAAAATGAAGATCCGCGTTCAGGGTGTGCGAGTCCAGACCCACTTTGACAAAAAAGAGGGCATGATGAAGAAAGAGGGCCTGATCGACTACTCCAATGTGAAGTTTGTCCAGGCCGCTGCAGCTAAAGCTGCCAAAGGGGCTAAAGGAGCTAAGACCAAGAAGACCGCTGAGGCGGCCGCTAAGGCTTAGGCCCCAAGAAAGCCGGACATTGTTTCCCCCCCACAATTTTGTTAAGATAACCCCGTTGTGAAGTCACTTCGGGGTTTTTTATTTCTTTTATTTGGAGGCGTTCTCTTGGGCGCTGCCCCCTCTTGGGCCGCTTTAGAGCCGACCTCTCAGGCTCTGGTGCTCTGCCGCCATCAGCAAAATGTCAGGACCATTGCGGTAACTCCCGGAGAAGGGGGATGTGAGACTCTCTACACCAAAGGGGGAGTGGCTGAGGTGGTGGGTCGGGCCCGCAACAGGGACTCCTGCATGGGTTTCTTGCGCAACATTCAGGGCAATTTACAGGGAGCCCAATGGAACTGTCGCGAGGTGAGTCAGTCTTCAGTCACCGACTTGACGAGTTCCCAATGAGCCTGCCCATAGCTCTTTGCCAAATGGTCAGTGGTGAGAATCCAGAAGAAAATTTTGCCCAACTCAAAGATCTTTTTCATCAGGCCAGGGCGGGGGCGGGCTGGATTTTGTTTCCGGAAAACACTCTCTTTCAGCGTGAGAGGGGCAGCACTCCGGTTCAGGGGCTGACTCTGGACCACCCCTACTTTCAGGAGCTGGCCGAGCTGGCGCAAAAGTGGGACAAGGACCTGCTGCTGGGCTCAGTGGCTCTCCAGGACTCTCAGTCCTTGACCAATGCCTCAGTGGCCATCGACCGCGAGGGAAAGATCCAGGTGGTCTATCGCAAAATTCATCTCTTTGATGTGGAGGTAGAGGGGGCTCCCTCCCAGCAGGAGTCGGCCCTCTTTGCTCCGGGCCCAAGGCCTGAACTGATGGAGGTGAGGGGGTGGAAGCTGGGCCTGAGCATTTGCTACGACCTGCGCTTTGGCGAACTCTACGCCCACTATGCCCGTCAGCAGGTGGATGTGTTGACAGTGCCCTCTTCCTTTTTGCAGCCCACTGGACAGGCCCACTGGGAGACCCTGTTGCGGGCCCGGGCGATTGAAGGCCAGTGCTATGTTTTGGCTCCAGCTCAGGCGGGCTCCTTCCGCCACGGTCACAGCTTGGCTGTGGACCCCTGGGGTCGGGTTTTGGTCGAGGCTCAGACCGCTGGGCCCGAAGTTTTGTTTGCCCAGTTGGACTTGGATCGCATACAACAGGTGAGGCGACAAATTCCCATGGCTCAGCACCGAAAGGAAATCACACTGAAATGGTGACACTGGCAGAAAGGCACAAGCAAAGATCGCAACAGATTTCCAGAGCCCTCTTCAAAATCCTGATCGGGGCCTTGGTGATGCCGGTTCTGGCTTGGGCTGATATTCGCCCTTTCGCTCCTGGCTCTCAGGAGGAGGTCGAGGCCGCTCGCCACAGGCTCTACCCCGGAGGCATGGACGAGGAGGACTTACAGGTTCTCAGCCGCTTGCCCACGGCGGAAAGGCGTTTGGATGCGGCCACCCTCAGGGCTCAGGCCCTGAGAGGGAGAGGGCAAGCCGCCCCCGCCCGTCCGGCCCCTCCCTCATCGGCCACCGATGAGTCTGAGTTGGGCGACTAGGTCGCAAAGCCCATGGCCAAGTTTCTGGCGTTGACCTCACGGGGTCTTTTAGATGTTTTAGAGTCTGAGTTTAAAGAGCTGGGTTTTAAGCGCTTCCACAAAACTCCCCATGGAGTGAGCTTTGAAGGCAGCTGGGCCGAGTGCTATCGGGCCAATTTGGAGCTGCGCACGGCCACTCGGGTGGTCCTCCCCCTTTTGGACTTTACCGCCTATCGTCCCGAGGAGCTCTATCAGCAGATTCGTCGCCATGATTATACAAAATATATTGATCCGGCGTCGCAGACCTTGGCGGTGGAGGCCTCGGTGCGCGACTGCGGGGAGTTTCGCGATCAGCGCTTTGTGGCCATGAAGGTGAAAGATGCCGTGGTGGATCAGTTTCGGGATCAGTTGGGACTTCGTCCCAGTGTCAACACCGACTCTCCGGATCTGCGCCTGATGATTCGGGGAGTGAAGCACGAGTTCTCGCTGAGCCTGGACACTTCGGGCCCGGCCCTCTCCTTTCGCGGCTATCGCCGCGAGGGGGCTTCAGCCCCCTTACGGGAGCATTTGGCCGCAGGTCTTTTGAAGATGACTGGCTGGACTCCAGACAAGCCCCTTGTGGACTTGATGTGTGGCTCGGGCACTTGGCTGATTGAGGCGGCTTTGATGGCACAAAAAACTCCTCCGGGCAGTTTGCGCCAGGGCTTTGCCTTTGAGCGGCTGAAAAATTTTGATCCTGATGTATGGTCTGAAGTTCTCAGTCACAGCCTTGAGCAGGAGGATACAGAGCCCACCCGGCCGCCTCAGCTTTATGGTTTTGACTTGGCCAGTGAGGCCATCTCAGCCTCCAGGGCCAATGCCCGGCGGGCCGGGGTGGAAGAGTTCATTCGCTTTCAGCGCTCGGCCGTGGATCAGGTGCAACTGCCCGAAGAGTTAAAGGCGGCCCCTCCAGGAGTGGTTGTGGTCAACCCTCCCTATGGTCAAAGGCTTGGCGAGTCCCATGAGCTGGACGACCTGTACCAGGACCTGGCCTACACTCTTAAGCGAGAGTTTGCCGGCTGGAGTTGTTATCTGCTCTCGGGGGATGCGGAGAGAACCCAGGCGCTAAAATTAAAGGCCACCCGCCGCTTTCCCGTCCACAACGGGGCTATTGAGTGTCGCTTTTTGGAGTACAAAATCAACCGCTAGGCGTGCAAAGGCTGTAGTACTCGCCGTGTGGCGGAGAAGTCTGAGCCGAAAAGGTCCAAGCCCTCTTGGCGCATTTGGGGAGCTTGGTTTTGTAAGTAGCTATCGAGATGAGCCAAGGATTTGAGGCGATAGTGGACAACGAGTTGTCTATGGGTAGAGGGTTCGCCCGTTGCTGTAAAGAGCTCCGCGCTGACAAAGCCTTCAATCTGGAGCATCTGCTGGATGTGCTGCTTGAGCCATAAAGTGAACTCCTCCGCCCGGGAGACCTTTACCGAGATGTTGACCTCGTAGAGGATCACGGGGAGTGTTCCTCAGTGGCGGTGGCGGTGGCGGTGGCCTGGGAATGGGCTTTGGATGTGGCAGTGGCCTGGCGGAGTTGTTCAAGAAAGCTCAGAATCCGCTGGGCGTTGGCTCCGAGGTCACTGCGTCCCAGGCGGGAGCGGGAGCGCATATGGACTTCGTGCTCAAAGTCGGAAACAGATCTGAGTTCAATCACTACATCATCTTTAAAGCGCAGCAGCCGAGTGACTGCCACCGCCTCAATGCGCCCTGCCACAGGGTCCACCAGCACCAGGCTCCAGCGCTCCTGTTGCCGGGCCCTGTCCTCTAGCCAGGCAAAAAGGGGCTCTCTTTCGCCCTTGAGCAGCAGGGGTTTGACCTCAGGATAGGCCTTGGTCTGCTGGGGGAAAAAATGCGCCGGGTAGGAGTAATCCTGTTTTGGGTTCAGCTCACGGATCTCCACAAACTGGGGTTCATGGGGATAGGTGGTGGTGATGTCGTTGATGACGGGCCAAAACACTTCGGTGCTTTCAACTAAAAGGGCTTATAGTGGGCCACATAGACTCCGTAGCCGGCGATCAGCAGGATGGTCACCCACAGGGCTTTAGACCACTCCGGCTTGCGCATAATTAGCACAGTCACTCCGCCCAACAGCAGCCAAAGTCCCAGCTTCACCCAAATCCATCCTGGCCAAGGGGTGTGGATGTTGAGGCGGGCCAAAAGACCAAAGCCTCCCAACAGGACAAAGAACAGGCTGACTCCGTGAAAGATCAGAGCCCAACGCCGGCCCTTAAAGTGCTTGTCGCTGTGGTTGAGACGGGCCAGGACCAAGCCGCCAAGCGACATCAGGAGGGCGAACAGGGCCACCAAGTGCATTACCTTGTAAACGCTATAGCTCAACATGGAGGGACTCCTTTTTTAACACTCTTTTGCGAGGCTAGAGCTTTAATGACAGATGTCCAGGCTGTCACCCTTTTTCGGTCAATGGAAGGGTCGAATTCCACAAGGTGTTGACAATCCAGGCCAGATGAGTGACTCAGGTGTCCGTCTAAATTTAAATGTAAAATTTTTTAAACCAACAAGGAGAAGGAACACATGGTGGATATTGGCATCATGGCACCCGTGGCCGGAGTGATTGGCCTTGCGGTGGCCCTAGCGATGTATTTTAGAGTGGTGAGTCAACCGTCGGGAACGGAGAAGATGATCTCCATTGGCGATGAAATTCATCTGGGGGCGATGACTTTTCTTAAGTCGGAGTACTCCATTCTCTCCATCTTTGTGGTGGTGGTGGCCGGACTTTTGGTTTGGCAGTTTGGCTATGAGACAGGCGTTTCCTTTGTTGCCGGCGCTTTGGCCTCCGGGTTTGCGGGCTTTGTGGGCATGAAGGCTGCGACTAAAGCCAATGTGCGCACGGCAGCAGCAGCCAAAGACCATGGTGTGGCCGCAGCGCTTTTAGTGGCCTTTAACGGGGGCTCAGTGATGGGCTTGGCCGTGGCGAGTCTTGGTCTTTTGGGGCTGGGACTGCTCTACTTTATATTTGTCGGCGATCCCGATTCGGCTTCAGTGATCACCGGATTTTCTATGGGCGCGTCCTCCATTGCCCTTTTTGCCCGTATTGGAGGGGGAATTTTCACCAAGGCCGCCGATGTGGGATCGGACTTGGTTGGTAAAGTTGAGGCGGGAATTCCTGAAGACGACCCTAGAAACCCAGGTGTGATTGCCGACAATGTGGGTGATAACGTGGGTGATGTGGCTGGAATGGGTGCCGACATCTTTGAATCCTATGTGGGCGCCATGGTTGCAGCTATCACCATTGCCGCCACCATGACGGCAATGGAAGTCAGTGGCTACGGCTCTGGAGTGACCAAAGAGATGCTGATGGGGCTGCCTCTGTTTATGGCGGTGATTGGCTTAGGCGCTTCATTGATCGGGATCTTTGGCATGAACTTCTTTAAGAGTATTGAGCCCTCAAAGGCCCTGACTCTGTCTGAAGTGACTGCTGGAGTGATCTTCTTAGGCGGAACCTTTGCCTTCCTCAATGCCTTTGGCTACAGCCTGGGAATTTTTTGGGCCGTCATTGCAGGAACTGTGGCGGGCTTTGCCATTGGGAAAACCACTGAGTACTACACGGCGGGTAAGCCTGTTTACCGGGTGGCCAATGCATCCAAAACCGGGCCGGCCACCAACATTATCTCTGGCTTTGCTGTAGGGCTTGAGTCCAGTGCTCCTCCTCTCGCGTTAATTGCGGGTGCTATCTACATTTCCCACGCCCAAGCTGGCCTCTATGGGATTGCCATGGCCGCAGTCGGAATGTTGGCCACGGTGGGTGTGACCATGACCATCGATGCCTACGGACCGGTGGCGGACAATGCCGGTGGTATTTCTGAGATGTCTAAACTTGGCCCTGAGGTGAGAAAAATCACCGATGGCCTGGATGCCATTGGCAACACCACAGCCGCCATTGGCAAGGGCTTTGCCATTGGTTCGGCTGCCCTGACAGCCCTGGCTCTCTTTGTGGCCTACAAGCAGTCCGTGGACTTTGCCTCTGCGGGTGCCGTCAAGGTGATTATGGATATCACTGACCCTCAGGTGGTGGTGGGTCTGTTTTTGGGCGCCATGGTGGTGCTGCTGGCCGCATCTATGACTATGACTTCTGTGGGCAAGGCGGCCGGAGAAATGGTCGATGAGATTCGCCGTCAGTTCCGTGAGATTCCTGGCCTCTTGGCAGGGACAGGTAAACCCGACACAGCTCGCTGTGTGGAGATTTCCACAAAAGCCGCGCTCAAGGAAATGATCATGCCTGGAGTTTTGGCGGTGGTGGCTCCAGTGATTGTGGGCTTTGGCCTTGGTCCTAGCGCTTTGGGGGGAATGTTGGCCGGAACTCTGATCACCGGTGTGACTTTGGCTCTGTTGATGTCCAACTCCGGTGGAGCCTGGGACAACGCCAAGAAGTACATCGAAAAGGGCGATATTGAAGGAGAAGCCAAAGGCGGAGCGGCCCATGCGGCTGCCGTTATCGGCGACACCGTTGGTGACCCGTTTAAAGATACAACTGGCCCCTCTATGAACATTTTGGTCAAGTTGATCTCAATTGTGTCCCTGATCCTGGCCCCTCTCATCGTCTAAGAGGGAGCATTAATCTTTGCGGCGGCGGCGCATTATGAACCGCGCCGCCCCTTTGTGAACTCCCTGGATCAGCAGTATAAATCAAAAGGGGCCCACTGGCCCCTTTTGGAGTTGCAATGGAGATTCGGCGAGTCACAGTCATGGAGGCTCTGAGCTGGTTTGGTCAGGCTATGGAGCTTTTTGCCAAAAGGCCCCTTTATCTGTTGGGGGTCATAGTTTTTCTCACCATGATCTCTTTTGCCCTGGGGCGAGTTCCTCTGGTGGGCTCCATGCTCTGTGCCTTTATCAGCCCCTTCTTTTTTGTTGGCCTCTTACTTTTGGTGTCCCGACTGGTGGATCGCTTTGAGTTGCGCTTTGAGGACTTGTTGGCCGCCTTCACTCGACCGGAATTGGTACTCAAGATTCTGCCCCTCTCAGCTCTCTCACTGCTGATTTTTTTATTTTTAGAGGTTTCTTGGGGAGTGGAAATTTTGGAGAAGGTGGGACTGAAGTACTGGCTTTGGGTAAGCCTGAGTGTGGGACTGGCCATGTTGGTGGGAGTGGCCTTGGCTCTGCCCTTGGTGATTTTTGAGCCCTTGGAGTGGAGGGAGGCTGTAGCTTTAAGTCTTCAGGCCGTGGCCGCCAACTTAAAACCTCTGGGAGTGACGGCGGGGGTTTTATTTTTGGCCGGTGGTTTGAGCTCCCTGCTCAGTTTTTTGCTACTGCCCTACACGGTGGTCTTGGCCATGGTTTTGTTTATGGCCTATCGGCGAATTTTTGAACCTCCGGAGCCGGTTTTGTTGGCGGCCCGAGAGGTCTTTGAGGAAAAAGCCGACACCAGTCACGGCGAAGAGCCGGCCCCCTGCTAAGAGATTCTCCCTCTGTTTAAGAGGCCTGGTACCTCTGGAAGAGGGGAGAGCCCTTTTGGATGGGAGTGGATGGGGCTATGGCTGGGAAGGTCTTGGCTCGGGACCAGTCCTTGGGCTCTTGGGACTGTCCAAGGCGGCTCAAGAGCTCTTCCATTTTGGCCGGCATCACGGGGTAGAGGAGAAGGGCCGAGAGTCTTAAGACTTCTAAAGACAAGAGAAGAACTCGTCCCGCTCCGGGCAAGTCCTCTTTGGCCATCTTCCAAGGAGCAGTCTCCTCCAGATACTTGTTGGCCTGATTCAGAAGCTGCACCACATGCTCCAGGGCGCGGCTGGGGGAAAAGGCCTCCACCTCCCTCCGCAGAAGCTCGGGGGTTTTTTGTAGCAGCTCTATCAGATTCACTGCCGAGGGATCTTCACCCCAGTGGCCACCCACATCCATTAAGCTCGGGGTGACTCCAGCAAAGTACTTGTCGATCAAGTTGGAGCTGCGACTGTAGAGGTTGCCCATATTGTTGGCCAGATCGGTGTTGTAGCGGTTGACCACCAGCTCTTCGGAGATGGGGGCATCGTTGCCCAAGTGAATGTCGCGCACCAGGTAGTAGCGCAAGCCATCCACACCCACGAGATTTTTAAGGTCCAATGGATTGATGACCTCGCCCTGGGACTTGGACATCTTGCCCTGGTCTTTATTGAGGATCCAGCCGTGAGCAAAAAGAGTTTTAGGTGGTGGCACTCCTAAGGCCATCAGCATGGTGGGCCAGTAGACGGCATGGGTGGTGAGAATGTCCTTGCCCAGCAGGTGAAAAGAGGCCGGCCACCATTTGGCAAAGTCCTTTTGTCGCTCTGGCTGTTGAAAGCCCACTGCGGTGGCATAGTTCAAGAGGGCGTCAAACCACACATAGGTCACATGTTCAGGATCAAAGGGAATCTCCACTCCCCAGCTCAGGCGACTCTTGGGACGGCTGATGGAGAGGTCCCCTAGGGGCTGGCGCAAAAAGCCCAAGACTTCATTGCGGCGGCTCTCAGGGTGGATAAAGTCTGGATGATCTTCAATATGCTGAATCAGGGCCTGTTGGTATTTGGACATCTTAAAGAAGTAGTTTTTCTCTTCAATCCAGATCACCTCTTTGCCCTCGGGAGTCTTGCCGTCCACAAGGTCTTTTTCCGGATAAAACATCTCGTCGCTCACGCAGTACCAGCCCGAGTAGTCCTTAGAGTAAATATCGCCCTGATCCAGGAGCTGTTGCAGAGACTTTTGCACCCCTTGTTTATGGTAGTCATCGGTGGTGCGAAAAAACAGATCGTAGTCGATGTTCAATTCTTGCCAGGCCTCTTTAAAACGCAGAGCCATATCGTCACAGTGGGCTTGAGGCTCTAAACCTCTTTTCTGAGCGGCCTGCTGACATTTTTGTCCGTGTTCATCGACTCCGGTGAGAAAGAAAGTCTCCCTGCCAAAGAGTTTGTGGTAGCGGTTCAGCACATCGGCAGTGATGGTGCAGTAGGCTGTTCCCACATGGGGCTTGTCGTTGACATAGTAAAGGGGAGTGGTGATGTAAAACTTGTCGTTGCCTAAGCTCATTTAAGATTCCAGTTTTAGATGTTTGAGAATGCGACTGATGTCTTTTCGCATTTGCGGCAGGTGAGTCAAGGTGGATGTGATTTTTAAGTGTTCTTTCACCGGCTGGGGAGGGTAGCCACCATAGGCTCCCGGATTGGGAAGACTCTTGGGCACACTGGTCAGACCGGCCAATTGAACTCCGCTGGCCACCTCCAAGTGGCCGCCAATGGTGGTGCGTCCTCCCACCACCACCCCATCTCCCAGAGTGGCCGAGCCGGCCGAGATAAAGCCTCCCGTGATCAGGCAATTTTTGCCGCAGCGAAAGTTGTGACCAAAGTGGCAGTGGTTATCGATTTTGGTGCCCGCTCCCACCAC
>SKLV01000154.1 GCA_007121385.1 Bdellovibrionales bacterium
GAGAGCTTGAAGTCAGGGGTGGTTTTTAAAGCGGTTTTTATGGACAGCGAGGGCGACCTCAAGAGCCTGAGCGATCTGTTTATGGACAAACACCCCAAGGGAGTGGTTCTGCTCAGCGCCCCCAAAGAGGAGGGCAAGGCCTCAGTGCTCTTGCGCAGCTTTAAGGGCAACTCCCAGGTGAACTGTGCCCAAATCCTCAAAGAGGCTCTGTCCAGCTTAGGCGGCCGGGGCGGGGGCAAGCCCGACATGGCCCAAGGCTCCCTGGACTCCGCCCAACTCCCCGCCCTCAAAGAGCAAGTGGTGGCCCAACTCGAGAAGTCTTAAAAATTCTGTGGGTGACTGACTGATCTTATTGATCTGACTGACTGACTGACCTCACCCCTTAATCCCCAACGCAGAGCTTCGCCGACGCTATGGGGGATTTTGGTCTCGGTATTACTTGGGTTGGGCGTCGGGGGATTCGATAAATAGGCCCTGTTTGCGCTTTTGCTGATAGCGGCGGTGAACCATTTCAAAGATATTGTCTGCAGCCACTCCTATGGGCTCTCCACCCAACATTCGCGACTTTCCAGCCACCCTTTCGGCTGCCGACTTTTGACTGGCGGGCCCGCGCAGGGAGCGCAGATAGTCGCCCAGAGGATCGCTGTCATCCAGCTGGATGCGGCCCATGGCAGGTCGCCCCCCTCCTCCCCCAGTGTTCACTTCCATGCCCACCACATTGGCTCCGAACTGATCGGCCACCTGTTGCGAGAGGGCCAGCACCTGGGCGATCTGATCTTCATTGGCGCCTAGAGCCTCCATACCCTCGGAGACATCTGCAAAGGTGGATAGAGGGACAGACCCATCAGGGGTATGAAGCATTCCGTTCTTTTCATCTATACTAATACCATCCTTCTCCAAGTTTGTAAGGATCTCTGTAGGACTAGGGCCCCCAGCTCCACGCCCTGGTCCTGGGGGATCTCCTCCATCAGCGCCAGGTCCACCAGGCGGGTTGAACTCTTCCACATCAGGGTTAAAATTATCGTAGGGGTTGGGGAAATTGTATAAGGAAGGGATCACTCCTCGATCGGTGCTGCGTCCCTCCGCCGCAGACATACCTGCAGTTGCCACGGAGAGAGCCGCCATACCTGCATAGGGAGTACACTTCCAGCCACAAGAGACATTACAGGCCGCCTTACACGAGGTGTATTGGGTGTACATGAGAGTTCCCATAAGGGCGTTTTGGGCCGTGGAGATCATAGCTTGCTGACTGCGCTGGGAGGCGGCCCGCCGCATGCTGGCCTGTTGACTCTCCCTCATCGCCTCATTGGCCTCTTCCTGCTGTTGTTCCCATTCCACTTTGCGCGCATTCTGTTCAGCTCTGCGGCCCCTCTCTTTTAAAAGCCGCTCCGCCTCAGCCTGGGTGTTAGGATCGTAGGGGTTGTTAGCGAGAGCCTCCGGGGCCCAAGGCAAAAATAACCCCAGCAGCAATGCCAACAAGAGCCCTCCAGCAAGAGGAGATTGGCCAAATACTTTGTTTTTACTGACAGCCATAGAGCTCTCCTCTTTGACAGAGCTGTTGGTACTTGTTGGAAACGCGCCTCCAGATATTGTCATGACTGGGGGCCAGCTCGGGATGGCGCCGGCCCTCTCCTCCTGTGACCTTTTGCAGGCCCTTGACCCCCTGTCGCCCAGGCAGAAACTTGCGCAGGTCAAACTTCTCCCCCGCAGAATCGGGTCTTGGGGGCAAGCCAAAGCCACCGCCGCCTCCCCCGCTGCTAAAGGGCACCGAGCTAGTGGTGTAGCCTCCACCACCGCCCACTCCATGCAGGATGTCGGTGTCGATTCCAGGGTCCCCATGGCCCCCCGGAGCTCCATCATAGCCCTGAGGACCTCCGCCACCACCCAGCCCCGTGCCGGAGCCTGAGGGCCTTCGCGCACTGGCCTCACCAGGTTCGGTAATGGGCATTTGGGCCATTTGATTAGGGTCGTCCTCCAGCCCTAAGTTGGAAAGATCGAAATCTTCCCCATCATTTCCACCCGGAGGAGTCCGAGAGCTTTGATTGGAGCGACCATCCCCTCCCGGAATCTGAGCATTGACATCACGACACATAGGATTGTTGCGCGACTCCGGACTGCGACACTCCAAACAAACTGGATTTGATGCATTGGCCGGATCCGCACAGTTGGGTCGATTGGCCGGTGGACTGGTCTTTGGTGGGGGGAGGCCAAAGTCTTGGGCCTTAGCCAAGTCCCTACACATACTGGCTCCCTCAGCGCTATAAAGAGCCATCAAAGCCTGAGTGGCCATTCCCGCCACCTGACCTGAGTACTGCTGACAAGCAGCCACCCTTTGGCTAGTGTTATTTAAACTGACTTGTTGGCTGACGGAGCAGGCGGGATCATTTTCACACCTGGCCACCACCTGCCTCATTATGGATTCCAAGTGCTGGCACTGAGTGAGGCAACTGCTGCGAAAGGACTGGCACTGGGTTGCAAAACCGGCATTGAGTGCCGTGGTCGCATAGCCCACATCCCGCATCATTCCACAGGCTTTGGCCATGCTCTTCTGGCTGCCGGCTCGACTTGCTAAAGCAGTCTGCCCCCCCACATTCAGGACAGTCATAATCATCTGCATATCATCCGGCCCTAAATCCACCCCAAAAGCCTTTTTAAAGGGCTGATTGCAGGCCTCCGTCGCCTCTTTATGCGCCCTCTCGCAGGCCTCCACCGCATCCTTCAAATCCGCCTGCTCCTGTGGGCTCAGGCCCCCCTGCTGCTGCTGCTGTTGCTGCTGTTCTCCAGAAGTGGGCTGCCCCGGCTGTTGTGCTGGCTCGGCTGGCTCTTGATCTGTGCCTGCTGGCTGAGAGGGCTGCCCTTGGGCTCCAGCGGTCTCGGTTGGCTCTGTCTCTGTCTGAGCGGCTTGAGTTGGGCCGGAAGTCCCACCTCCGGGCACCCCTTTACCCTCATCTTCTGCCAGCTTCGCTGACAAGTCGTTTTCCAGCGCAGTAATTAACTGCCTAAATTGAAAGGCAAGCCCCTGTGGAAGCTCACATCCTGGAACACCTTCACGAGTATAACTAGTTCCCCCCAAAGCAGAACAGTGGCTTATAAAAGCCTCAATATATCCACCACCTTCGCCCGATAAAAGGGTCGATGGAATTGGGACAAACACAAACTCAACTTCTCCAGTCCCGACAATTTCATATTGAGATGCACTTACAGAAATGGACTGAATAAGTAAACCAACTCCTAGACCAAGACCAGTTGCTGCCCTAAGAGCTCTGCTACTTAGATTTTTTTCCAGCCAGGTCGTTTTCTTAAAAAAATTAAATTTCATTGGGTTTGTATCGGCAGAAATCCGTATCACTTTAGGACTAAAGGCCAAAAAACTCGACTTTTAGCGAAAAAAATAAAAGCCTTTGAGAATCAGGAGCTTAGCCTTGCTCAAGGTCAGTCCAAAAATGC
>SKLV01000076.1 GCA_007121385.1 Bdellovibrionales bacterium
AGACAAGTTGATCACACAGTTGGACACCACTAAGTCCACTGAATTGGATGGAATTCCACAGGACTCTAAGTCCTCAATCAAGCCCTCACGAAACTCCACATTGGATTGAGCAAAGGAAAATTTCTCGCGGTGGTAATCCAGGTGCTCGGCCGCCAACTGAATTTGTTCGGGGGTCACATCCACCCCAATCACTTTTCCCTGCTCTCCCACCAGACGGGACAGAATATAGCAGTCTCGTCCAGAGCCACTGCCCAAGTCCAAAACCTTCAGCCTCTCCAGGGCTGTTGGAATGGGAGAGCCGCAACCATAAAATCGCTGAAGCACATCGGGGTGAATGTCCTTTAAGGCCTCACGAATTCGACTCTCCACAGGGCTGGCCACACAGCAGGCGCTGGTCTTTAGGTCTTGGGAGGAACTTAAAACTTTGCCGTAGTAATTGCGAACCGAGTCCAAAGAAGGATCTTGTGGATAGAGTGAGTTGAGCAAAATTGAACCTCCTGATTAGGGCCGTTAAAAGCCTAATGGCAATCCGGGTCTATGGCCAGCGCTAATGCAGTGAAACATGAAGTCCTATTCAATTAATGGGACAAAGGGCTTGCCCCCTTATGTCGGTGCAGTCATAATCCCCATCCAACAGAGGAGGGCTTGAATGGGAGCAAGGACTGGTTTTTTTCTAACTTTTCTGTGCGGAGGGATAGGGTCTCTCCTGCTTTACAGCTTTGCGGTGAGGGCTCAGTGGAGGCCGGATACTGTGTGTGAGCGGCGTACTCTTGGGTGAGGGAAAACTGGGGCTGGTAGTTAGGCAAGCCACCATCAAGAATCTTTGCCTCTTCAGCAAAATCTGTGGGTCACTGGAAACTTTCAGACTTTCGCAAGCTCAGGTACCCGGCTCATTTGCCTCATCGCTCATCGCTCATCGCCCCTTACTTCTTACTTCTTGCCCCCATGCTCTCCTCATCCTGTCCAGGCCAAATTCCTTAACTCCCTCTCTCACATTGCACCCCATGCACAATAGGCGAAGGTTCTCCTCCCCACAGCCTCCTCCCCGAGCCACTGGGACAATGTGATCCACCTGAAGGCTCTCTTTGCTTCCACACTTCAGGCAAGCACCTCCATCCCTCTCCCAGACTCGATACCTCTTGCCCTTGGAAATAGACCTCGGCTTGGGCTCAGCTTTTTGGCAGGGCTTAAAGCCTGGCTTGGCCACTGCCTCGGCCTGACCGTCTTTGACGCGCTCTTTCTTCAACGTTGTGACTTCGGAGCTTGTCGGAGATGCACCCTCTGTCACGGCTCTCAGCTCCTGTGAGGTCAAATTACCCCGCCTCTTGCCAAACTTTTTGTCTTTGAGCGCACTTATGCTCAAGTTTGCCATCTCACCAATGACCTCGGCCCAGCTCATCCCCATGGCCTTTTGCCCTAAAAGAGAGCGGACCTCCTCAAGGCGGGCCATCTGCTCTGCGCTCAAGACCAGTCGCAGCTCCGAAAGCTCCGGGGTGAGGGCTCGCTCTCTCTCTTTGAGGCTCGGTGCCTCCAGCCCCGCATCCTCCCTTTTCCTCAACAGGGCCATCTGGCCTTGCCGGGCGGACTTGTGCTCAAGATCCCGCAACACCTCAATTTTCTCCTCCATGTTGAGAGCTTTGTCTGGTGTGGACTTTTCCAGTTGATAAAAAAAGCTCTGGGCCTGGCAGATGTTGGACAGGTTCAGGGCTCCGCTTTCAATTTTCTCCTCCAGATCTCTTGCCTCCTCTTCTGGCAGTTGCCTTAAAAGCCTCATGGCCTGAATCCTGCGTCCGGCCTGGCCCTCAGAGTAATTCAGCTCTCTGACGACATAATCAAAAAGATTCCTGTAGCCCAAATCAGAATAGAGTTTTCTTCTTTCGACCTCCTTGAGGTGGTGAAGGATTTCGGTGAGGAGCTCTCTCTCCCTTTGCACTAGAAATTGCATGCGGTTCAACAGATCGCGATCACTGAGGGATTGGGGTTGACCCTGGGGATGACACTGGGTTTGGCTTTGCATGGAGACTCCTTCGCAAAAGGGGTTTGTTCTCGGTCTTTCACTTTGAGAAAATCACTCTATCATGGGTTTTTAAAAGGCCAATTGGGCGTGCCCCGAGACCCCCATTCCAAGGGCCTTTTAAGACCTCCAGAGGCCCTCCCTTGGCCGCTTTGAGGTTGGGGAACTTTGTTTTTCAAAAAAACCTTTTTATTCGCCGCGATTGGCTTTTTAGGGCGTCGAAAAACTCGTCAATAAATAACGTTAATGGTCATGTGATTTTTATTTAGTGATGTTGACCGAGCCTCAGCGGTAACAGTCAGGATGACTGACTCTTTGCCCACAGATTCTGCCGAGGACCCGAATCTTTAAGTTGGGGGGGTATAAGTCCTAGTTTGGCCTTGGCAACAAGAATTTGTTGAACGGATTTTCAACAATTTCGCTGCATATTTTCGTTCTGACTCCGCTTATATAAAGAGTTGGCGAGAGTTGGGTTAAAAGTCAAAGAGAGAGGATATTTTTGCTATAAGCCCTTGCTTTTGTTCACTAAAAATGAATGAATAAGAGCTGAATTGATCAACAGCGAGAGGCAACACCGTAAAAGGGGGACTTATGAGACATTTGTTGGCAAAGTGGGGGGTCGCAGTGCTGGCCTTAGGTCTGGGAGGACTGGGACAGGCCATTCAGGCTCAGGACATTATTGAGGTTAAACAGATTCGTGGCCAACAGGCCATTGTGGAATTTCCTCCGGGGCTTACTCCTGAGCGGGGACAACAACTGGTTTTGAAGTCGCAACTGGAAGAGGACGCCATGGTCGAGGCTCCCCTGCAGCCGGTGGTCAAGGTGGAGGCCGCCGACTCTGTGGATCGCACCGGCCCCCGAAACAGTGTGATTGGTTTGGGTTTTAATTTTTCTTCACTGAAGCCCAAGGGCGCCGATGAAGCCACAACCAACCTCAATTTGTCCGCTCGCTATGGCTGGAATTTGGGATTAATGGAAATGGGAGGCTTGCTCACATTTGAGACTGAGTCTGGTGGAGGAGACAGCTCAAGTGAAATTGGCTTAGGCGGTTTTTTTGACTTTAATTTTATTCGCAACCAAGAGCCCAATAGACTAATTCCTGGTTTTGGGCTTAGTTTAGCTTTTCTACAGAGCAGTCCCAGCGGTCAGGACAGTCTCACCGGATTTTCAGCTCACCCGGAATTCTATTTAAAATGGTTTATGCTAGGCACTCCTGCCGCCTTGCGCATGGGCCTGGGTTATGAGTTTAGGCAGTTGGGGGAAGACTCCAGTGGGGAAATATCCGGCTTAGTGTTTAATGGAGGCTTCTCCATCTATTTTTAATAACTAGGGCATAAAAGTGATAAGTCTTGAAATGGGCAGTCGGAACAGGGGGTGTTCCGCTGCCTGTCCTCGAATCTAAAATGATTCCAATAGGACTTCGGAGCTTCCAG
>SKLV01000050.1 GCA_007121385.1 Bdellovibrionales bacterium
ATCGGCTCAAAATAAAAAAAATTAAGCTTCTCAACCCAAGACATGCCTCTTTTTTTCTCGCAACGCATCAGCTTAAGCCATTTTCCCCCTAAATTGTCACTATTTGAGACACTTCCCTCAACAAATTTTTTATCTCGCCATTATCCTGCCCCTACTCCGCCCTACCTCCACCCTACCTCGCGTAAGATCTTCTCCACACCGAACACCCTTATTGCCGCCCTCTGATTGCAAGGCCTGCACAGAAGTCTCAAGTTGTCCGCCTCTGAACCCCCACCCTACGTAGGTGCCCGTCATCTTTTTGCGTATCAGCGCATCAAATAGGCCCACACAAAAAGGTCTTTGCTTCTCTCAGCATGATCTTGTGATGCTCAATATGACTTTATGGCGCGGTGATACGCAAAAAGATGACGGGCACCAAAAAAAACCGACGGGATTGCAGCCCCGTCGGTCCTCATGCTCCCTTGAACTTGCTGCCCCCTCTGGAGCAAGCTCACGGGAACCATCCCTGTAGCCTTGACGACAGAGATGGGTTTATGGACTTGGTGCCATAAAAGCAAATTATTAAACTTTATCTAATCCATAAGCTTTGGTGATGGCCTGATCGGCTCCTAGGCGTAGCGCTGAATCAGGTGATAGCCAAACTGAGTGCGCACTGGCCCTGAGGTCTGCTCCACATCCAGGGCGAAGGCGGCCTCTTCGAAGGGGGCCACCATCTGACCGCGGCCAAATTCACCCAAGTCTCCACCGGACTGGGAAGAGGGGCAGCGGGAGAACTTCTTGGCCAGATCGGCAAAGCCCTCACCCTCGGCCAACTTGTTGAGCAAATCCTGGGCTTCAAACTCCTGTTCCACCAAAATATGTCGGGCGCGAATACGGCTCATAAAAAAGACCTCCTGTTGAGCTAAGTACTATTGGAGTGGCCGGGGCCACCCGAGGAGGGACTGCCTGAAGGCCTGGGGGAAGTAAAGGGAGTCTGAAAAATTTACTTTATTGTCGAGAAATTTTTTGTACAGCCTAGGCCAAACCAAGCTGAGCCCAGCTTAAAAGGGCCGGAAAATGGCACTGACTTTGCTCAACCATTAAGCACTTCAGCCCCCGTGGCTATAAGAAGGAGGAGCCTATGGAAAACACCCATCAGTTAGAGTGGACTCTTTTGATTATCTCACTTTTGTCGGTTTTTTTAGCGGCTATGACTCTTTGAAAAAGTGCCCCATCCTATTTTTGCGTATCAGCGCACCTTAAAATCATATCGAACATGGCAAGATCATAATGGGAGAAGCAAAAGCCTATTTAATTCAGGCTGATATGACGCGCCGATACGCAAAAATATGACGGACACCTTTCGGGGCACCTTTCAGTGGGTGCTCGCCCTCGCCAGAGGGCTTTCCTTAAGTTCAGGCCAAAACCAATTGAGCATGGGGTCCATGTCGATGGACTCCAGGATCTGCACCTCGGCCATCTCTAACTCGGTACCCTGGCGATGCATCAGCAAATTGCCCGGGCCCACATTGACAAAGCGTTTGACCCCCAGATCCTCAATCATCTGAGTGATTAAGGGTCCCAACTCACGGCCATCCACTTTGATCTCTTGATAGGTCTGACGCCCCTCAATCTCCACTCTTTCAAAGGCGGCAAATTTGACCAGAGAAATTCCGCTTAAAACCAATTCACCCGCCACTCGCCCCTCGCTCCAGGAGCGATTGAGAACGGCGGCCGAGTTGCGGATCATATCTTCAAAACTGTAGAGGCCTACGGCCACAGCCAAGGCGGAGTCTCCATTGATGGAGCCAATCAGGCACTCGGGAACCCCGAAGGCCTTGATATAGCGGTCGTAAAGACCCACTTGAACAATGGCCGAAGCTAAACTCTTGAGTCGAATGTTTCCCAAAAAAACTTCATCGTCGGAGGCAATAAAGTTGGCCAGCTCCAGGCCCTCAAGACACTCCACATCGTCCCAGATGCGCTGAGCATCTCTCAGTCTTTTAACCACTTCAGGAATTCTCACGACATTGCAGCGGACAGCATGGAAATCTAATGCGTTGATCCCATTAAAGACGACGGCCCCCTTCATAATTCCCCCCTCTTTAAATTCCCCTCTAAAAACTCGACCCCCCGAGTTCTTTAAAGGTGCCGCTGAAGCCCTCTTCAGCTCGTTAAGTTCAGCCTAAGGCTTCAGTGGCCTCAAGCTTTTCATACTCAGACCCAACTTCAAGAAATAATGGTTATATGGAAAAAATAACACCCCATTTTGGGTCGCTATCTGTAAGCCTTATAGGATCAAAGAAGTCGGGCTCGCTCTTAAACCCAGACTTTGGTGGGGCTCAGGAGGCCTTTTAATCCCTCCGTTGTAGGCAAAAGTGCCCAAAATCATTGAGTAAAGGCAAAATTTTATGCCCCTCCCCTATGCTCTTTGCTACAATTGGCCAAGATGTCGTGGTTAAAGCGTTCTTCATCCTCTCAAGCCTCTAAGGGGTCCTTGCAAAAGCTTCCCTATGGATCCCTTCTGGCCTACGCCTTGGTCTTGCTGCTGGGTTATGCCTTGGCTGACCTGTCCATCTCGTTTTTGCGCTCAAAAATGCTCCCAGAAAAAGCGCCTCCTCGCCCCCCGTCTCAAGTGACCGACCGGGGGCCGAGGGCTCCAGCCGATTACAGCTCGATCTTACGCAACAATGTCTTTCACTTTGGCAAGGATATTCCCCCGGCTCTGGCCGAGGAGGCCCGACCAGACCTCAATGATGAGGCCGAAGCCGTTTTATCTCAACTTCCCCTGAAGCTCGAGGGCACCATTGTCCACGCCAACCCGGAGCGCTCGGTGGCCACCATCAATGTGCGCAATGCCTTAACCAAAGCTTTTCGCGTGGGCCGAGATATTGAGGGTCTGGCTCGACTAGAAAGAGTAGAGAGACGAAGAATCCTTATTCGCAATTTGGGCAACTCCCGACTGGAATATGTGGAGATTCCCGAAGAGGGCCAGGTCTCCTTTGGGGTGAGTCGTCAGGCTCCAGCGCAAACTGCTCCCCAGCAGTCCGATCAAGTGGTGCAACAGATCAGCTACAACCGGTTTTCAGTGAATCGGGCTGACGTGAACAGACAGCTCTCTGATCTAGGGGCCGTCTTGAACCAGGCCCGCATGGTGCC
Source organism: Bdellovibrionales bacterium (assembly GCA_007121385.1). GTDB lineage: Bacteria > Bdellovibrionota > Bdellovibrionia > Bdellovibrionales > UBA1609 > SKYF01. Next base: position 3,139 of record SKLV01000050.1, read on the forward strand.
CAACATTGTTCCCGGCTCTGGGGGGCAGATTGATGGCTTTCGCTTTGTCTCCATTCAGCCAGACAGTATTTACGAGGAACTGGGTTTTAAAATTGGCGATGTCTTAAAGGGTGTCAATGGTCAAAATGTGAGTAGTCCCACCCAAGCCATGGAGATGTTCAATGCCCTAAGGAACTCCGACTCCATCACTTTGATGATGGAGCGAGGAGGACGGCAAGAGGAATTTTATTATACAATCAACGAGTGATGTAAGACCAAGGAAGGTGCAAATAATGAAACATCCACTGAATACGCAGAAGCTGATTTCCGGCCTGGGAGCAGGACTCCTTTTCACTCTGATCCTTGCCTCAACTCCTGGCTGGACCCAAGGCTCAGGAATCCCAGAGGAGACTCGGCAACGCTTTGCCACTGCCAACCCGGAAGACATCACCAACGAAAATTTTCCTGAACTCATTGAAAGCTTTGATTACCCCAATGCGAATATTGCCGATGTGGTCACCGCCATCAGTGAACTGACGGGCAAGAATTTCATAATTGACCCCCAGGTGAGAGGAAATATCACCATCATTGCCCCAACCCAAATTACCGTGGCTGAGGCCTACAGGGCCTTTTTGTCGGCTCTGGCCATGAACCGCTTTACTGTCGTGCCCTCTGGACAATTTTTAAAAATCATTCAGTCCCAACAGGCCGTCACCAGCGGCTCTGAAATCTATACGGGAGACTACTTTCCCAACACCGATCAAATCATCACTCGCATTGTAAAGCCCAAGTACATCAACGCTCAGGAGTTGGTCACCCAGCTGGGCCGCCTGTCCTCAGGGCCGGCGGGAGGGCAGCTGGTGGCCTATCCCCCCACTAACTCTCTGATCATTTCCGATTTTGGCTCCAATGTGGAAAGACTGATGCGCATTATTGCCGAAATTGATGTGCCTGGATTTGAAGAGCAAATGGAGGTCATCCGCATCGACCATGCTCGAGCTCGCGATCTGGCCGATATGATCAATCAGATTGTCACCAAGGACCAGCCCGCTCCACGTCCTGGAGTGCCCCGCTTTCGCCGTGGCCAACAGCCTCCAGACCAAGCCAGTGTGGGGGCCTCTGAGAGCCTGTCCCTGGTGCTGCCTGATGAGCGCACCAACTCTCTGGTTGTGGTGGGCAATCGAGCCGGCATTCAGCGTATCCGCCGCCTGGTGAGTCAGCTGGATTTTCGCATGCGACCTGAGGACGCAGGCGGAGTCTATGTCTACTATGTCCGCCACAGTGAAGCCGAGCAGCTGGCCACCACCTTAAGTGGTCTGGCCCAGGAGTCCCGCCGAGCCCAGGAGGAGCTAACCGCTCCGGCCCGCCCTGGGGCTCGGGCTCCCACTCCCACCGGAGAAGTGATTAGCGGACCCGCCGCTCAAGCCATCTTTGGCGGCAATGTCAATTTCACTCATGACAAAAACACCAACAGTTTGATCATCACCGCCAGTCGCCAAGACTACGAAATCGTCCAATCCATCTTGGAGAAGATCGATATCCCTCGGGATCAGGTCTTTGTCCAAGCAGTCATTATGGAAATGACCGCCATTAACAACCTCAATTGGGGCATTGACTACTATCGGTTTGACCCAGACTCCAATGGCATTGGGCGAGTGGGCTTTAGAACCTCAGCCAACATCAACTCCCTCCTCAACCCCGTAGGTGATGCAGGGGCTATTTTGGGTTTTGGCACTGGAGACGATGTGAGCGTCACCATCCCTGGCATAGGCACTCAGACAGTGAAGTCGCTCACCGGCTTTATCAACCTTTTGCAGACTCGGGGGGGCGCCAATATCCTCTCCACTCCCCAAGTGATGGCCCTGGACAATGAAGAGGCCGAACTGGAAGTGGGTGAGAGAATTCCAGTAGGACCCAGCAGTGCCACAGGCCCGAGTGGCATCACTCAAGGCGGAGTTCAGTTTGATGATGCCACCATCAAACTGGTGGTCACTCCCTTTATTAGCCCTGATACGGACTCCGTCCAGTTGCGCATTCAACAGCAGGCCAACCAACCCTCCACCCAGAGAGTGAGGGCCACCCAATTGGCCGACCAGGCCGTGAGCATTGTCAAGCGCCAGATCAAAACCCAGATCGTGGTCAACAGCGGGGACACAGCTGTTTTGGGCGGACTGATTTTGGATGAGGAGAATGAGACCATCACCAAGGTCCCTTTACTCGGTGATATCCCCATCTTAGGCTGGCTTTTTAAGGGCCGCAGCCGTGAAGTGACTAAGAAGAATCTTCTCGTCTTCATCACTCCCACTGTGGTGCGCAGTGCTCGCGACAGCCGCAACCTCCTCTCCCAGAAACTGGATGAGCGCCTGGACTTTATTCAGCGCAACTTCTCGGGAAGAGACCCCTTTGGCCTGGCGGTGGACCGACTGCCAAGGGGGGGAGACCAGGCCCGAGGCCCCTCTCCCCGGATGTCCACTCCGCTCAGGCTGGAGGAGGGGCCCGCCGGAATGGGCTTCGATGATTTTGATCAATTTGAGGACTTTAGTGATTTTGAATCCTTTGAGGACTTTGGCCCCCTCTGGGAGGAGCCCGCCGTGGAGAGCTTTTAATGGCCGTCACCTCTTTTGAATCCCTCATTCTTAAAGGCACCTCCCTGAATGAGCCTCAGCTTCAGTCGGTGCTGGCCACCACAGATATTCACGACCGCCCTCTGAGCGACAGCTTGGTGGATCAGCACTTTAACACTCCCGAAGAGGCCCTGGCCGAACTCTGCAAACTGATGGGCTTGGACTTCATTAAGGACATTCCCTTTAACGACATTCCTGTGGACTTGGTCCGTGATATTCCCATCAACTACGCCAAAAACCATGGGGTTCTGCCTTTTAAAATGGAGGCCGACAAAGTCACGGTACTGACCACCAATCCTCTCAACCACAAGGCTCTGTCTGACTTGAGAGTTAAATTTGATCGACGCATCCACCCCTTGCTCACCACCTCCATTCGGCTGCAAGATGCCATCAACCGGGTGTACGAAAAGAGCACGGCGGCCCTGGACGGCCTGGAAGAGATTGAGGGGGAAGAGTACGATCTGGACGATCCTGTGATTGATCTTCTGGAAGCCGGCGAAGATGACGCCCCGGTGATCAAGTTGGTCAACACTCTGTTGTTTCGAGCCGTGAAGGAAAAGGCTTCAGACATTCACATTGAGCCCTACGAGAAAGATATGGTGGTTCGCTTCCGCATAGATGGAATTCTCTTTGACATCTACCGGCCGCCGAAAAAGCTGCAAAATGCCATTACCTCGCGAATCAAGGTGATGGGAAACCTGAATATCGCTGAAAAGCGCTTGCCCCAAGATGGTCGCATCCCTTTAAAATTGGCGGGCAAAGACATTGATGTCCGCTTAAGTAGTGTGCCCACAGCTTTTGGTGAGCGCCTAGTGATGCGTCTGCAAGACCGCTCCAATGTGATTTTGGAACTGGACCAGCTGGGCTTTTCCCAAGACTCTTTAACCAAGCTGGATCACCTGCTGAAGAAAACTTATGGCATTGTTTTAGTCACGGGTCCTACGGGAAGTGGAAAGTCCACCACCCTCTATGCGGCAATCTCCAAAATCAACTCCGTGGACAAGAATATTTTGACTGTGGAAGAACCCGTAGAGCAGAGAATTCATGGCATTGGCCAAATTCAGGTGAACTCCAAAATTGGCCTCACTTTTGCCAATGGACTGCGCTCCATTTTGCGTCAGGATCCTAACGTGATTATGATTGGTGAGATTCGTGACCTGGAGACCGCTGAAATTGCCATCAACTCCTCGCTGACAGGCCATTTGGTGCTCTCCACCATTCACACCAATGACTCGGCAGGGGTTTTTCCCCGCCTGATTGATATGGGCTGTGAACCCTTTTTGATTGCCACCTCTTTATTGGGAGTGATTGCCCAGCGTCTAGTGAGGGTGCTCTGCCCTCACTGCAAAGAGCCCTACACCCCCTCTGATGTGGAACTGGCCAGCCTGGAGCTCACCCGAGAGCAGGTGCAGGGCTCCAACATTCACCGGGCTGTGGGCTGCAATGAATGCAATCAAAAGGGCTATTTAGGTCGAACCATTATTCAGGAGCTAATGATGATCAACGACGACATTCGCTCTCTGATTATGAAGCGGGCTGATGGAGGAAGCATTAAGAAAGTGGCCATCCGGGATGGGGGCATGATTCCCTTTCGCCAACATGGGATTCAAAAGGTGCTTCAAGGGATTACCACCATCGAGGAAGTTCTGACCAACACCCAACTGGATTTATAAGCCATGCCTGTTTTTGAGTACCGAGGCCTCAACCAATCCGGAAGAAATGTCAAGGGGACGGTGGATGCGGAAAACTCCCGAGCCGCCAAGGCCAAGCTCAAAAAAGACGGCGTCTATGTGGTGGACCTTAAGGACCGCACCCGGCAAAACAGAAAAGCCAAGGGCAAGAGAAAGGAGTCCAAACGCAAGGTCTCCATTCAAGACCTGTCCTTGATGACCCGTCAACTCGCCACTCTTCTTAAAGCCAGCATTCCCCTGGTGGACGCTCTAGGGGCGGTGTCGGAGCAGGTGGAGAATGAGTACCTGGCTTCGGTGGTGGCTGAAATCAAGAACTCGGTGAATGAAGGAGGAACTTTTCACCGCGCTTTGGCCCGCTACCCTAATCTTTTTTCCAAGCTCTATGTGTCCCTGTGCGAGGCTGGAGAGATGTCGGGCACCTTGGATCTTATTCTTATTCGCCTGGCAGAATTTACCGAAGCCCAAAATGAGCTCACTTCCAAAGTGAAATCGGCCATGCTCTACCCCATTATTATGTTTGTCTTTATCATTTTCCTGCTGGCCGGGCTTTTTATTTACGTGATTCCCAAAATTGTGGAAATTTTTGATGCCTTTCCCGAGATCACTCTGCCCTGGTACAGCGTGGTCATTATCGACTTAAGTGGCTTTATGGTGAACTACTGGCTCTTTATTTTAGGCTTCCTGTTTTTGATGTCCCTCTTATTTAAGAGCTGGAAAAACACTCCCAATGGTCACCGCAGTTGGGACTCTATGAAGTTAAAGTTTCCCGTTGTGGGTAAAATCAATCGTATTGTGGCTGTCTCCCGCTTTACCCGCACTCTGGCCACCCTGCTCAATGGGGGGGTGCCCATGCTCACCGCTATGGGGATTGTTCGCAATGTGGTGGACAATGATATTTTGGCTGAGGCCATTGACTTGGCTCGTGACAACATTAGCGAGGGGGAGTCCATTGCGGGCCCCTTAAGGAAGTCGGGGCAATTCCCCCCTCTGGTGATTCATATGATCAATATTGGTGAAAAAACCGGTGAGCTGGAAAATATGCTCAGCCAAGTGAGTGATGCCTACGACTTTCAAGTGAAGACCCAAGTGGATGGGCTCACCTCTCTTCTCACCCCAGTGATGCTCGTGGTCATGGGCCTTGTGGTTGGCATCATCGTCTTTGCCATTATGATCCCCATAATTGAGCTATCGCAAATTGGCGGCTAATGGTATAGTCGGGACCACTGGAGGAGATTGCCATGAACCAAAAAGGTATGACTTTGATTGAAATTATGATTGTCCTCGCCATTTTGGCCGGCATTATGGCCGCCATTGTCACCAATGTGAGGGGACGCTTGGCCGAGGCCAATATTCGCCAGGCTAAAATTCAAATTGGACAAATTGAAAATGCACTGGAATTTTACCGCCTGGCCTGTAGCTACCGCTACCCCACTACTGAAGAGGGATTAGAGGCTTTGGTAGAGGCCCCAGGGAGTTGCCCAGGATGGGGGCCTGAGCCTTACCTGAGGTCAGTGCCTCGAGACCCTTGGGGCAACCCCTTTTCCTATGAGAGCGATGGTTCGACATATGAGATCATCTCCTTTGGGCGAGATGGACGCCCAGGAGGAACAGGAGAGAACGCCGACATCTCCTCGGAAGACCTGAACTAAGTCGGTCATTTCTAACCCCCGGCGGTGAATGAGAAAGCAGGAAGCTGGATTCACATTGATGGAGATCATGATCGTCACCGCGCTGATTGCCATGGTGATGGGATTGGCTATCCAGCGGATTGACAACCGCAATAATCAGGCCAAGTCGGCTGTGCGCCAGTTGGCCGGGCTCAGTCGAGACCTCCACAATAAATCACGACTGAACGGAGTCACCTATCGTCTGGTGATTGATATGAAAGAGGGCTCGGACAGCCGCGAACCCCACTCTTTTTGGGTGGAGCAGGCCAGTGCGGCCATCTTGCTCCGCCCTGAACAGATGAGCCTATCCCTGGCGGAGCGAGAACGCCAGGAGAGAGACCGCCTCGGCTCAGAGGAGCGCAGCCCCACCGCAGGCTTCTCTCCAGACACCAGCATTCTCAAGCAGCCCCAAGTTCTTCCCCCTCCCCTGATCTTTGAAGGAGTGGAGGTGGTGGGCATGGAGGGCCTCGTCAACTCGGGTCAGGCCTTTATTTATTTTTTCCCTCAAGGTCTTTCCCAAGAGGCCGCCATTCATCTGCGCACAGGCCCGACCGGGCGCTGGACCATGGCCACCAATCCCCTCACCGGGCGGATGGATATTTTAAACCAGCACAGCCCTCTGTCTGAACTGCGCCAAGGAGCTCCATGAGGCAGGAAAAAGGTTTTACCCTTATGGAAGTCCTTATGGCCGTAGTCATTATGACCGGAGTGGTGGTGAGTGTGAATATGGTCTGGTCGGGCAATCTGATGCGGATCCGTCAGGCCAATATGTACAGCAATGTGGCCTTTTTACTGGAGCAAAAAATGGCGGAAGTTCAGGTGCTCTATGGTGGAAAGCCGCTGGACGAAATCCCTTCCGAAGACAGTGGAGACTTTGGCCCCGACTTTCCGGACTACAGCTGGGCGCTGAGTAGCCAAGAGTTTATTATGCCCGATATGAGTGGAGCCCTGATTAGCGAGAGAGGGCCTGTGGATGAGATGTTTCTTCAGCTGATTCAACAGACCACAGAAATGATCAACAACTCGGTGAAAGAGGTGACTGTCTCGGTGAATGTGACGGCCCCCAATGGACGACGGGCCACCCATTCGGTGACCACCTACTTTGTGGACTTTGAGCAGAATTTGCTGGGTGAAGTGGGGGCCGCAGGACAGGGGGGAGGGCGATGAGGCAAAGCAGAGGGATGACTCTCCTTGAGATCCTGATCTCCATGGCTATTCTGGCCGGAATGTCCTTGCTCATAGCCACCTCCATCACCACCGGGGCGCAAAACCGCATGCGGATCAACGCCCAGCTGGAAAGACAGGGCCTGCTTCGCGATGCCCTCAGAGTCATCGAGAGAGATATCAACAGGGCCTTTAACCACCGTGACTATGTGGTGGAGGTTTACAATGAGGCCGGCCAGCTGCACCGCAAGCGGTTAGAGGAGCAGAAAAAAAAGGGACAAGGGGCACAGGGTGAGGCTGAGGAGAATTCAGGAGGGGAAGAGGCTCCTGCAGAGGGTCAGCAAGATCCCGCTCAAGCCGGCCCTCCCATCCCCCCCTTTGAGCCCGAAGCCGACTTAAGCCAAACTCAATTTATGGGAACGGAAAACGAACTCCACTTTACCGCCCTCAGCCATGTGCGCACCCTGGCTGAGGCCCGCGAGAGTGACCAGATTCAGGTGGGCTACTTTGTCCGCGAATGCACCAGCCGTTCCACCCGGCAAAGGGTGCCCTGCCTGTGGCGTCGGCACTCCACCATCCTGGATGATCGCATCGACCAAGGGGGCACTGAGCTGGTGCTGGTGGAAAATGTGAGATCCTTTGAGCTGCGCTACCTTGGAGCTGAAATGGGGGAAGATTGGGTCAGCGGCTGGGACAGCGGGGCGGCCAGTGGGGTGGCCACCCGCGGCCCCATTGATGGACGCAGCCAAGGGGCCTTTCCCACGGCCGTGGAGGTCACCCTGGAAATTGATGACTCCCGGTCTTCAAATCAAGACCAAGGCCTGCGCATGACCATGGTGGCCTTGGTCCGCTTTCCCAATAACCCTCCTCAACAGGCGGGGCCCGCGGTGGGAGGGCCTTAAATGAAAGTCGCCAAAAGTCTCAAAAATCAAAGAGGTGTGGCCCTGATCATGGCCATGGCGGCCATGACCGTCCTGCTGTTTTTGGCCATGGAGGTCTCTTACGACACCCATGTGGAGTTTCTTCTCGCCCACCAGCAGGTGGAAAGACAGAAGGCCTTTTATGCCGCCCAGGCCGGTCTGGAGCTCAGCTTACTCAGAATTTTCATCTACCAACAGATCATTGCCCAATTTGGCCAGCAGCTAGGGGAAAACAAAGCTCTTTTGGACCCCGTATGGCAACTCCCCTTCTCCTGGCCCCCTCTGCTGCCTGATGAGATGTCGGGAATTGACCGGGATAATATTATGGCTGCGGTGAGGGAGTCGGGAATGGAGGCCCAGTATCTGGCCACCATCGAAATTGAATCGGGAAAAATTGACCTCTCTGGGCTGACCCGTTTCAGTCGGGAGAATGAAACCCTTCAGGAGATCACTCGACAGCAACTGCGCAATATCTTTGAAAGTGAGATGCGCCACAACTCGGATTTTAACCAGAGGTACGCTGGCTTTGACTTTGAACGCCTGATCAATCACATCACTGACTGGGTGAATCCCGGCACCGAGAGCCGCAACGGGGGCTCTAAAAGCCAATTTTACCCTGAGGCTCGCTCTGACTTTATTCCCCCTGGGCGCCCCTTTAAAACCATGGAAGAGCTGAATATGGTGGCTGACATGGATGACGAGCTCTTTGCTCTCCTCCGAAGGCGCACTACCATCTACGGCTCAAGGGGCATCAATATCAACTACGCCAACCAAGAAACCCTAATGGCTCTTCACCCCCTGATCAGCGAAGAGGTGGCTCAGGCCATTATCAACCGGCGCAACAGTCCAGACTTGGGTGGGCCCTTTGTGAACTTTGCCGACTTTGAGAGCTTTGTCAGTGCCGAAGGCGTCAATCTCAACTGGGACTCCGGCCCCACCCTCCCCCTCCTCTTTGGGGCCCCTTTGAACTTTCGCATCACCAGTACGGCTCAATCGGCCAATGTGGTGAGAGAAATTGTGGCCATCACCTATGATATGGCCAATATGACCGAAGACCTGGCCGCCAATTGGACGGAAGAGATTGAGGGTGTAACCCCATCCCCTTCCGCTCAAGGGGGGGGCCAACCACCGAGCGGCGGGGCTCAGCGCCAAGAAGCTCCCTACCAAGCCCCAAAGGGAAGGCCCCGCATTGTCTATTGGTGGGAGAGGTAAAACAGTCTAAAGTCGAGGAGAGTGAGAATCGAGCTAGACAGGACTAAGGTGGTACAGGAAGGTTAAA
>SKLV01000053.1 GCA_007121385.1 Bdellovibrionales bacterium
ATAAAAGGCCTGGTCCACCTGGGGAAACTGATGAACTGAACTGGCGAAAGAGGGGCTAAAATAAGTGACTGTGATCTGGCATTGAGGATGAACTTCTTTAAGAGCCCTTATCAATGGCTTGGCATATTCAAACTCTCCACTGGCGGCATGGATAAGGAATCTCAGAGATTGGGGCGGGGCCTTTGCCGATGGGCCCTGTCGCTGCTTCCATCGGCCCCAAAGCCCTTGTCGTATTTTGGGACTGATCAGGCTGCCGACAGTGAGGCTGAGCAAAAAAGCCAGGGGAAAGAGGAGTCCCCTGTACAATGTGATTAAAAAATAGGCTTTTCCGCTTGTCATACTGACTTCAATCTATGAAAGCTTCGGGTCAAGCTCAACACAATTAAGCCCCATGTCTTGAAGCCTCTCTTTAAAGGATCTAGGATTTCTCCTTGGTCCATAAAAAAGGAGGGGATCTATGAGTGCTCACGGTCAACATCCAGAGGTAGTGGCTTTGCGTCCTGAGTGGGTTCAGAGAGCCCATATCAATGAAGAGCAATATAAAAAACTTTATGCCGAGTCCCTCCGCAACCCAGAGGCTTTTTGGGCGGAGCAGGCCAAGAGACTGTATTGGCGAAAAACTTGGGACCAAGTAAAGGACTGCTCCTTTAAAAAGCCAGTCCAAGTGCAGTGGTTTAAGGGTGGACAGTTGAATGTGAGTGAAAACTGTTTGGATCGCCATCTGCCCGAACACAAGGATCGAGTGGCCTTTTACTTTGAGCCCGATGATCCCAAGGCTCAAACTCAAACCATCACCTATGGAGAGCTCTTTGAAAGAGTTTGTCGTCTGGCCAATGTTTTGAAGTCTCAGGGGGTGAAAAAAGGAGATCGGGTCACGATTTATCTGCCGATGATTCCCCAGGCTGTGGAGGCCATGTTGGCCTGCGCCCGCATTGGAGCCATTCACTCTGTGGTGTTTGCAGGCTTTTCTCCCGACTCCTTGGCCGGACGCATCGAGGACTGTGAGAGCGCTTTCTTAATCACTGCTGATGAGGGCTTAAGGGGAGGTAAAAAAGTGCCCTTGAAGCTCAATGCGGACAGGGCTTTAGCCAAGGGCTTGGGGGTGAAAAAGGTCTTTGTGGTGAAGCACACAGGAGCCAGCGTTTCCATGCAGGAAGGACGAGATCTTTGGCTGAATGATTTGGTGGAGCAGGCCTCTGTGGACTGTCCGGCAGAACCCATGGACGCCGAAGACCCCCTCTTCATCCTCTACACTTCGGGCTCCACCAGCAAGCCCAAGGGAGTCTTGCACACCTCAGGAGGGTATCTTTTGTACACGGCCCTGACCTTTGAAGTGATTTTTGACTACCAGCCTAAGGACATCTATTGGTGTGCGGCCGATGTGGGCTGGGTCACAGGGCACTCCTATATGGTCTATGGTCCTCTGGCCAACAGAGCCACTTCTGTGCTCTTTGAGGGGGTGCCCACCTCACCTACGGCCTCTCGCCTCTGGGAGGTGGTGGACAAGTATGAGGTGTCCATTTTGTACACGGCTCCCACTTTGATCAGAGCTCTGATGAAGGAGGGAGAGGAGCCGGTGCTCAAGACTTCCCGAGAGAGTTTAAGGCTTTTGGGCTCGGTAGGAGAGCCCATCAATCCAGAGGCCTGGTGGTGGTACCAACAGATGGGGGGGCGAGGACAGACCCCCGTTGTGGACACCTGGTGGCAGACGGAAACGGGGGGCATTATGATTTCCCCCCTGCCGGGAGCCACCCCTTTGAAGCCGGGTTCAGCGGCTTGGCCCTTTTTTGGAGTAGAAACTGTGATTTTGAATGAGCAGGGCCAGGAGATTGAGGGGCCTGGTGAGGGTCTGCTCTGTATTAAAGACTCTTGGCCGGGACAAATGAGAACTGTTTATAATGAGCATCAGCGCTTTGAAGACACCTATTTCAGTCAGTTTCCGGGATACTATTTTAGTGGGGATGGGGCTAAGAGGGATGCTGATGGATACTTGTGGATCAGCGGCCGGGTGGATGATGTGCTGAATGTTTCTGGTCATCGCATGGGCACAGCCGAAGTCGAGAGCGCTTTGGTGGCCCATGATCAGGTGGCTGAGGCAGCTGTTGTGGGTTATCCCCACCCCATCAAGGGTCAAGGAGTCTATGCCTATGTCACTTTAATTCACGATGTGGAGCCCAGCGAGGGCTTGAAAAAGCAGCTGGTGGATTGGGTGAGGGACGAGATTGGCCCTATTGCCAAGCCCGATGTGATTCACTGGGCTCCGGCTCTGCCCAAAACTCGCAGTGGTAAGATTATGCGGCGAATTTTGCGCAAGATCGCCGAAAACAAATTGAACGAGATGGGTGATACCAGCACCTTGGCTGAGCCTTCGGTGGTGAATGACTTAATAGAATCAAAGCCCCAGGCCCAACAGGAGGCTTAGCTGGTCTTTTTTTTATAAGCTTGGGTTGTCTGAAGCCGGAAATCTTTCAGGCTGCCAGTTAAAAAGGATTTGGCTGAATAAACTCGAAATTTGTCCGCATCCTCTTGGCGAATGGCGAGGCTGTGGACATTCTTCTGCATCAGCCTTTCTTTTTGCTGTTCTAGTAGGTGTCGATCTTCTTTTAAGTACAGAAAGTATTTTCCATTTTTCTGCAAATGCAAATAGGCCTTAAACTCCACGGCGGTTTGTGGAGAGAGGTGTTCAACAGCTACAAGAAGCATCTCTCGATCTCGGCTTCTTTTCAGTTTTGGCAGAGGATCGGGGCTGGGGATAAATCCCACGCGCACCAGCTGGTGGTTGAAGTGAGAAGAGAGAGTGAAGGGAGAAGAGGATTGAAGCCAGGCCTCAAAGCTCAGGGGTGGAGTCTTCATGCTAAAGCTCTGGCTGACGTCGGCCACCAAGTCCTTGGCCAGAAGGCTTTGAATCAAGGCATCGCGCAGATCCCAGAGAAATTTTTCAGAGACTTCGTAAGGAGGTCCTGACTGGCCGATGACCACATAGCCCTGAAGACCTATGCCCTCGATGGGTAAGATTCCTAAGCAGTTCATTTGACTGAGGTCTCCAGCGAGGGAGCCCTCTTTGGGTTCCTCGCCCACCCGATCCAGGGCTGAGGACAAAAGCTCTGAGAGCAGGTTCTCAGACTCATTGGGGTCGCGGGCCGGATAAGGGTTAGAGAGGATGAGGGGGCTTGGGGCCGCTTCTCCTTGCCCAGGCTGAGGTAATCCTCTTTGGGAAGACAAGGACGTTTTTGGTCTTACAGAGTTATTCACAGCCTTCTTTTCTTGAGACTGGCGAAGGGGGGCTTTGTCAGAGCTCTTCCCAGCCGAGGACCCAGTTCCTCCTTTTGGGGAGGTGTTGGTTGACCTGTGCTGTGCTCTGATGGACTCATTCCCCGGCTCTTCGCCAAGGAGGGCCAGTAGAGCTTGAGTGTCCTGGTTGTCTTGGCTTTGAGACCCTGAGCTCCCGTCCAGGGTTGAGGGCTTGTTTTCGCTTAAGTGTGTGGAGGAGGGAGGGGGAAGGTCCTTGAGTCGACGACGCACTTTTTGTGTGTGAAGACTGTAGTTCTCCGAATGGACAGTGTCGTAGTTGGAGGGAGCAGAGCCCTGAATGATCAAGCTTTGACTTTCCGATGGCTTGTCTCCCAAAGAGCCACTCGTTTCATTCTCTCCCGTTGGTGAAGGGTTGTAGATGTCGGTGAGAATTTTGCGGATGGCCCTTTGTACGCTGGGGCCACTGGCAAAGCCGCCGATCTTGTGATCGAAGTGGGCTTTGTTCAGTCGCTCCAGAGTGAGGGCGTCGGCCTTTTCAGCAAAGCCAATGCACTGAATGTTAAGGGTGTTTTTGAGCAAAGGGGGGAGCTTCAAAAGCTTTGGGTTGGGGTGATTCAGGGAAATGAGCACAAAGTCGGGGCGTTCTTTGAGAATAAATTGAATTGCCTCTCCTAAAGAGGACAAGATGGTGGTGGGCCAGCCCCGACGACTCAAAAAGGCGCCGGCCTGATTCATGGCCTCAGCTTTTTTGGCCAAGATCAAAATTTGGATTTCGAGGTCGTCCACATCCACGGAACCTGACATTGGAATCTGAGGACTTGAATTCAGATTTTGGTTTTGATCACTCATGTTGCGCGCCACATCACCAAACAATAAAAGTTTTGTCGACAGTGAACTGTTTTCAATAGTTTATCGGATTTTCCTTAAAAAACTAAAAGGAATTTACTGGGCGGGCATGAGGACTTTGGTCTGGAGCAAGGGGGGCTCTAGTACTCTTCGCGTCCAGGCCCAGCGCTGCAGGTAAGGGCCCTCAAGAGTGCGCCACTGCACGCCCCCTTTGGCGGCATCCAGGACCCAGCCAGACCCCCCATAGAGGCCCACATGGGAGATGCGTTTTCGAGGCTGGTCCCAAAAAAAGAGGAGATCTCCGGGAGCCAGAGCCTCTTCGGGATCCAGTCGTCGGCCCGCTGTCAGGGACTGGGTTTCCACATTGGAGCTGAAGCGCAAGCCAAAGGCAAAATTGTAGGTCCAGGCTGTAAAGTTGGAGCAGTCCAAGCCTCCCATGGCAGGGATATGGCAGTGGGCGTAGGGCAGGCCCAAATAGAGTTGAGCGGCTGCCAGTAGGCGCTCTTGGGCCCACCTGATGGGATCTTGACCTGAGTCCAGTAGGACTTGCACTTTAGGGTAGGTGAGAGGACAGGGGCCAAAGCGTCCAAAGCAGGGGTGGTTCCAAAGATCTGGGGGGACTTCAGTCTGGGGAAGTCTGAGGCGCAGGGCAAAGTCCTCATGGGGGGTTTGGGCTGAAGTCACAATGAGGTTCGACGGCCCCTGACTTAAAAGCTGAAGGCAGTCAAAGGCCGGTGGGGAGCTGGCTAAGGCCCCAGAGCTGGATGCAAAAAAGAAGACCAGCAGCAGGAAGGCTGAGAGATTGACTGGGGTGAATTTCAAGGCCCATTTTTTAAGGTATTGAGTTCAGAGGGGCAAGTGAGAGAGATGACACTTTGTCCCAACAGGATCTTAAGTCTCCCGCCCTCTCTCCAGCGAACAAATTGACAAAGGCCCTGAGGTCAGACTAAAACTCTGGTTTCCTCTGCGGGAGTAGCTCAGTTGATAGAGCGTCGCCTTGCCAAGGCGAAGGTCGCGGGTTTGAGCCCCGTCTCCCGCTCCAAAAAATATCAGATAGGTCCAGCGCATAGTACAACAAGGTTAGAAAGACAGAAGTTCGCCTACTTACCTTTTTTCGCCAGTAAACGAGTCCCGACAAGTGTGGCTCCGACCCCAAGGCCTAATCCTAGGAGCAGCAGGATGGATTGCTTGAGTGGTGTATTGCGGGGTGTGGCAGGCACCGATGCGATTTGCCTTGGAGCGTACTTATTGTCTGGGCCTGAGGGATTTGCCCTATCTGTGGACGCCCAAAAACTATCACAGGGGTCCTTGAACCAGATGGTTTCAGAGAGAACTCGGCCATCTTCAAACTCTACAACTAAATTTTTTGGGCCTGGGGAAACTGCTGACCTGAAGTAGAGGTTATTCCCAGACCCACAGGTATGTTGCATGTTGTGAAAGTGGAAAAGATGCAAGGTGCATACGGGGAACTCTTCCTCCAGCATGGGTGAACAAAATCCTACATTAATAACTCTGGATGAATTAGGGTAGGCCAAAAAAATTCTGGTAGCCTGATCAAAATCACTTCCAGTCGCACGAAAGCTTAAACTTCTCATTCCTGATCCCAAAGACGTAGTAGGTGGGCTTGGGTTAGAGGGCTCTATGGTCGCCAATATCTTGAGTCCGGGTTCATAGGTAAAGCTAAGTCCGTAAAAGCTCATTCCGTATCGTACATTGATGTTTTCGAGTCGTCCGTGAGGAGACTCGATCTGTTTGACCAAGTCTTCGTCAAGAGGCTCTTCGCTGGGAAGAGGTATCTGGTCCTCAGTTAGAAATTCATCAGTTACTTGAAATCCTGAGTTGCAACCGGTCAGTGGGAGAAATGTAATAAGAACAGTTGCAAGCAAAGAGTTTTTCACGTGGGCTCCTTTTCTAAACCTATGTTAAAACTAACTTTAGTTTATCAACTACGAGAGCAGTTCATCAATTCTATTTAAACAACAAGACCTCTGTGCAGGGGGGGCAGAGCGAACTCTGTTTTAGTTAGAGGATAGGAATCCCGAGTAGGAGGTCACCCGATCCCCTAAAGGTCCCGCTGCATCGCGCTAAATATTTGAGTTTAAAGGATCACCCTTTCGCTCCAACTTAAACCTCATTTTCTGTAAATGGTTGAGGATTAGCCTTTGGCTGGAGGCCCTTGATAGTATCCCCAAGTGTATTGGGCTCCAGAGGCCAGGCTAAAAATCACGCTGACCCAAAGACCCACATAGCCAATTTGCGCCAAGGGCAGAGAAAAAACAGGCTGATAGATCAAAAGGGCCGTCAGGGAGATCATCTGCAGAGCTGTTTTCCACTTCCCAAGAGGGCCTGCCGCTATAATTATGTTTTCGGCGGCCGCTGCTGAGCGCAGCCCGCCAATAAAAATATCTCGGCCCAAGAGTAAAAAGACCAAGAGAGCGTCGACTCGTCCCAGGGAGAGCAGCATAAGAAGGGGGCCCAGGACGAGAATCTTGTCAGCGATGGGGTCCATAAGTTCCCCAAGAACGGATTGGGAGTGGTATTTCCTAGCCCAGTAGCCATCCAGCCAATCCGTCAGAGAGGCCAGGACAAAGAGGCTGGCTGAGAGCCAGTGGGCCCAATTCCCAGGTTGGATGAGAATCAGCATGATCACTGGGGCGATGGCGATTCGTGAAAGAGTGGCTATCATCGCCAAGTTTTTTTTCCAAGAGTGACTCAGGCTCATGTTTCAAGATAGTATGGGGCTTTGGGAGTGAACACAAGTTCAGAAATGGGGAGGGGAGTTGAGAACTAAGCCTACAACTTGGGGAGCCCTGTGTTTGGGCTCTGTGCTCAGTTTTTGGGCTGGGGCTGAGGCTGAAGCTAATAGGGGAGAGCTGAACCAGGCCTCGGTTTCAGAGGTTTTTATGGATCCCCCCTTTTGGCAGGAGAGAGCTGGGGTCTATGAGAGAATCCAGAGACAGAGGGCCATTTTGGTCTCCGTGCGCAGCCAGTCCCATCAAGAGCATCGCCGGCTTCGGCTGCAGGGGGCTGGTCATGTGCGGGCCCCGAAAGACTTTGCCTTTGCGCGAGCCATTGACTTTGCTGAATTGCCCAAGGTCAGTCCTCATATTGTGGAGGCTCGCTACAATCCAGAGCGCAGCCACTTGTTTTTGCACACCAGGGCCTTCAACTACCACGCACGGATGCTCATTCACCTGAGCTTTCCTGGCCCTCAGGAGCTGAGTTCAGGTCAAAGGGCCATTGACTTGCAGATTTTAGAGGGAGTTTTTGCGGGGATGAGGGCTCGACTCCTATTTCACCCTGTGGAAGATCAAGTCACTGAGATTTCCCTGCGGGGCTTTTATGACTACCAGAGCTTTCCTATTCCCAGCTTTTTTGCCAGCTTTGGACTTGAGGTGGTCATGCAAAGGGTGGCCTCTCGACTTCGTCAATATGTGGAGGATTCCTATGTCCGTGGGTAAGAGTTTTAGCGATCGGCGCTTTCAGCGCATTCATCTGCATTGGGATGAGAGCTCAGCCTCAGAGGTGTTGGGAGTGAAGGCCCAGTTGAGCGCAAGTGCCGGAGGACCTGGTCAGCCTCTCAAAGTTTTTGATTTAGGCCTAGCTGGGGCAGCCCTGGAGCGCAGAGGGCTGGAGGTGCAAAAGGGCCAGACTTTAGAAGTTCAGTTTTTTTTGCCCACACAAAAGGAACCCATTCTCTGCCGGGCCGAAGTGGTTTGGTTGGGAGAAAAAAGTTTTGGCCTGCGCTTCGTGGGCCTGGAGCCAAAAGATAGGCTGACCTTCAATGACTACTTGCAAGACCAGCTGATTGGGGCGGCCCTCACCAAAGTGGACGGAAAGTTCTTTTCTGCCGATCTGGGGTGCCAGTTTTGGTATCATGGCCCAAAAGAGACCAATGTCTTTCTTTGGACGGAAGAGACAGGGGTGGATCAGGGGCCACGCTACTTGATTCACCGGGCAGAAATTCAACTGGATGAAGACTGGTTTTTCTATGACCGAGGTCAGTTTTTTTTAAGCCTGAAGGGAGAAGAGAGAACTCAGCTTGAGGCTGTTCATGAGCCTTTCTTTCGGCGCGTGATTCACCTACTCTCCCAGGTGCCCCAGCAGAGGGGTCCCTTGGGAGATTTGCTCAATCAATTGGTGGAGAGTCGTCCTCAATGGACTCAGGGAGGGGCATCGTGAAGGGGGCGGCCAAGGCCACCGAAGCCGAGTTGAGCCAACACTTTTGTCACTGCCACTTGGTTCACTACTACGAGACGGATGCCATGGGGGTGGCTCACCACTCCAATTACTTGAGATTTTTTGAAGAGACTCGGGTGGCCTGGCTGAGGGCCCGGGATTTGGGGGCTTATCATGCTCCACAAAAGGATTTTGTTCTGGCGGTTTTAGAGACAGAGGTGCGCCATCACCGGCCCGCTTTTTTGTTGGATGAGCTGCGAATTTATTTAGAACTTAAGTTCGAGAGATTGAAATTTCACTTTCGCTATGTCATTTTTTCCGACAAATATCCCAATGAGCCTGTGGCCTGGGGGCGAAGCCTCCATATGGGCTTAGATCAACACTTTAAGGTTCAGCGGCCCCCGGTGGAGCTGATCGAAAAACTGGAGAGAGAAAAATGGACAGAAACCTGGCCCTGGAGTTTGTAAGAATCACTGAAGCGGCCGCCTTGGCCAGTGCTCGATTTATGGGGCGTGGGGATGAAAAGGCGGCCGATCAGGCGGCAGTTGATGCTATGCGCAGGGCTTTTGACTCCGTGGATATTGCCGGTCGAGTGGTGATTGGTGAGGGAGAAAGAGATGAGGCCCCCATGCTCTATATTGGTGAAGAGGTGGGGAAAAGTCAGGAGGGATCTTTGGCTGTCGATATTGCTCTGGACCCTTTGGAGGGAACTACTATCTGCGCCAAGGGAGATGTGGGAGCTATTTCGGTGATCGCTGCCGCTGAGAAGGGCCACTTTCTCCATGCTCCCGATGTCTATATGGATAAGGTGGCCTGTGGTCCCCGTTCTGCCGGGGCCATCAGTATTGACAGCAGTCCAGAAGAAAACATCTCTCGAGTCTCTGAAGCTCTCGGCAAACCAGTGGCCGATATCACTGTGGTGATTTTGGATCGCAGTCGTCACAGTGAGCTGATTCAGAGAGTGCGTAAAACCGGGGCTCGAATTCGCCTAATTGGGGATGGCGATGTCTCCGCAGCCATTGCCACTTGCTGGGAGGACTCAGGAATTGATTTGCTCTTAGGAATCGGGGGGGCGCCAGAGGGTGTGATCACTGCTGCGGCCTTAAAGTGTATGGGTGGAGATTTTCAGGGGCGGCTGCTCTTTAAAAATGAGGAAGAGAGAGAGAGAGCCCGCAAGATGGGAGTGGAGGATATGAATCGCTCCTATAAGAGAGATGATTTGGCTCGGGGCTCTGTTTTGTTTTGTGCTACGGGAGTCACTGATGGCCCCCTGCTCAGGGGAGTGAGAACTCTGCCTGGACAAAAGGCCAAAACGGAGTCTGTGGTGATGCGCTCACAAACAGGAACCATTCGCTATGTGCAAGCTGAGCACAACTTCAACATTAAGAAGGCGGTGATCTAAGTTGTCCCGTCAAATCGTAGTTTTCTGTTTTGACTGTGGTCAGCAATTGGGTTTTGCTGATCATGTGGGTTTTCGGGCCGAATGTGAAAACTGTGGGGCCGATGTCCATGTTTGCAAAAACTGTCGCTTTTATGATCCCGGAGCTTACAATGAGTGTCGGGAGACCTCAGCGGATGTGGTCAAAGAAAAGGAGAGGGCCAATTATTGTGAGTACTTTGAGCCAGGAGCCCAAGCCGCTGGTGGCCTTTCTGAGGCTGAGAAAAAGAAGCAGGATTTAAAGGCAGCGGCTGAGCTTTTGTTTAAAAAGAAGTAGTTGGGTCATTTTAAAAAAGGGGGATGACTGTGAACCGGGGGATATTGCTGGGGCTTATTTTATGGGGTGTGGGAGCCCAGGCCAATGTGGTGGGTGTGGACACACAAAACTTTAACCCCACCACCAATGGTTTGGACTTTGTCACTGTTCACTCCTCTCAAGTTTTAGATCCGGGAATTTTCAACTTAGGCCTGTTTTTAAATTTTGCAGTCAATACCCTGCCTCAGTACGAAACTCAGAGCTCGCGCACGGACTTCTCCGATGTCCTGTTGTCCTCCGATGTGAATTTTGGGGTGGGACTAATGCGCAACTGGGATATTGGCTTCAGTTTTCCCGCGGTGATCTACCAAAATGTCAGTTCCAATATTGAGGGATCTCGTACCGAATTTTCGCAGATCGGATTTACCGAGGTCAGAGCCAACACCAAATATCGCTTTTGGCGCAACTCTCGGGAGACCACGGGAGTGGCCGGGGTTCTTTCCACCAATTTAAACTTAATTCGCAACAATCCATTTATTGGAGAAAACGCTGGCCCCACCCTCAATATTGAGTTGGCCCTGGATCACCGTTTGGCCAGTGGCTGGGTCCTTGGATTTAATACGGGCCGGCGCTTTCGTCAGCCTGGCGACGCCATTGAAGAGGTTCCTGTGGTTCCCCTTCCGGACCAGTGGTTGGCCTCTGTGGCTGCGAGTTATATGATCAGTCGCTGGGACAGCAAGTTGATTATGGAGCTTTTTTCGGCCATTCCCGCCCGCAGCCAGTCTGAAAGTACTGATCGCGAACTGTCCACCGCGGAAATTCTCGTGGGGATGAAGAAAGACCTACGCCATGACATCGCCCTTCACTATGGAGCGGGGACTCGGGTGCTCAAAGGAACGGCCTCAGCAGACTGGAGAGTCTATACAGGATTGAATTGGGCTATGGGTCCTCTCTGGGGCCGGGGTTCAGCCCGACAAGAGGACTCTGTCATTGTGAGGCGGCCCATATCTCCGCCGGCTGATGAGGCCAAGCCTTGGTCGCAGGAGGTTCGCTCTCAGCCTATTGATATAGGCCCTCAGGGAGACCCCTTTGTGGGTAAGCCTCAGGCGGCTCAGGAGGCCTTTGTGGCCCGAGACATCCTCTTCCGCTTTAATTCTGAAGAGCTGGATCCTCGGTTCACTCCCTATCTGGAGCGTATGCTCACCTATCTGAACCAGGGAGATGGCTATAAGTCTCTGGTTATTGAGGGGCATACGGATTCAGTGGGCTCACCTCAGTACAATATGGCCTTAAGTTTGCGTCGAGCCCAAAATGTGAGAAACGAATTGATCCGCCTCGGGGGGGATCCGCAGCGGATTCGGGCGGTGGGTAAGGGCCAGAATGAGCCCGTGGCCGATAACTCCAGCTACCAGGGCCGCGCCCTCAACCGCCGGGTGGAGTTTAAGGTGCAGTGGTAGCAAGAGAGTATCTCAGTCTGAGGCTGGCTCCGGGGATCTGAGCCAGCTCATTCATAGCCCGATCAGAAACCAAGATGTACTTGATATGCCCCTGTTGAGTTTGGAAAACAAGATCCTTGGCATTGAGGTTTCCTGTGTGAACTCCATTTTCCAGGATCTCCACTTGGAAGCTGCTCTCATCCACCAGCCCCAAGTGATCATCAAAGATCTGGAAGCGGTTATTGAGTCGCAACCTAAGGTCTGCGACTTGACCCAAAATGGCCAAACTCTGATTGTACTGTCCATCTCCCAGCTCAATAGCCTGGCCTTGGGCTAGAGAAATCACCTCTAAGTAACCTCGGCCCACTTTTGAGGAGTCAACTTGCGAATTTCCTGGAGTGTGGAGAATTCCTGAGACGATCAGGGGGCGCTCTCCCACACGGCCTTTCAAAACATCGTAAACCATTTGTGGACTCAGATGCTGGTGCAGAGTTTCAGCTCTCTCATTCATCACCGGTTGGCGGCGCCCATAGGCATCGAATCCACTATAGGTTCCCACCACGCAGTACTGGGACTTGTGATTCACTTGGGGGGCAGGAAGAACATTGGGGGCATAGAAGACCTTAGGCAGGCTGTCGATCTCTTCGGCATAGCAGGCGTCTTGAGAGTCAGCGACAAAGATCACCGCTAGGGCCGCATTGGCGCGGAAGAAGCCGTAGTCATCATGGTTCTTCTTAAAGCGGTGGGGGTTTGTCAGGGCCTGATAGAGGCTGAAAAGACCCATATCTCCATGACCCAGAGACTGGTCTCGTCCTTGAGAGGGAATCATATTAATTTTGGCGTTCAGGCGGCGCTGAATCTCAGTGAGGACTTGCTCGTCATTCATCCCTTGGCGTTTGAGGTCGGCGCTACGCAGGACAAAGTCGTCCCTTAGGCCCTGACTGTTTTGGCCGGTGTACTTAAACAGTTGAGCATGGGTGGGGCGATCATTTCTGGCATCGGGACCATTGGCTAATAGGACTCCCACATTGTAGTCCAAATACTCTTCTCGCCCGCTCCTGAGAACTCGGGGCAATTGGCGCACAAAAGAGTTCATTTGGCTGAGAATAGCTTGGCGCTGGGAGTCCATGGAGCTGGAGCTGTTGACCACAAAGAGGATGTCCAGCTGCTGAGTGCGTAGCTCTCGATCCAGGGGCCTTTCCACCACTTGCGGGGGGCGGGGAGTGACCACGGGGGGAGGAGCTGGTGTGGGTTGAGGTTTGGGGGTAGGTCTCACCGGAGGGGCCTCCACCACAGGAGGAGGGGTGACAATAATGGGCTCCAGTTCAACCGGTGGGGGAGCGGGCACCTCTACACAGGGCTCGGGCTGAACAGGGCGCGGTGCAGGAGTCGTGGGTCGTACCTGCCTTTCCCCATGGCAAACAGAAAGGATATCCGGAGAGCGAATGTCGGTATCAAACCAAGTGACCACTCGTGGAGGCAGAGTGGGACCGCTGGGCACCGCAGTCGGAGGGGTCACCACCACCGGAGGGCGAGCTGGAGTTGTCGGCTGAGGCGGGGTCACCTCAATAATTTCTACGGGAGGAGGAGTAGGCCTCGGTCCCGTTGGAGGAGCGCCGGGGCCTATGGGGCCAACCGGGCGCGGTTCTGGAGAAGGCACAAGAACTGGGCTTTCTGAGCCCTCATCGGGTTCTGGTTGAAGGGCCTGACCCTCTTCTTGCTGTCTCTGAGTCTCTTGGATATGGGAGAACTCTGCCTGACTACAGGCGGTGAGGCCTAAAGCTAAACTCCAGCTCATTAAGATCATTGTGCCTTGGGGCCATTGAATAGGTTTCATTACCTCTCCTCAAGAGTTCGCGGTTCTAAAGTTCTCTCTCGTTGCTCTCTAGTGCAAAAACTGGGAAAGTCAGAGCGTCTTTGAGGAAGGGGGAAATAACTGCGTAATTACATGTATTTAAGCTGTCTCGCGGGGATGATGTGGCTGTACTTGGGGTTGGCAACATATGGTCACAGGGACAAAAATCGTCAATTTCACATCTCCTGAAGGGCCACTTGATCCCCTTTGCTTTCGGGACTAGACTTCAAACAAAGGAGAGAATATGTCCAGTGCAGAAACCAGTGAACTGTTCAATTGCAGTGTGCCTGAATTCTTTAAAATCGTGGCCGACTACGAGAGCTATCCCAAGTTTCTCAGTGAGGTGAAAGAGTGCAAAATTTTGGAAGCGAGGGAGCAGCAGAAGTTAGTGGAATTTCATATCTCCCTCATCAAGAGCTTTTCCTACAGGCTTTGGCTCAAGGAAGAGGCCCCATATAAAGTGAGTTGGGAGCTGGAGTCCGGGGATATTTTTAAACTCAATCGCGGCCATTGGCATCTAGAGGAGGAAGCTGAAAAAACCAGAGCTCACTATTTTGTAGAGGCCAAGTTTAAGGTTTTTGTGCCCGGCCCGGTGGGTAAAGCCCTGGTGAATGTCAATCTCCCCAATATGATGAGTTCCTACCATAAACGAGTGCAGGAACTTTATGGAAAATGATGGACGCCGTCCGAAATCACGATCCCAGTCCGCCTCAGAGGACTTTGACTTGACCGACCCTGAGCAGGGGGCCTCTGAAGAGGGGGTCAAGGTCCTTAAATTGTCAGAGGCCCTTAAAAAGGTGGTGGCTGCTGGTTTAGGGGCCGCCTTTATGACTGAAGAGCACATTCGTGCTCAGTTGAGTGAGGTCAAGCTACCTAAAGAAGTCCTAAATATGCTGTTGGCCAATGCGAGCAAATCCAAGGAAGAACTGGTAAAGAGGATTGGCAACGAGGCGGTGAAGATGATCTCGAAGGTCGACTTTGTTAAAGAGGCCTCTCGCTTTGTGGAAGAGCATAAGTTTCGTGTTCAGGCAGAGATTGAGGTTATTAAGAAGGATGGGGCTTCCTCCCATTCCGAACAGGAAGCCTCAAGGGGTGAGTCTGAGTCCAAAAACTTCAGCCCACCCAGACAGTCCTGATTGAGTTCGGGACAGGCTCTCAATGGGGTTCTGGTGCAAAGAAACTTTTTCTAGCTGGGATGAAAAAGCAAAGGCCTGATTGCCCACAGTGCTCACTTGATTTTTTTCCAGATTGACCTCTCTAAGAGAGTCAAGGCCCTCAAAGTAGAATCCTTCTAGATGTTCGATTTGATTTTGCCCCAGCTCCAGCTTTCTTAAAGAGTCCAGGCCCCAAAAGGCCCCTGGAATAAAGTCAGAAAGATGGTTCCCGTCAAGATGCAGGTTGAGAAGAGAATAGAGGCCGGCAAAGGCCCCCTGCTCAATCCACTCGATTTGATTATTGGAGAGCCTTAAGCTGATAAAAGCTGTGGTGGAGTTGAGTCCTATAAATGTGTCGGCCCTCAGCTGTTGAATGAGGTTGTCAGACAGATTCAAAACGCTCAATTGATTGAGCTCCAAAAAAGTCCCAGACAGAATCTCACTGATCAGGTTGGCTGAGGCATTGAGGCTGGAGAGTTGGCTGAGGCCCTGGAGCATTCCTGGACAGAGGAAAGTGAGTTCATTGTCGGAGAGGTCCAGTCGAAGAAGGCGGTCAAGGCCCCTGAAAGACTGGGGTTGAATATGGCGAATGTGGTTCTTTTGCAGATTGAGTACCCTTAGTAAACTTAAAGAGGCAAAGTTGTCTTTTTCCAGTTCTTGCAGCCAGTTTCCAGAGAGATCGAGTTCCTGCAGTCGATCTAAACTCTTAAAAGTCTGGGGATTCACCTTAAGCAGCCGGTTGTCGGTGAGCTTAAGGCTATGAACCCGGTCAAGGCCAAGAAATACTCCCCCCTCAAGTCTTTCAAGGGGTTGGCGAGAAATCTCTAAGAAGTGAAGGGCCGGCAAGCCTTTAAAGGCTCCGGGCTGGATCTGCTTAAGACCATTTCCCACTAGGTGAATTCTTCTGAGGCTTTTCATGCCTGCAAAAGCCTTTGGAGGCAGGTTTTCCAGCTGGTGGCGGGGCGAAATGGTGAGAATGGAGAGGTTCTCGTAATCTTGTCTGGAAATCCGGTCACAGGAGTGACGAAGTTGATCGGCTAGAACCTGCCCGATGGGTCCGCGGTCGCAGACATTGATGGTCTCAGACCGCTCCAGTGAGTGGGTCAGGGGCATCCAACAGCTGCCAATGAGAATTCCCGCCGCACAAAGTGTCCTATGAAAAGCCTGAGCCCAGCAGGTTAAAGAGTCTAGCGATCCCCTCATCGCAACCCCCTCAATAATTAAAGTGTTTCCCCCGAAACGCTCAAAAAAGCTCTCATAGACGAGTGAGTTTTGCAAATTGTTTAAAAGGCCATAGCTTTATCTATTAATCGGCCTTTGATGGCCAAGAGAATTTTAGGGACTCTTAACTTTTACCCTAAGCTCTGCTTCCAGAAGTAAGCCGAGGTCGGCGCGGTCAATGCCTTGAGCCTTCGTTGATTGTCGTTCGTTGCTGTAGTGTCGACTGTTCAAAAATCTGTGTGGAGGAATGGGCGAGGACACGGAACTCTCTTTCATGTACTGCTCAATAAAGCCAAAAAAGTTTTTCTGTTGAACTGGAAGGGTCTTGAGGCCCGCACTGAGGTAGGTGAGAAATCTCCACAGTCGAGGGTCTCGACCAGGAGAGTGGAGCTCCACCTGAGCCATTTCTTCAAGCTGTTGAATCAGAAAGCTTTGGACAGGGAAGGTTTGGGGGAAGCCAACCAGGCGAACCGCTAACCTTTGTAAGAACTCTTGGCGCAACAAGTGCTCTTCCAGCTCCTGTGCTAAAAACAGGTTCAACTCAGTGTGGACTCCATCCGAATGGGCCGCTCGCTGCTCCTGGAGCTCAATAAGGCGCCGTTCGTTCTCCTGGAGGAGCTCTCGGGCGAAGGACAGAGGGGGGCTTGAAGTCCAGGCTTGCGGTGCGCTGAGGGAGTCGGGGCTAAAGAAAACGCACAGGGCCATAAGCTGTTTGATCAGCAGATAGCTCCAATGGTTGTTGATCAAAGTGAGCGGAGAATGCCTCATCTGTTTTTCCTCCTAGAGGATAAATTAAGCAAGCCCTGGGCCAAGATCTAAAAGTGGAAATGTGAGTAAAAGCAGGTGGTTGATGAGCTTTCCTCAAATGGGATATTGGCTGCGGGCCCTTTTTGGGCACTCGTGTCGGAGTTGAGCCGGGAAGGAGTGGGGATCATTACGAGAGGGTGGTTAAGGGGTCTAAGCTTTTGCTGATCGCATAAGAAATGGATGAGGGCATCTGGATAATGGTTAAGAATCGAATTAGAGTGAGGTCAAAGTTTGAGGGGGAAACATGAAGAATAGAGACAGGATTGGATTTAATTTTCTATGGGTTCTCGGCCTTGCAGGTCTGCTAACAGCTTTATCTTCGCTTCAAGGTCAGGCCGGGGTGGAGACTCAGATCTCAGCCACAGTGACCTGTTTTTTGGGGGGCTGCCTGCAGGAGGGTTGGCAGATTATTGACCATAGGCGGGGCCAGGTCTCCGAGGTGCGCTGCTTGGGCCGGAGCTGTGAAGAGGATGGCTGGTTTCATCAGGTTGTCGGAGGGCGAGCCGATCACTTTACTCAGTGTTTAGGTCGAGGTTGTTTTTTAGATGGCTGGCAAATTTTTGATTTTGCCGCAAACCAATTGCAAGGAGAGGCTCATTGCCGGGTTCCAGTCGAGGAGGGGGAGGCCGAATGTCTTCGGGCTGGATGGGATGTTTATAACCAGGTGGGTCAAATCTCGCACCGAGTGACCTGTGTGGGAGGAGATTGCCGAGAGCGAGGTTGGGATGTACAGGTAGTGGGCTATGGATTCCAAAGTGTCCGCTGTCAGTCGGGCGGCTGTTTTGAAAAGGGGTGGACTCTTAGACCTTGAGCACCAGCTTCTAAAACAGCTCCGCGCTCTTTTTCCATCTTTGGCCCAGGCCAGGCCGGACTCTTTGCCCCCTCTGATGGTGGCTGTCTCTGGGGGTTTGGACTCCGTCGTCTTGCTCCATGCCTTAAGTCGGCTGAAATGTGTCCTATCACTGGCTGTTGCCCATGTTCACCATGGACCCAGCTCCCAGCCCCAAGTTCAGCTCTACCGAGACGAAGCTCAATCTTTTACAAGGGATCTCGCGTTAAATTATCAATGGCCGTTTTGGACCACAGGAAGGCAAGAGGCTGGGAGTAAAGAGGGGGATGCGAGCGCCTCTGAGGAGCTCAAGAGTGAGGCCAGTTTACGTCGTTTTCGTTACGAGCAGTTGAGAGGCTGGGCTCAGCAGTGGCAAAAAGATTTGGGGGCGGAGTCGCCGGTGCTGATCGTGCTGGCCCACCATCTTGAGGATCTTCTGGAAACACGGCTGATTCGGCTGATTCGGGGTACCGGCTCTCGGGGTTTGGCTTCCATGGAGGTTTTAAAAGGAGATTTACTGCGCCCTCTACTGTCCATTTCGCGCAGTCAGCTTTTGCCTTACGCTCAGGCTCAAGGCCTCAGGTGGCTTGAGGACCCCTCCAATCAGCAGTTAAGCCCATTTCGTAACTGGATGCGTCATGAGTGGCTTCCTCAGCTGGAAGCTCGGCGTCCAGGAGGCCTGAGATCTCTCGGTCGATCTCTGGATCAGCTGGCCTCTCTCAGCCAGTCAGCCAGGGGAGGTCTTGCCTGGTCAGCCTTTTTCACGGACCAGGGTCTTCGCAGAGTGCTTTTTGACTCGTTGCCTTATGAGTTCCGTTCAACAGTTTTAGTCGAGTTATTGGGGCGGCAAGGAGTCTCCTTCTTCACCTCGGCCCAGGTGGAGGAGGTCTCTAAGCTGTTATGGAGCCCAAAGAAATCTTTTACCTTTGAGATGTTAGGTTTGAAGTGGTCGGTCAGCCCAGACTGGATTTACGCCCACTCGCAAAAGTGAATCCCGTTGAGGTTAGGGGTCTCAGCGTGGTAGTCTCAAAAAGGCCTCACGTGGAGAAAGGAAGTCATTGATGCGCTCTTCGCAAAAAACCCTGCTCATTTGGGCAATCCTGATTGTGACCGGTATTATGTTTTTTCAGATGTACGACACCAGTCGGCTGAACTTTGCTCAGGACTTTGATTATCCCAAGTTTATTGCAGCCCTGGACGAGGGCTTGGTGAAGTCGGTCACCTTTAACCAGGACACTCGAGAGATCCAGGGTCAGTTCACTCCTGAAGGCGAGGAGCGATTTGGAGCTCCTGAGTTCAAAACAGTGGGGAATGTGGATGCTGAGGGCTATCGTGAGGTCAAAGACCGAGGAATAGTGCCCAACTATATCAAGTCTGACAACTCCCTGTTGACCTCCATGTTTATCAACTGGCTGCCCCTGATTATTATTATCGCTCTGTTTATCTTTTTTATGCGTCAGCTACAGGTGGGCGGAGGCAAGGCCATGGCC
Organism: Bdellovibrionales bacterium; assembly: GCA_007121385.1. GTDB lineage: Bacteria > Bdellovibrionota > Bdellovibrionia > Bdellovibrionales > UBA1609 > SKYF01. The sequence continues at coordinate 18,764 of SKLV01000053.1, forward strand.
TTTGGCAAGAGCCGGGCTCGCCTTCTCACTGAAAATAAGAACCGGGTGACTTTTAAGGATGTGGCTGGGGTGGATGAGGCCAAAGAGGATCTCACAGAGATTGTGGCTTTCCTCAAGGACCCCAAAAAGTTCACTCGGTTGGGTGGCCGAATCCCTAAGGGAGTTCTTCTTGTGGGTCCGCCGGGAACAGGAAAGACTCTTTTGGCCAGAGCGGTGGCGGGAGAGGCCAGCGTTCCATTTTTCACTATTTCGGGTTCCGACTTCGTGGAAATGTTTGTGGGGGTGGGGGCCAGTCGTGTGAGAGACCTCTTTGAGCAGGGGAAAAAGAATGCCCCTTGTTTAATCTTTATTGACGAGATCGATGCTGTTGGTCGTCACCGAGGAGCCGGAATGGGTGGCGGTCACGACGAGAGAGAGCAGACGCTAAACCAGCTTTTGGTGGAGATGGATGGCTTTGAAAGCAATGATGGAGTGATTTTAATTGCCGCCACCAATCGCCCTGATGTTTTAGATCCGGCGCTGTTAAGGCCAGGGCGCTTTGATCGTCGAGTGATTGTCAACAAGCCAGATTTAAAGGGGCGGCTGCACATCTTAAAGGTTCACGCGCGTAAGACTCCACTGGCGCCGGATGTGAACCTAGACAATATTGCCAAAGGAACTCCCGGTTTTTCCGGAGCGGATCTGGAGAACTTGGTGAATGAAGCCGCTCTTCAAGCGGCTCGCAGCAATAAGCTGCGCTTGGAGATGGAGGACTTTGAGAAGGCCAAGGATAAAGTGATCATGGGGTCGGAGAGAAAATCTATGGTGATCTCCGAAAAAGATAAAAAAATCACAGCCTATCATGAGGCAGGTCATGCCATTGTGGGACGAAAGATGCCCATGATTGACCCTATTCACAAGGTCACCATTATTCCGCGGGGAATGGCTTTAGGCTTAACCCAGACCCTGCCTGAAGAAGACAGTCTCAATCTCTCAAAAAATAAGGCTCACAGCATGATTGCCTTTATGTTTGGAGGGCGAGCCGCTGAGGAGCTGATTTTTGAGGACTACACCACGGGTGCTGGAAATGATATCGAGAGGGCGACGGAGCTGGCCCGCCGTATGGTCTGTGAGTGGGGGATGAGTGAAAAGTTGGGTCCTTTGGCCTTGGAAAAAAGAGAGGGTCCGGTCTTTTTAGGCATGCAAAACACTCAGAGTCGAGACTACTCCGACGCCAAGGCCGAGGAAATTGATAAGGAGGTCTACAGCTTTGTGATGCGAGGCTATGATGAAGCCAAACAAATCCTTAAAAATAATATGGATGTGCTTCATCGTATGTCAGAGGCTCTTTTGGAGTATGAAACGATTGATGCCGACGAGGTGAATTTGTTAATTGAAGGCGGCACTTTGGAGCAGCTCCGAACTCGTCGAGAAAGTTTACAGGAAAAGATTGATAAAGATCGCAAAGCCGCAGAAGAGGAAGAGCGTCTTAGGCTCGAGAAAGAAAAGGCTGAAAAAGAGGCTCGAGCCAAGGCCAAGTCAGGCAAAGGCGGCTCAGGTGATCCCGTGGGTGATCCCGTTACAGCTTAGAGATTAAAGATGAAGGGGTGGGGAATTGCTGCAAGCTCTTAACGAGACATTTAACGGGCTGGCTCTCCACTTCCGTCCCCAGGATCTGCTGGACCTCTTTCTGGTTTGGTTGGTGGTCTACAGGGTCCTTCTTTTGACTCGACGGACAGGGGCTGTCCAGATCCTGTCCGGCATGGGTGTGCTGGCCATTGCCTATATTCTCAGTATCTGGTTAGAGTTGGTGACCTTTCACTGGCTCTTGGAAAAGTTTTTTTCCAATTTGTTTTTAATCGTCGTGATTCTCTTTCAGGCAGAAATTCGTCGCGCCCTTGCTCAGATTGGAACTAACCCCTTTTTCACAGGCATATCTACAGTGGAGGAGACCCACCTGATTGAGGAGTTGGCTAAGGGAGCTGTTCAGTTGGCGCAAAAGGGTTATGGGGCTCTTATTGTCATAGAGAGAGAGATCGTCTTAGATTACTTTTTAGAGGAGGGGACAGAGGTGCAAGGCCGGATCAGCGCCGAGCTTTTGAACTCCCTGTTTCTACCATCCAGTCCCCTTCACGATGGGGCCGTGGTCATTCGTGGGGGGCGTATTCACTCGGCTGGTTGCTTCTTGCCGCTGAGTAAGAACCCCAGCTTGGATAAAAATTTGGGCACTCGGCATCGTGCAGCTGTAGGTTTAACTGAGGAGACAGATGCTTTTGTTTTAGTGGTGTCAGAGGAGAGTCACTCGGTGAGTATTGCCACAGGCGGGCAATTGATTTTTGATGTGGACCACGCCACAATTCGGCAACACCTGTACGAGATCTACGGACTCACTTTTAGGGGTCCAGAGAGGAGCCGCTGATGACTTGGCCTCAGTGGATCAGGGAGAGGGTTTTTGATAATTTGTCCTATAAGCTTGTGGCCCTATTTGTGACTTTGATTCTTTGGGTGACCATGCTGGGTCGCAAGGAGATCGTGACCGAGTTTGACTTGCCCATTCAATTTCTCACAAGTAGTACTCAAGTTTTATTTGGTGAGCCCTCGAATCAATGGGGAAGAGTTAAGCTTATTGGTGTGAGGAGTTCAGTGCGGCAATTTCATCGCCGAGATGAGGCTCTTATTGTGGATCTGAGTCGTCTAGGATATGGAGATCACCGGGTCCGACTCACCAAAGAGGCTTTGGATTTGCCCTTGGGGTTGAGGTTGATCAGTATTGATCCGGAGGAAATAGATGTTCGGCTTGAAGCAAGACTGGATGGAGAATGAGAAAATGAGGCTATTTGGCACTGATGGCATTCGTGGGACAGCTAATCGATTCCCCATGACTCCCGATGTGGTCCTTAAAGTGGGGCAGGCCATGGGTTATTTGTTGCGGAAGATGCAGAAGCCCAAAGGGGCCCAGCGCATGGTTTTAATTGGGAAAGACACTCGCCTTTCTGGATATATGCTAGAGCAAGCTCTATCCAGTGGGCTGAACTCCATGGGGATTAATGTCAATCTCACTGGCCCTCTGCCTACGCCGGGAATTGGCTTTTTAGCCCGCAATATGAGGGCCGATGCGGGAATTGTTATCTCGGCCTCTCACAACGCTTTTTATGACAATGGGATTAAGATTTTTGGGGCTGATGGCTTTAAGATTCCTGATTCCATGGAGAGAGAGATTGAGCGCTTGGTGAATGAAGTGGATTTGAATACTCTGTTGGCAGACTCCCGTCAGATCGGTCGAAGTCGCCGTATCGATGATGCAGCAGGAAGGTATATTGTCTATGTGAAGAACACATTCCCTTTAGAGCTATCACTAGAGGGCTTGCGCATTGTTCTCGACTGCGCCAATGGAGCCAGTTACCTGGCAGCCCCTGCCATTTTTGGTGAGTTGGGGGCAGAGGTCATTGTGCTTGGAGATGAGCCCAATGGCTTCAATATTAACGATAAGGTGGGGGCACTTTATCCTGCCAAGACAGTCGAAGCCGTTTTGCAGTACCGGGCCGACTTGGGCATCACTTTAGATGGAGATGCGGATCGAGTCATTATGGTGGACGAAAAGGGCGGCGTGGTGAATGGGGATCATATTTTGGCCATCTGCGCCGCCCACCTGGCCAAGAACAACCGCTTGGCTGGAAACACAGTTGTGGCCACGCAAATGAGTAATTTTGGTCTGGATCAGGCTCTGCAAAAGTTAGGAGTGCAATTGGTTCGCACAGATGTGGGGGACAAGCACGTGGTGGAGTCCATGCGTCGCAATGGTTATAACTTAGGCGGGGAGCAGTCAGGGCATATAATTCACTTGGATCACAGCACCACAGGCGATGGCTGTGTGGCAGCCTTGAATGTATTGGCTGTAATGCGCTCCGAGGGCAAGCCTCTCAGTGAGCTCAAGGAGATGATGGAGGATATGCCCCAGGTTCTGATCAACACTCGAGTCTCTCAGCGCAAGGACTTGACAGAAATTCCCGGCTATCAAAGTCTATTGGAAAAAATTGTTGGCGAATTGGGGCAAGAGGGACGCACTTTTGTCCGCTACTCAGGCACTGAGCCGGTGATCCGCGTTTTGGTGGAGGGCCGGGATAAGAAAAAAATTGGCCAATTTGCGGAAGAGATTGCAGGGCTCCTACAAAAAGAACTGAGTTAATAGCTAAGGAGAGAGAGTGCGCCTGGCCACGGTGGATCAGAGTCGAAGGATCGATGAATTGTCTCAGTCCGCCTATGGATTGAGTGCAGAGATTCTTATGGAGTCGGCAGGAGCTCTTGCCGCTCGTGAGCTGGAGCAGTCTTACTTTCCAGAGCTTCTTGGAGGAGGCTCTGTGGCTGTGGTCTGCGGGCCTGGTCACAATGGGGGGGATGGACTGGTGCTGGCTCGCCATCTCTATTCCTCGGGACGGCGGAATATAACTATTTTTTTAGTTGAGCCCGATGGCGCACTTTCGGATCTCGTGCGTCAGCAAAGGGAACGCTGTGAGAGGCAGGGGTTAAAGGTGATTCCTCTGACTTCGCAAGAGGGTCAGCTCAGGGGAGCCTTGAAGAAGTTGTCTGAAGCGGCTCTCATTGTAGATGCTCTCTTTGGAATTGGTCTCTCTCGGCCTGTCACAGGGGTATTTTCAAAGATTATCGATGCCCTCAACCGGTCAAGAGCTCCCGCGGTGAGTTTGGACTGCCCCTCAGGCTTGGACTGCAACACTGGGCAAAGTCTTGGGGGCTCAGTGAGGGCCTCTATGACCTTGAGTTTTGGTTTGGCCAAGCCAGGTTTTTTTGTCAATGAGGGACCCCTGCTACTTGGCCGTCTGAGAGTGTTGAGTATTGGCTTTCCGCCCAAGCTCTTGCGGGAGTTGGCCACCACTCATTTTTTGTTTTCCGAAAAGTTGGCGCGGCGTTATCTCCCAAGGAGAAAGGCAGCAAGCAACAAGAGTCATCATGGCCATCTCTTGGTGTTGGCCGGTCGAGAGGGTTTCTGGGGAGCCGGAGCCTTGAGCTCCGCAGCGGCCTACCGCATGGGGGCAGGCTATGTGACTTGGGCCAGTTTTTCCTCTCCCAGCGAGCAAATTCGCGAGATTCCAGAAGTTCTCACCGGGAGCGTGGAGGCTCAAGATCTGTGGGAAAGATCTTTTGCTGCAGCTGTGATCGGTCCGGGTCTGGGGGCAGGAAAGGCGACTGCCGATTTGATTTTACGATTGCAGGAATGGGGTGGTCCCGTGGTGGTCGATGCGGATGCCCTGACCACCTGCGTGGAGGAGTCCCTTTTTCCTCTGCCTCGCCACTGGGTCCTCACTCCCCATGCGGGAGAACTGTCGCGGATTTTACAGGTCTCCCCTCGCTCCATTGAGCAGCAGCGCTTCGAGGCGGCCATGGAGGCGAGTCAGCGCTGTGGAAGCCATGTCTTGCTCAAGGGTTTTCGCAGCGTCTTGGCCTTTGGAGATCGCTGTATGGTCATTCAATCGGGGAATTCAGCCTTGGCTAAGGCCGGGACGGGGGATGTGCTGGCCGGGATGATTGGGGGATTAATGGTTCAGGGGCTTGAGACATTGCCAGCTGCCGCCACGGCGGCCTACGTTCATGGCCGAATGGCCGATGATTGGGTGAGGTCGGGCCGCAGTCGAAGCTCTCTTTTGGCCTCTGATCTGAAGGATCATCTGCCTCAACTCTTGGGGCGCATTCAGGGAGGAAGAAGGGGGACTCTTGGCCCTACTTGAGTCAAAGAGAATCAAGAATCTTGTGGAATTGGAGTCCTGGATAGGACTCAGTCTGATACCCGTTCTACTTGAGGCGGGTCCGCAGGTGGTTTTGTGTTTAGAGGGGCCCATGGGAGCTGGAAAGACCCAAGCTGTTCGCTTAATCTTGCGAAATCTTGGGGCTGAAGAGGATGTTCAGTCTCCCAGCTTTGCCATTCATAACCGCTATATCTTTTTAAGTGGACATGTGGACCATGTGGACCTCTTTCGGCTTGAAAATGAGGAGGAATTGGAGTCTACAGGGTTTTGGGACCTCTTAGCTCAGCCCAAAGCCTTTGTTCTTATCGAGTGGCCTGAAAGGCTGCCTGACCAGAGTCTGCCCATCCATTGGCGCCAGTTTAAACTGAAGGTGGACTTTGTGGAAGGCGATGTCAGTGGCTCTGAGCGAGAACTGCTCTTTTTTTCAATTCCATAAAAATGTCAGTGACAGTATTGCAAATGGTTTGCAATAAGCTGGTCTATGTTCTTCCAATCTAGTCGCTCTCTGATCTGCTTTGTGATGGCGGTGGTGTTCTCTCTGTCTGGCCCTTTTCCGCAGGCTCAAGGAATGGATCTGGAGTCGTCACCCCAAGAGGCCCCCTTTAGTTTTTCCCGTCCAGCGCCCTTTTCCTTGGGAGACTCTGAGGCTGAATGGTTGGCTTCTGGGATTGACCTGGCTGGGGGAGCAGCCTCATCCTCCTCCCCAGAGCTTTTGATTGGAGGCTTTGTGGCCCTTGGCGCTGCTCTTTTGGCCAGTCTTTATTACAACTGGCTCAAAGAGAGGGATCAGCTTGATCTTCACAATAGGGACTCAGAGGGACTTCCCCCCTCGCATTGGTTAAATCCCCAGAATGTGGAGTCGGTGGGGAGTGGGGGAATGAAAGTCATCTCCAGCTACTCTGAGTTGGAGAGGGGTCTGGCTGAGGCCATTGAGGTCCTTAAACTCTATGAAAAGCAGTATTTGGCATCCGTTTTAAAAGGCCAGGAGAAGCCACCCTTGGACTGGGGAGACTCAGTGGCCTATTTAAACAGTCGTGGCTGGTGGCCGGCCTCCCATAAAATCGAAGCTCATAGTCAGCTTATTTTAGGGCCTTCTGGGCAGAGCGTTCAGGAGATGCTTTCAGCCTTGGAGTTTCGTCCTCAGCTCTTTAAAGCCCTAGAGAGCTCTGTTGTGATGGGTCCCTCAGTGTCGGGAGCTTGCGGGGCCCACTGCAATCATGATCATCAACACCATCACCACGAAGACCCAGTTTCTCCCTCCGCCCACAGTTCGGCCTTAAAAGAATTTTTTGCCCTAGGTGAGGTCGGTCGTTTCAGTCAAAATTTTTTAGCTCGAGTGGCTCTCTGGTCTGCTGGAGTGGCCAAGACTCTGCTTTGGGATTACACCCTAAAGCCATCTAAGGAGGCCCTCACCCACCCTCGCCAGGTGGGCCTAAAGCTGGCAGCGGGAAGTCGAATGTCTCGTCGGGAGAATCCGCTGAATGCCTATGTGGGGGGAAGTCTGGGCTTTGCTCTCTTTTGGGCCTACGAGGCCATCATTCATGGTGTTCTTCATATCCACTTTATGTGTAACCATGCCTTTCAATACTCTTTGGCGATGAGTACGGCAGGAGCCGCCTTGGCTCCTATTCATCAGCTTAAACAGAGTGTTGAGCTGTTCTCCAGCCGTCTCAGCTTCAGTCAACGTCTGGCTTGGGTGAGTGACTTGCAAAAGGAGAAAAAGCTGGCTCAGAGGGCTAGGAAAAATTTATGGTTGGGCTCACGGGTTCTCAATCAGCGTGATTTTTTGGCCTCACATCACAGTCATCTTTGGGCGCGAGACTTCGTCACTGAAGTGGAACTCTCTCCACAATGGTTTTTGTTAAGCCCACTTTTAAAAGCTCAAGGGGGGCGATCATTGGAGTCTGGAGGCCTTCTGAGTTCCCCCAACTCATCTCATCAGCAGATCTTGGATCTACGTGCGGAGCTGGAACTACAAATCCTCACTCTCAAAAAAGCTATAGTCAGTATGGCCCTCTTGGCGCGATATGGGGGACGCTCCGAACTGGGGCCACTGCTTGACTCTCTTGGTTTTTTAAAGCGAAGCCTGGCAGCCTTGGAAGACCTAAAGCATTTATCTATTTTAAGGAGTGAGGAGTTCAGTTCAGTGAGTGGATTGAGCCCAGAAGACCTAAAGCTTTTGGAAAAATCATTGCGCCATCAACTGCATCTTTTGCGAGAGCTGACCTTGGAAGGGCAGGTGGAAAGCGGGTCGGCTCAAGAGCTGTTTCGCAGCAGCAGGTCTTTAGCGCTGGTGTCTCAGTCCATGATTCGGGGCCAATGGGCAGATCCCATAAAAAGGGAAAAGCTTAAGGCTGACTTGATGTCAGACTGTGAGGTCTTACTTAAGCGGCCGCCTGGTTGATTTTTTTAAAGCCCTGAATCAACTCGTGGGCCACTCGCTCGCTAAAGAGCATGGACTCCTCGGTGTTGGCGGAAATGTCTCCCAGACAGAGAAGGACACCCAATAGATGGCCCTCCATCACTAGGGCCTGGGCCGTCACATGCTGAGGAATAGGGCTCACCCCACAGCTTTTAAAGAACTCCATGTTGGCGGGACTCTCGACGACATAACCATGATAGGGCAGCTGAGTGCGATGGACGACTCGGAAAAGTGAAGGGGCATTGACGTCCACAGAGGGGAGGGATGAAATCTGAAAGCCCTTTTGCCACTTCCACACTTTCAACTGATTTCCCTCGAGCATAAGAATCATACTGAGCGCATAGTGTTTTTGCAGTTTTTGAAAGGCCCGGCCGGCCAGCTGATCATCCGAACCCGCTTCAGTCCATTGGGAGACCTGAGCTTGGTCCAAGTCGATCAAGCCTTGCAGGTCCGAACCTGGCCTTGAGGGAGGGGGTGGGGCTGCGGGAGCTGGATCCGGTGTGGGCATTGCCGCCACCGGGGCAGACTCTGCGGCAGGGGGCGGTTCTGGTGTTGCAGGAGCGGTCATGACTGCTGGAGCCTCAAAAGCGGGAGGTGGTGCCTCTTCTGGATGAGAGGACTCTGTTGGTGTAGAGAGGCCTTCTGGCTCCACATAGGTCATAGTGGGATTTATAGAGGAGCCGTCTAGGCCTGCCGGGGCCTGAGTTTCTGAGGGTGGCTGAGGGCTTTGGTCAAGACTAGCTGCTAAATCATCAAAGTTAAATCCCTGGTTGGGGCCTTTGGTGGCGGTGGAGGTGTTCAAGTCAAAACTCAAACTGAGCCCCTCTGGAGCCTGTTCCTGAGCTGAGACTTCAGGTGTTTCATCTGCAGGAGGGCTGAGGGGGGCAGCGGCTTCCGATTGGGTTGGAGGTGGCAGATCGGGTTTCTGTTCAGTGGGAGGAGGAGGGAGGTCGTTAAAGGACTTTTCCTGCACTTGATAGTCTTGCCACAGCTGTTTAAGGTCGCGGTGTGAGGCCAGCAAATAACTCACTGGAAAGCTCCACTGAATGTCTTCAGGGGGCTCTACGCAGCCAACAAAAATCACTCCATCCCACTCGGCAAGAGGTAGAAGAGAGGGGGACCAGTTGGCCACACCTTGGATCTGTTGCCAGAGTTTGCGGTTGGGGTGTTCGTTCTGAAAAAAATCAGGTTTTAAGAGAGCTAAACCATAATGCTCCTGGGCCCACATGAGGTAAGTAGACACCTGGAGCTTTCCCTTCTCCAGAGCCCAAAAGGTGAGGGAATCTCCTCGAGGGAGCTGTTGTAGCCATTCCTCAACCTGGATCGGATTGATATTGAGGGCTTTAACCCATTCTTTATAGGAGCTGTTCATCTGATGAACTCTTCGGTTGGAATGGACGAGGGCTTAAGCCTTTGAGTAAATAATGCTTCGCAATATATTGAGGCCCATTTCAGTTCGTGTTAAAGAGTCTCAACTTATGACGAACTTCCAGGGCCGGTCCTTTAAACCGGTGTACCTAGACCATAACGCAACCAGTCCTTTGGCTGCGGAGCTAAGGCCTTTGGCCTTGGAGTGGCTTGACCGCTGGGGCAATCCCAGCTCCATTCACCAGTGGGGGCGTGGGCCTAAGTCCATCATGAGAGAGGCGCGAAATCACTTCAGTCAGATGATTGGAGCCCACCCTCTGGAGGTTGTTTTCACCAGCGGCGGCTCTGAGGCCAATAACCAGGCCCTGAAGTCAGCCTTTTTTCATCTCAGCCGTCAGGGATCTGAGCGCCGTCAGTATTTGATCAGCGCCGTTGAACACCCCAGCGTGATGAAGACCATGGAGTTCCTGGCCGGCCTGGGAGCTGAGGTGCTGACTGTCCCAGTGAGTCGTCAGGGCCTTTTGGATTTGGACACTCTCCGCTCTTATTTGGGACCAAAAACAGCCATGGTCTCAGTGATGTATGCCAACAACGAGACGGGCCATATATTCCCCATCAAAAAAATTTCCGAATGGGCTCATGAGGTGGGGGCTTGGGTCCACTGTGATGCAGTTCAGGCTCTGGGGAAAGTGCCAGTGGACGTGAAGAGCTGGGGGGTGGATTTGGCCAGCTTTTCAGGCCACAAATTTTACTCTCTCAAGGGGGCTGGGGCGCTTTATGTTCGCAAGGGCTTCCCTCTGGAGTCGCTGATTCATGGGGGAGGTCAAGAAAGAGGGCGCCGAGCCGGCACTGAAAATGTATTGGCCATTGCGGCTCTCGGCCATATGGCTCGTCGTCGAGATCAAGTCCAAGACCAGTTTTTACGGCTGAGAGCCCTCCGAGATCAGATGGAAAAGGAAATTCTGAGCCAGATCTCGGGAGTCCGAGTGAATGGTCCAGACAATCTTCGTCTTCCCAACACCTCCAGTTTAATTCTCGACGGCGTGGACGGAGAAACTTTGCTGATGAACTTGGACTTGGAGGGTTTTGCGGTGTCCACGGGAGCGGCCTGCAGCTCTGGGAATCCTGAGCCCTCTCCGGTTCTCATGGCCATGGGCTTAACTCGGGAAGAGGCCCAAAGCTCCTTGCGCCTCAGCTTAGGCTGGGACAGCACAGAAGAGGAAGTGGAGAGCTTTGTTCGGGCACTTAAAGCTGTTGTTGAACGCCTGCGAAAAATCAAAAGAGAATCGACGAAGCTGGAGCAGAAGCAGAAGGAGAGGTTATGATGGATCTAAAACAGTCTCGGCCCCGGGTTTTAGTGGCCATGAGTGGGGGAGTGGACTCCTCAGTGGCCGCGGCTCTTTTGGTGGAGCAGGGCTATGATGTCGTTGGTGTGACCATGCAGGTCTGGGACTACTCCGCCAGCAGCTGTGAAATCCAGGAGGGAAATGGGACCTGCTGTTCCAGTATCGATGTGGATGATGCCCGCAGCGTGGCCGATCGCCTTGGTATTCCCTTTTATGTGATGAACTGCGAAGCCAAATTCAAAGCTTTTGTGATTGATGACTTTGTGAACTCCTATTTGGCGGGTCGCACCCCCATACCCTGTGTGAACTGCAACACCTACCTCAAGTTCGACCACCTGATTCAGAAGATGAAAGAACTCAATTGCGACTATTTGGCCACCGGCCACTATGCTCGGCTAGAGACTTCACCCACAGGCCGCTTGGGGATTGTCACCAGCTGTGATGACTGGAAGGATCAAACCTACTTCCTGTTTACTCTCAATCCAGAGATTGTTCCCTTTTTAAAGTTCCCAGTGGGCCACCTCAAAAAAGAAGAGGTGCGAAGGATTGCAGAGGAGAAGGATCTGGTGGTAGCCAAAAAAAAGGACTCCACCGGGATTTGTTTTATTGGCAAGTCCGGCTATCAGGGCTTTGTGGAGAAGCAGGCTCGACCCGAGCAGATTTCCCCGGGGCTGTTAAAGTTCTACCCCAGTGGTCAAGTTCTCGGAGAGCATGGGGGTATTCACCTTTTCACCTACGGTCAGCGCAAAGGGCTTGGGGTCTCTCATCCTAAGCCTCTTTATGTGGTGAAAATCGACCCCGACTCTCGCACAGTCTGGCTGGGGGAAGAGGAGCACCTTTACTCCCAGGAGGTGGAAGTGAGTCAGCTCAACTGGTTGGATGAGCTGATGGAGGGGGAGGATCTCAAAGTGAAAATTCGCTTCCATCACCCAGGATCAATGGCCCGAGTGGAGCGACAGGGAGAAAAGCTCAAGCTCAGCTTTAAGGAGCCTCAGCGCTCCATAACTCCTGGACAAGCGGCCGTGTTTTATCGTGGTCAGCAGTTAGTGGGTGGAGGGTGGATTTTGTGAGTGAGGCCAATCAAGAGCTCAACTTTTCCATTCATAGCTTTGGCTGCAAAGTGAACACCTACGACAGTGGGCTCTTGGAGCAGAGACTGAAAAGTGCAGGTTGGCAGAGGGATGCAGGTTCAGGGCCTCGGGTCCATGTTCTGAACACCTGTGCGGTGACGGCTGAGGCCACCAAAGAGGCTCTGCGGCGCATTCGCCGCATTAAGGCTCAGGATCCCTTAAGCTTGGTGGTGGTCACTGGCTGTGCGGCTCAGGTTGACACAGATCAATTCAGTGATTTGCCCGGAGCTGATCTGGTGGTGGCCAACTCCCACAAGGGGGATTTGGTGGATCTCATTCGCTGTCACTATGCGGGAACGCTGAAGCAAAAAGTTTTTAAGTCTAATATTTTTAAAAAAGAGGATCTGGAGGCTGGTGGTGGAGAAGAGAGTCATCACACCAGGTCTTTCTTAAAGATTCAAGATGGCTGCAATTCCTTTTGCACTTTTTGTGTGATTCCCTTTGCTCGGGGTAAGAGTCGATCCATCCCCATTGATCAATTGGTTCAACGAGTGCGGGAGTTGGAGGGGCAGGGAGTGGCCGAAGTGGTCCTCACCGGAGTGCATATCGGAGACTACTTTGATGACTCCATGGGGCAGGGGAAAGGCCTGGAGGACTTAGTGGAGGCCATCTTAAGGCAGACCAGGATGGGCCGCCTTCGCCTCAGTTCTCTGGAGCCCATTGAACTGAGTTCGCGGCTGCTTGAGCTATACTCTGACCCCCGGCTGTGTCCTCATTTTCATATGAGTTTGCAGAGTGCGGACACCAAGGTCTTGGCGGATATGAAGCGCAAATACGGACAGCCAGAGGTGGAGAGGGCGCTGACGAATATTGCAAAAAAGGTCAAGGGGGCCTTTGTGGGCATGGATGTGATTGCTGGCTTTCCCGGCGAGACCGATGCGGAGTTTGAGAACACCTACCAAGCTCTTAACAACTTGCCTTGGACCAAAATTCACGTATTCCCCTACAGTGTTCGCCCGGGAACTTTTGCCGCTCGACGGCCGGAACTCCAGCTGCCAGCCGCAGTCATTGTCCAGAGGGCCTCTCGTCTGCGCCAGCTCAGTCATGAGCGCTATCATCAGGAGGCTCTCAATCAGGTGGGTTCGCGTAAGAAAGTCCTTGTCCTTCGCAGCAGTCGTCAGTCTACAGGGGTTCAGTCGGCTTTAGCTCGGGATTACTGGAATATCCAGCTGCATTCTCGGCAGGGGGATCTGCCTGTCGGGGAGGAGTTGGAGGTGCAAATTCAGGGTTACCATCCACTGGGGAATCAGCGCATGGACAGCCCCCTGATGGCCCAGATCTAGGGCTGTGCAGATAATACCCTGTGGCAGGGTTTTTGTTGCGCGCCGCCGTCACAAAAGGTACTTGGTAGTTTTTATAGGTACCTTTTATGTGGGACAAGTATCAGTTTAAGGATCAACAACTCTTGCTGCAGGCCTTCACCCATCGCAGCTTTCACAATGAGCAAGGGGCTCAAACCCCTTCAGGCCACAATGAGAGACTGGAGTTTTTAGGAGATGCCGTTTTAGACCTGGGGCTCAGCGACTTATTGATGCGTCAGCTGGCCTCCAGTCCAGAAGGGGATCTGTCCAAGATCAGGGCCAGCTTGGTTAACGAGAGAGTTTTGTCGGAACTGGCCCTGGAATACGGGATAGATCAGCGTTTGCGGCTGGGGCGGGGTGAGGCTCAGAGCGGGGGGGCGCAAAAACCCCGGCTGCTCTCCTCAGCCTTTGAGGCCTATGTGGGAGCTCTTTATTTAGATGGGGGTTTTGATATGGCCATGAAGTTTATCGAGGAGTCCTTTTCCTCTCGACTGCAAAAAATTGATCCCTATCAATCCTTCAGTGAGGACTACAAAACCCGGCTTCAGGAGCTGGCCCAACAGAGCTTCCGCCAGACCCCCACCTATGAACTAAAAAGTGAAGAGGGGCCTGCTCACGATCGGCTCTTTTCGGTGGTGGTGAGCCTACAGGGGCAGGGTTTGGCTTCAGGTCAGGGTAGGAGCAAAAAACAAGCGGAGCAAGAGGCGGCTCGCAAGGCCTTGGAGGCCTGGAGTCCAGCTTGGCCCAAACAGGATAAACATGAGTGATGAACAGAGGTCGAAAGACCAAAAATACAGAGCCGGCTTTATTGGTCTGGTCGGTCTCCCCAATGCGGGAAAAAGCACTCTCACCAATCTCTTGGTGGGGGAAAAGGTCTCTATTGTCACACCCAAGGCTCAAACCACTCGGCAAAGAGTCACGGGCCTTATCAGTGAGCCCTCAGGGCAAATAGCCCTGGTGGATGCTCCCGGAGTGATTGAGTCTCAGCAGGGTCTCAACTCCTACCTTCAGGACGAGTTTAAGGAGGTGCTGGCTCAAAGTGATGGACTCCTTTTGCTTTTGGCCAAGGACAGCTCCAACTTGGATTTGATAAAAAAAATGGTGGGAATGATCAAGGACAGCGGCAAGCCCTGGGCTGTGTTGCTGACTAAAACGGATCTGGAGCTCGGGGATCAGGCCCTGCTTCAGGTGGTGGAGGAGATCCAGGGTCAAGGACCGCCTTTTTTCTCCATGTCCTTGCTCAAGCCCAAGCCCGCGGAAGTGAAGGCTTTGAAAGAAGCTCTGCTGCAGATGCTTCCTCTCAGTCCCTCTCCACTTTTTGATTCGGACATCTACACCACCCAGACCCTCAGGCAAATGGCCGCCGAGCTAGTGAGGGAAAAGGCCTTTGCCCTTCTTCACCAAGAGATTCCCTATGGCCTGGCTGTGCGGATTTTGCGCTTTGTG
>SKLV01000087.1 GCA_007121385.1 Bdellovibrionales bacterium
GATGTGATCTCCAACTACAAGTTGGTCGAAGCGGTGAGGAATTCCAACGACATCCTTGAGGAGATTGAGCGACGCCGACAACAGCGCTTAGAGCAGACTGAGTCCGACATTGAGGGTGTGGAAGAAGAGGTCATTGGTGAAATTGACCAGATCACAGTGGGTCGGGAACGCCTCAGTCAAATGATTGCTGAGCAGGCTGAGGAGCGACTGCAACAGTTTGGAGTGCAGCTGGTGGATGTTCAGCTGCGACGGATCTCCTATGAACAGAGTGTGGAGCAGAGAGTGTATGAGAGGATGATTTCAGAGCGAGTACGAATTGCTGAAAAGCTGCGCTCTCTGGGAAAAGGCGAACAGGCCCGCATTGAGGGACGGCTGAGCCGAGAGCTGCAGTCCATAGAGTCAGAAGCCTATCAAAAATCTCAGGCCATTCTGGGAAAAGCCGAGGCGGAGGCCATTGCCATCTATGCTCAATCTGTGGGGCGAGATGCCGGCTTTTATCAGTTTGTGCGCAAACTGCAGGCCTATGAAAAGGCTATTCAGCCTGAGACAGAGATGATTATCTCCAGCGACAGCGAGTTCCTGAACCTGCTAAGAAGAAAGTAAAAGGGGAAAAGAAAGGGGTTCGGAGAGTCAGAAAATTTTACACAGACTAATGCTATTCGCATTTGGCTGGTGTGGGAGCGGACTTTCAAGTTATCTCTTGAGCTAGGGAATCAAAACCTGGGGGGGTGTTGATGAATCCAAGGTCCTGGCTCAGCCAGCTTTTCTTACTCGTTATTTGGGGAATCCTATCCAGCCCAGTGGTCAGTTGGGCTCGCTCTTCAGATCCCATTCAACTAAAGACCAGCTTTTTTTGTGAGGCCGCTTTAATGAAAGTGGACCTGGGTCACAGCTCTTCGGCTGAGTCCACTTACTGGTTTGATTGGTTTCAGGGACGAACTCACCTCCACGGTCAGGTGGTTTTTGAGCTGATCGAAAATGGTCATCTGCAGGCCGATCCTTCAGCGGAAGGACGCTTTCTCTCCAGTGATGGAACCCTGGCGGTTGAATTTTGGCAGCGTCCCTCGGGCATTCGGGGCTTCACCCTGCATTTCCTCCATGTGGGTCAAGAGCTACAGTTTATTCAAGAAGAGGACTTGGACGAGGGCTCACCCTTTTGGTCCTCCTAGGCCTAAAAAATTCCATTTTAAAAGGACCCCTCTGACTGGGGAGTGCCTCTTATCAGTGAGGAAAACTGGCCCTATTAGCAGCACTTGACTTTAAGTCTGCATATGGTACATTAAAGTATACCAAAGGTGGTATTTTAAAGTGTACAATATGTTGGCTCTTTTTGAGACATTAAGGGGTCAGGGACTTTCAGAGCGTCGTCTGGCTTTAGAGAGTGAACTCAGCCGGGTGAGTCTTCGAGCCCTGATCAAAAACCCTCAACACTCCCGCCTAGACTCCCTGATGCGAGTCACCCAGACTTTGGACCGAGACCTCTATTTGGTCTCTGGCGAGAGGAACACCTGCTTAGAGCTCTCTGTTCAATCGGTGGCCCACTTGGTCCTTCGCGATGGCTTTGCCAGTTGGAAGATTCACTTTATGAATTTTGTCGATGAGTTTCGCCGCCGCCTGGATGCTCGTTTGATTCTTTGCCCCCCTTCTAAAGAGCTTGATTTAAGACTTCAGGCTCTTTTAGCCTCCATGGTCTCTTCCCTTTGCCGGGAAGTTGGGATGGATGCCCCGGAGTGGGCGCAAAAAATCTACCATCTGGAGACGCCCTGGTTTGTCTCGGAAAGTGAGGCGCTAAAGGCCATGATGATTTTAGAGGCCCCTTTGGAGTTTCGTAAGAATCTGATTTTTGTTGCAGAAGATTTTTTGAAACGAGCTTAAGTCCTAGGAGAGCTTGATGTTGGATCGACAGAGGATTCTGAGTCTTTTTGAGCTTCTCAACTCTGAATTGGCCCAAAGAGATGAAAAGGCCGAAATTGGAATTGTAGGGGGGGCCGTCATGTGCCTGGTGTATCAGGCCAGAGCTGCCACCCGTGATGTCGATGCCATTTTCAAGCCCACCAATCTGGTGCGGGATCTGGTGGCTCGCATTGGCGAAAGAGAAGATCTCCCCCCCGACTGGCTCAACGATGCGGCCAAAGCCTATATTCAAGGGGACTTTGTAAGACAAGATGTGATCAACCTATCCCATCTTAGGGTGTGGGCTCCTGAGCCCAGATATATGCTGGCCATGAAATGCCTCAGTGCCCGCTGGGACAGCAGTGATCGGGATGATGTGATCTTCTTAATTCAGTTTTTAAAATTGAGCTCAGCCCAAGATGTTTTTTCTATTCTTGAGCACTACTATCCCAAGCGACAAATTCCCGCAAAGACCCAGTTTTTTATTGAGGAGCTCTTCGAAGGCTAGGACTTTGTAAACAGGCTTAGATACTCCCCCAAGCCCTCTTTTTCCAAATCTTCCACTGGAACAAATCGCAAGGCCGCTGAATTAATACAGTAGCGAAGTCCTGTGGGGGCGGGGCCATCTTCAAAGACATGGCCCAGGTGGGAGTCCGCCCATTGACTCCGCACCTCAGTGCGAGTGACAAAGAGCTTGCGATCGGGCTTGGTGGTGACAGCCTCTGGACTCAAAGGCTGAAAAAAGCTGGGCCAACCCGATCCTGAGTCAAACTTGTGGACCGAGGCAAAGAGGGGCTCTCCAGACACCACATCCACATAGATTCCTGGACGCTTTTCATCCCAGTACTCATTGGCAAAGGCTCTCTCGGTGCCATCTTTTTGCGTTACCTTGTACTGGAGCTCAGTGAGCTTTTGCTTTAGGTCCGCCTCGCTGGGTTTTTGATAATTGCTAAAGTCTTTTTTCAATCTCAGCTCCTTAGAATGCTCAGCCACTCACGGGTGGCCTCAGGCCAAGCCGCTTCGGGAGTCATTACTCCATTTTTAAGACCTTCCTCTTTGCACTGACAGTCTTGGTAGAGATCAGGCCCAGTGCTCACCACTTTTTCCGCCACTTTAAAGGCCTTGGCGTTGTTTTTCCTCATCACCTCCAAGACCTCAGACAGAGTGACATGGGGGATATTGTCGTCCCAGCAGTCGTAGTCGGTGACAAAGCCGCAGGGCAAATAAGTCAAACCGGCCTCACGGGCCAAAGCATATTCTGGGTAGTTGGTCATGCCAATGATGTGGGCCCCCATTTGCCGGTAGCTGTTGGACTCGGCCTGAGTGGAGAAATTAGGGCCCTCAATGCAGACATAAGTTTTACCAAAGTGGCTGTCCCAGCCGCTCAGCTCTGGCTGACTCATCAGCTCTTGAAGGCGAGAGACGGCCTTGCGGCAGACCGGATGGGCCAAGGACATATGGCCCACCAAACCCTGACCACAAA
>SKLV01000093.1 GCA_007121385.1 Bdellovibrionales bacterium
CCTCCAAAGTGACAATGCGAAAGAGGCTTAAAAAAGAAGTCTGGAGGTTGCCAAAGTGAACCGGATCATTGGTGGCAAACAGGAAGGTGCCCATCACCGCATACATATAAAAGAGCATCATAAGGAGAAGGGAGACATAGAACATGGAGGGCAGTCCGCGCAGTAGGGCCTCCACCACCACCTGCAGTCGGGGCACGGCTCGCACCAGGCGCAGAACTCGAAGCAAGCGCAACATTCTTAGCACCATGGCATACTGACTGGCTAAGGGCACAAAGCAGGCCGCCACAATAACAAAATCAAAGACATTCCAGGGGTCCCTAAAAAAGTGCCAGGGTTGCGGAGAGCGAGCCACCAGTTTGATCAGAATCTCCACCGAGAAGATAGTCAGGACCAAGCTGTCCAGAAAACCCAAAATGGGTCCATAGGCCTGGACCAACTGGGAGTCGGTCTCCAGTCCCACCAAAAGGCCGGCAAAGACAATGACCCCAATCACAAAGTTTTGAAAGAGAGGAGAGTCTTCAATTTTGCGACACAGTGAAACCATAGGGAGATGGTCTAGGGGGAATCGCCGAAAAAATCAAGACACTGACAGAGTGAGGACTTGTCTTTTGTCTCGTGCGAGCTCTGTTGACTTCCCTAGAGATGAGGCGAAAAATAGGCCTATGGGATTTTTACTTAAGCAATTTTTTTCCTTTGTGAAGCTGCTCAATTCAGACACTGGGACCAATCAACTGGCGGCGGGGGTGGCGGCCGGTTTTGTCCTGGGCATGACTCCGGCCTTCTCCCTGCAGAGTTTGATTATCTTTTTGTGCATCTTCTTGTTTCGCATTCAAGTGACCGCGGCTTTTTTGGCAGCCTTCTTTTTTGCCTTTCCCGCCTACCTTTTGGACTCGGTCTTTCACCGCGTGGGCACCTGGGCTCTTGAGGCTCCGGCTCTCCAAGAGCTTTGGACTCAGCTGTACAATATGCCCATTGTTCCCCTCACTCGCTTTAACAACACCATCGTGATGGGCTCAGGAATTGTGGCCCTGGCCCTTTTGCCCTTTGTAATGGTCATCGCTCGCATTATGATTTTGCGCTACCGGGCCACAGTGGTGTCTCAATTTAAAAGCTCCAAGTTCTTTAAAGCCTTTAAGGCCACAGTGATTTACAAATGGTATTACACCTATGACAAACTCTACGGATAATAATGGGGGACAGGGGCCCCAAGACCCTACTTCAACTGGACAAAATCCTCAGGCCTCCGCTCCGGCAAAAAGGGCCAAGTCCAAGGGCCCCATTCGCTTTGAGGCGATCGTTCCTGTCCTTATTCTCAGTGCCGCCACCTTTTTTTACTTTTCCCACTTCTTTGACCGCCATCTGCGCTACGGCCTGGAGTGGGCCGCTGGCTATGTCCATGGGGCTGAGGTGAACATTGGCTCCCTCCGCACTTCCTTTTTAGGGGGCCACTTGACCATTGGTCGCATTCAAGTGACGGACAAAGAGCAGCCTGAGCGCAATCTCATACAGGTGGAGCGAGTGCGCTTTCATCTGCTGTGGGATGCCCTCTTGCGAGCTAAGTTTGTGGTGGAAGAGGCCAGCGTCACCAATATTCAGATGCATGTCCCCCGCCGTCGGCCGGGCTGGGTGAGGCCCCCTTCCGAATCGGACTCCAGCCTTATGAAGGAATTGGAGGCCGAGCTGATTCAGACTCTGCGCGAGGAGCACAATGAGAATATTCTGGGTGACATTGCCGCCATTGCCGGCGGCACTCGAGCCGGGGACCAGCTCAAACTGATTGAAGAGGAGCTGAAATCCCTGATCCGCATTGAAGAGCTGGAAAAAGAGCTGAAGGAAAAGCAAGCTCAGTGGAAACAGAGGCTGCGTGATCTTCCTCACGGACGGGAGATCGAAGCTCTGGCCAAGCAGATTGGTGACTTGAAGCTGGACTTGCGTCAACCCCAAGAGCTGGCCCGCAACCTCAAAGAGGGCGAGCGGCTTTACAAAGAGATCGAGCAGAAAATCCGGGAGATCGACAGAGCGCAACGGGAGCTCAACAGTGATGTCCGTGGCTTTGAAGGGGCCTTTCAAGAGCTTGAGGCTATGGTCCGCCAAGATCTCAGAGATCTGGAGGCCCGTTTTAATATTCCCGGCATCGATGCCGCCGCCCTCTCCACGGGTCTGTTCTTGGGCATGTTTGAGGACACCTTGCTCACCTTGAATCGCTATATGAATGTGGCACTCCAGTACATTCCACCAGGGCTTGCCCCCGGCGAAAAGAAGGAAGAGAAGGTCTTTGTTCCCCCGCCCCGCTCAGAGGGCCAAACCTACAGCTTTCCCACCGCCAAGGGCTACCCTCTGTTTTGGCTCAAGCGAGCCGCCATCAGTTCAGAGCCGACAGACTCTGAATTCAGTGGCCGGGTGGCTGGAGAACTCACTCACCTCACCTCCCACCCAGTTCAGCTGGGTCGTCCCACAGAGCTCAAGATTGAGGGGGACTTTCCCCACCAGCAAATCCTTGGCTTTAAAACACATATGGTTTTGGACCACACCACGGCCGAGCCCCAGCAAAATCTCAGTGTGTCGGTGGCCTCATACCCCATGCGGCCATTGAGATTGGCCCAGTCCAGAGACATTCGCCTGACGATGAATGAGTCCACAGGCCAGTGGCAACTGACTGCTGAGTTAAAGAATGGTGAGATCAATGTGCGCTCCTACAACGAATTCACCAACTTGGACTTCGATCTGGAAACCCCAGAGCCTTTGCTCCAAGAGATTCTCAGGGGAGTGTTCTCAGATCTGCAGATGCTCAATGTGGACGCCCGGGCTTCAGGCCGCTGGAGTCGGCCCCGACTCAATTTGCGCTCCAACTTAGGGGAAGCTTTAAGTCAGGGTTTTGCCCGGCAGATCCAAGCTCAGATTGATCGAGCTCGAGCCGAGCTGAGGCGTCAGGTGGATGAGAGGGTCAATGCGGAAAGAGCCAAGCTGGAGGCCGAGTACAACCGCATCCGCAGTGAGATCACTCAGTTGGTGGAGTCGCAAAAAAAGGAGGCTCAAGCAGCGCAAAAAAGGGCTGAACAACAGCTCAAGCAGCGCCAGCAATCTGAGACCCAGCAGCTCCGCCAAGAAGGGGAACGAGCGATTCAAGACCTGCGCCGCCGCCTCGGCCGCTAAGATAGAGACTCCAGGGAACCTGTCACCATTTCGGGGGTGATATCCTTCAAACACTGTTTATAGACCGAGTTGTTGCAGCGGCCGCGGCCATCTTTGGTGCAGGGACTACAGGAAAGGCCTAAGTGAAGAGTGTTGGTGCTGGATCTGTAGGGAAAACCAAAAGCGGTCGGACCCATTAAGGCCAGGCTGGGGCG
>SKLV01000171.1 GCA_007121385.1 Bdellovibrionales bacterium
GGCCCCTATGAGGATGCCCTGGCCCCTCACTCCCCCTTTGTCTACCACTCCGTGCTCACCCCCTTTCTCAATACGGGGCTTCTCAGCCCGGCTCAAGTGGTGAATCAAGTCCTTCAAGAGGGGCAAGCCAAAGAGACACCTCTGAACTCTCTGGAAGGTTTTGTTCGCCAGGTGATTGGCTGGAGAGAGTTTGTCCGCGGCATTTACCAAAACTTCAGCGAAAAACAGGAGAAGAGCAATTTCTGGAACCACCACCGGCGCCTGAATGGCCTTTGGTACTCTCCCCCTCAAGTCTCACCAGAGGGTGAGAGTATTGGCTTGACTGGTGTCCCTCCCCTGGATCAAGTGCTTTATAAAACCTGGCGCTATGGCTACGCCCATCATATTGAACGACTGATGGTGGTGGGCAATCTGCACCTGCTCCTCGAGGTGGACCCCCAAGAGTCCCACCGCTGGTTTATGGAAATGTTTATTGACTCCTCCGACTGGGTGATGGGCCCCAATGTCTATGGCATGGCTCTGTTTAGTGATGGGGGAATCTTTGCCACCAAGCCCTATATCTGTGGCTCCAACTACTACAGAAAAATGGGCAGCTATCCCACCGGCCCCTGGCAGGATGGAGTGGATGGACTCTACTGGTCCTTTATTCACCGCCACAAGGATTTTTTTGGCCGCAACCCCCGCCTGTCCATGATGGTGAGAAGCCTTGAAAAAATGGACGAGGCCAGGAAAACAAAGATTTTTGCCGCTGCTGAAGATTTAAGGCAGAGGCTCACTCTCCCGCCCAGATAGAGGGTGGTGCTTATCCACTTCCTCCTTGAGCTTGCTGCGACTGACTGAGGTGTAGATCTGAGTGGTCTGAATGCTGGAGTGACCTAAAAGCATTTGAATAGAGCGTAAGTCAGCTCCCCCGTCCAGAAGACTGGTGGCACAGCCATGGCGAAACTGATGGGGACTGATGGGTTGGTCAAAGCCCGCCTTCATTGACCAGGCCGCCAGCCAGCGCCAAATGTCCACTCGGGAAGGACGATTGCCCCGGTCATTGATCAAAACTGAGTGGGTGTTTTCCTTGCGCAACTGAGGTCGCACTTCACTCAGATAGAGTTTGAGTTCGGCCAAAAGGTTTTGTGTTAAGGGCAACAGCCTCTGCTTGCCCCCCTTTCCGGTGACACTGACCCAGGCTTCGGTTTCATTGAGGTCCTGAATATTCAGTGATATCAGCTCGCTCACTCGACAGCCCAAACCGTAGAGCAAAAGCAAAGTGATCTGATTGCGAGCAGTGCGCAGAGGAGAGTCCACCGCGCAGTTTTCATAGAGGCGTCGAAAATCCCCAGGACTCAAAACCTTGGGCAGAGAGGCTTTGACTTTGGGTGGGCGCAGCTGCCGTAAGTCGGGGGTCTGCCCCCCCTTTTCCTCACAAAATCGAAAGTAGGTCCTGAGTGAACTGATCACTCGGGCCTGAGAGCGACGAGACAGCTTTTTCTGGGTTAAAAAATCGTAGAGCTGGGCTAAGTCTGAATGCTTTTGCAAAAACTCCTCATAGAGTTCCAGATCACGGCGATAGGCCATCACCGTGTTGCGCGACCGACCCCGAATATGCTGCAAATCCTCGAAGAACTCCACCCAGAAGTCTAAAGCCATGGCCCATTAGCCCATAAGTGCCCTTGAAAAGGCAAGATTTTTTGTCGGTTAAAATTTTCCTGAAAGGCCCTTTGCTTGCAGGGGGCGGGCGCAAAGGCTTTAAGCCTCTCAAGACCCTCTACTGATATCCCACCAGGGTGGAGAACTTGCCCCAGTAGGTCTCAATGCCCGTCTGTGGATCAAAGTTACCCACTTTAAGTTGAATGACCGCATTGAGCTGCCCTCTTCGACTCACATCATAGGAGCGCAGTACCATGCTGGGAGCACCATTGGCACCCTGAGGTCCCAAAAAGGCCACATACTCGGTGCCATCTAGCACGGAGCCCTCTCCACTTAAGATATGAGTGGTGAAGTCATTAGGTCCCCACCACAGCTCCACAATCAAGGCGTTGCGATGAGTGCCATCCTCCAAAGGCAGATCGATAAAAAAAACTTGGGCGGCTTGGAGGTCCACCGGTGAGCGGTCCACTCCCAGAGGGGTGAAGTCCAGGAGGGAAGCAACGCTCACCGCTGGACCAAACTCCACCGATGACTGGGCAAAATAAACTGTAGAACGAGGATCTTCCCGAAGTTGACGAATAACCTCTCTCTGGCCGGGGGCACCAGAGTTAAAGCTTAAAACCTCATCCAGGTAAGACATCATCTCGTCCCCTTCCAGGCTGACATTGGCCTCACGCCACTGGGTGGAGCAGGCCAGATGGAAAAGGGCTAGGGCAAAGAGGACCAGAGTCTGAATTCCCATCTTGGCCAAGGACAGGCTTTGATTTTTTGCATTTGGCTTTGAAGTCATCACTCTTTTCCTCATTAAAGATTTACTCTGCCTTTTTCCTGGATGGATTTTCTTTTAGTAAGTGAGTAGAACATTCAGGTTCCAGCCCCAAATGTTGCAGGAAATTCCCTGTACTGAGTCAATGCTCAGCTCACCCACCATTCCGTTCTGATACTCAAAGCCATCTCTTCCCAAGCGGGCAGAGTGAGCTTTTAATGACAGGGCCTTGATGGTGATCATCATGCTACGGCCAGACTCATGAATGGCCTCAATCTGATGATTGGTGATATTCCAGACTCCAGAGTCAGACCACTGAGTCGAGCTCACAGGATTCAACATATAAAAGCCGCGACGAATGGTGGCCCGAGACTCGCTTAAGTTACAGGCCGTGGAGTCGGACTCAACAAAGAGATAGCCCTCAGCAATAGCTCCGCCCCTATAGTCAGTCCAGGACAGGCCATCGTCCCAGGGCCCATCGGTGCGGAAAAACTGCAGTCCCATTTCCAAACTCACTTCGGCCCCTATTTCATTGACCGCCAAGCCGGCGCCCAAGAATTCAGTGGCTCCGTAGCAGAACTCATCAAAGCAGCCTCCACCGACTCCACCGTGCCCACCGGGGCCAATGCTGGGGCCTTGGCTCGACTTTTTGCTGCAGCCTGAACTCATCAGGGCCAGGAGCAACACCGCCATAAGGGAGGTGGTCATCGACCACCATGATCTTTGTCTTTGGTTTAGAGTTTTCATTTTCTACCTCTCAATTAAAAATTTTAAAAATTCTCTCAATCATTCAGTTTTAATTTCAATTTAGGGCTGAGACACCACAATCTCGGCATTGTTAAAAGCCCGGCTCAAGTTCAAAGAGTCAAAAGTCCCCAGACGCCTGTA
>SKLV01000077.1 GCA_007121385.1 Bdellovibrionales bacterium
GAAGACGAGGGACCCGTAGTCAAGATCTACGCCGAGATTTTGCTGGCCAAGTCCAACCACAAGGCCATCGTGGTGGGCCAAGGGGGGCGGATGATCCGTCAAATGGGGATGGAGGCCCGGCGGGATCTGGAAAAGATCTTGGGCCGTCAGGTGTACTTGGATCTCCATGTGGCGGTCAAAAAGGACTGGTTTAAAAACCCTGCCGTGATGAAGGAGCTGGGCTATGTCACTTCCGCTCAGTAGCAGCTCTCATCCCCCCACTGTTTTGGGCTCTCATCTGCAGGTGGCCCTTTTGGGGCGCCCCAATGTGGGGAAGTCAACACTGTTTAACTTGCTGACCCGCACCCGTCGCGCCTTGGTGAGGGACGAGCCTGGAGTTACCAGAGATATTCAGGTGGAGCCTGCCGAGTGGTGGGGTAAAAAATTTGATGTTCTGGATATGGGTGGAGTCACCGAGGCTCAAGAGGGCTTTTCGCCCTTGATTCGCGCCCAGGTGGAGTCTGTGATTCAGCACGTGGATTTGCTGGTGGTGGTGATGGATGCCAAGACCGGATTGGTGCCCGAGGACAGAGACATTTTGAGAATGGCCAAGGAGAGTGGTCGCCCCTTTTTGTTGGTGGTGAATAAAGTGGACCGCTTTCAGGATAAGGATCTTTTGCTCAGTGAGTTCTATGAATTTGGTCTGGAGCCCTTGCCCTGTTCCTTTGAGCAGGCCGTGGGTGTGGATCAGGTAGTGGAGTGGATAGGAGCCCATGTGGCCGGGGGCGAGCACACTCAGCGCGAGGGCTTGCGCCTCAGTGTGGTGGGAAAACCCAATGCGGGCAAGAGTTCCCTGTGCAATCTTCTCTTAGGCCAAGAGCGTATGCTTGTCAGCGATCAGGCGGGCACCACCGTAGATGCCGTGGAGAGTAGCTTTGATTATGGTGGAAGGTCCTATGTGTTGGTGGACACTGCAGGGCTTAGGCGCCCCTCTAAGCGCAAGGAGGGTGTGGAGTTTATTTCCGCCGTGATGTCTCACAAAGCCATTGATCACTCCGAGCTGGTTTTATTGCTGATTGATGGCATGGAGGGACCCAGCGTACAGGATGCCCGCATTGTGGAGTACTGTCTGGAAAAGCATAAGGCCATCATCTTGGTGGTGAATAAGACCGACCTAGGTGAGCAGGAACGCCCCGCTTTCCGGCAGGGCTTGCATGAGCAGATAAAAAGACAATTTCATTTTTTTACTGAGATTCCCGTGGTCTTCACCAGTGCCAAGACGGGCTTGGGGATACAGGCTCTTTTCGAGAAGATCGAAGAAGTGAGGGGAAAATTGCACATTCGCATCCCCACATCCCAGCTCAATAAGTTTTTTACCGAGGTCATTCGTAAGGCGCCCGCCCCCGTCTGGGGCACCCGCAATGTGAAGTTCTACTATTTGACTCAGACCAAGCAGGTGCCGCCGAGCTTTATTGCCTTTGCCAATCATCCTCAGGGAGTGACCCCTTCCTATCGGCGCTTTCTGGCCAATCGGATCCAGGAGCAGTGGGGCCTTCAGGGTATTCCCATCCGCATTTTTGTGATGAAAAGCGGGGGGCAATGAGATGAGCTCATCCGCCGCGTCCCCTTCTCGAGGTTGGGGGACCCGACTCGGCTTTTACTTGGCGGCCATTGGCTCCGCCTTTGGGCTGGGCAATCTCTGGCGCTTTCCCTATGTGGTGGCTGAAAATGGGGGTGGAGCCTTTGTCCTGCTCTATGTGGGTTTAGTCTTCCTGCTGGGGCTGCCTCTCTTGGTGGCCGAACTTTTGTTGGGTAAAACCAGTCGCTCGGGTCTGTGGTTGGCTCTGGAGAGTCTGGCCTCCGACAAGGACTCGGGAGGAAATCTGCGCCCGCGCTTGTCCTGGGTCACCCACTTTGCTCCTGTGGTGCTCTTGATCTGTGTTTTGGTCTTGGCCTACTACGCCGTGATCAGCGGCTGGGTGCTGCACTTTTTTATGCAGTTTCTCGTCCCCCTGTTTTCCGCTCAGAGTCTGGAGCCCCAGCGCAGTTTAGATATTTTGCTCAACAATGGTTGGCTGCAGGCGGCCTTGGCCAGTGTTCACCTGCTGGTGGTGGGCATTATTGTGGCCAATGATGTGGAGGAGGGCATTGAGCGCTGGTTGGGCTATATGATGCCTCTCTTTGTCCTTTTGCTGTTGATCCTCGCAGTGAAGTCCCTGTCCCTGGAGTCCGCCCCCGAGGCCTTGCGCTTTTTATTCTACCCCGACTTTTCCCAACTGACCTTCTCCTCCTTAGGCCACGCCGTCGGCCACCTCTTTTTCACTTTGAGTGTGGGCTTTGGGACCATGGTGACTTTTGGTAGCTATTTGCAGGAGCGCTCCTATATTCCAATGGCCGGTTTTCGGGTGGCCACTTTGGATTCAATGATCTCTCTCTTTGCCGGCATTCTTATTTTTCCACTGGTGCTTATCACCATCAGTGCAGTGACCGGACCCCTGCTTCTATTCCAAACTGTGCCCAGTTTCTTTTCCCAAATTCCAGGAGGACATCTTTTTGGCTTGGGATTTTTTCTCTGTCTCTATTTGGCGGCCCTAGGGGCCAGCATTGGCTTGTTGGAGACCATTGTGGCCAATTTGCGCGACAAGCTCAAATGGTCGCGGCTGCAGTCCGCTGTTGTGGCGGCCAGCACCTGCTGGATTCTCGCCCTTTTGCCCGCTCTGTCCAGCACGGTTTTTAAGGGAGTGAGGCTGGGAGAGCGAGGGCTCTTGGAAATTTTAGATGGTCTCCTGATCCACTGGATGTTGCCCATCACGGCCCTGGTGGTGTCTCAGCTGATCTACTACCGTCTAGAAAGACAAAAAATGAGCAGCGAGTTTATTGATCCAGAGAGTTTGAGCTCAGTCAAACTTTACTCCCACTGGATGTTTGTCCTTCGCTATGTGGCCCCGACCGTGATCATCGCAGCTCTCTTGCTTCAGGTTTGGGGACTGTTCTTTTAAAAACCAGCCTCAGCAACCCGACCCATCCGTTCCCCAAAGGGGTTTGTTGCCAAAGGTTAGGGGGGAGCCGTTAGAGAAGTTAGTAGGCTCACTGGAAATATTGGTGACATTCCAACAGCGTATATTCTGGTTAAAGATTGAGGCTCCATGGAACATTCGGTTCATGCCTGTGACATTGGAGGTGTTCCAGTTGTTGAGGGGTTGGTTAAAAACCTCAGCGCCCTGAAACATTTTCATTAGATTGGTGACATTGCTCAGGTCCCAATTGTTTATATTCTGATTGAA
>SKLV01000151.1 GCA_007121385.1 Bdellovibrionales bacterium
CTCGGACCTTAGGCCAAGGAGCAAAAAAATCCTCGGGCCACTGGTCTTTCAAAGATTTAAAGGCCCTATTGTAACAATTTGAGTCAGTGGCAGAGAGCCCCACTCCGATCTGCCAGCAGTCAACCCATTAGGATTTAAAACTCAACTTGGCCAGCATAGAGGAGGCTTTTACAGGAGGGCAAGGGAATGGGCTGAGTCGAGGCTGCAGACTGAGCCAAGACCTGACGCCTAAGGAGAAGGCGACTTTCCTCTTCTTGATACCAGTTAAATAGCTGCTGACGCAGACTGGGTGACAGAGCTTGGGCCGCCAAAACCTTCTCTAGCCAAGAGAGGCTCTCTCGAGAGGCCCGAACCTCAGCCTCTAAAAATCCCCCCACAGCTTGACCTGTAAGCCCTGGCAACCCCCAGCCAAAAAACTGATGGGCCAAAGCCCGCAAGACCTGAGCCAGAGCTTTGGCTTCAGACTCCTCTTGACTGAAAGAGCCTGAGGAGTAAGGGCCCAAAATCCGCTCATAGATCAGGTGAACAATAGACACTGAGCGAAGCCCCTCTGAATCCAATCGCTCGGTAAAGGCCGCTTCAGCATCAAAAGCCAAACCCTGACTCTTCTGCAGCAGGAAGACCAAATCCACTCCCCCTTCGGGTAGCTGCTCGGGGGAGGTGTAGACGGCCTGCCAGTGGGGCCCCAAAGAGGACCAAAAAAACCTCAACCCCTCCTCAAAAACCTGAAAATCTCTTCCTGAAATACGCCCATCTTCAATCAAGGTCCAAGTGAACTGCAGAGGAGCCTGACCAGGCCCCTGATTTGGCTTAAACTCAATCACCTTGGCTTGGGCCCCATTGAGCCCAAATAGGAAATAAAAAATCAATGAAAGCAAAAGAACCCCCAAAAAAACAGAACAATTAATGCAGCGCATTTATAACCTAAAAGCCCCCTCAAGCCAAGGGCTAATGGCGGAAAAAAGCCAGGGCTGCGGCCCCCAGGACGGCCCCAGCCTCTGAGGAGATCTCTGAAACCCTCACCTGAGCTTGGCCACGAAAGCTGGGAAAAGTATAAATTTCAAGGGCTTCCTGAGTCCAATTGCAAAATCTTTGGCCCAGCAAACTCCCTCCCCCTGACAAAATAAACCTTTCAGGCCCACAGATCACATGGAGGGTGGCTAGAGCTCTGCCTAGCTGCTGGGCCACCTCCCGCAAAGCCTCCTCCAGCGAAGGCTCCACCTGGGGCTGAAGAAAGCGGTCCAACACTTCTGGCCAAGTGAGCTCTAGACCTCCTGTCTCCTTAATGGTCTGTAGCATGCCTGAAACTGATAAATAGGGCTCCAAGTGCCCACCCTGGCCACCACAGGCACAAGGCCTTCCTTCTGCAAATAGGGGAAAATGACCAAATTCTCCATTCACCCCTCCTGGGCCGCGCAGAACTTGCCCCTGCACAAAGACACTCACACCCACTCCTGTGCCTAAAGTGAGCACAGCAAAATTCTGACAGCCTTGAGCCTGCCCCCACAACTGCTCACCAAAGCCGGCCACACAGGCGTCGTTATCAAGCACCACGGACTTGGCCAAGGCCTCCTGAAGAGGCCTTGAGAGGTCCACCTCTTCCCAAGGAAAGTGAGTGGGTTGAATCATTTTTCCCAAATGTGGATTAGCGTTGGGGGCGCCCACCCCCACGCCGAGGAGGCTCTGGGCTTCCTGGGGAGTTAAAAAACTGTGAATCTGGTCGACTAAAGCTTGAACAAACTCCTGGGGCTGCGAAAAGCCCTGCGAAGAGAATACTGACGACCTCAATATTTCACCTCGACGACTGATCAGGCCCAGCTTGGTTCGCGTCCCTCCAATGTCCACCCCAAGAGCCAAACCCTCTGTCATCTCTTCACCTGAGCAACCGAAAATCTTTAGAAATCACATGGTCCGCTTGAGAGCGATGCCCCAAAACAATTTGATGTTCGATCTTCAAAACCTCCTTAAGTACATCAGAGTCAGGTTCACGCATTCGCGCCACGCGGTGAATATGGGTTTCCTCAAAGGTTCTCTCCAAAAAAACTCTCAAGTCCACCTGGCTCAATAAATTCACATAGGTCCCCTCCACCAGAATAAAATCCAAAGGCGTGGGGACGCAAAGTCGCTCAACAATGCGAGTGTTGTTCTTAAAATCAATCACCGGGTGCCGAATCTCGTCAGCCCCCACCTTGAGCTCTTTAAGGTGGCGATCCAACATCTCCAAGTCCACTTCCCTTGGGCCCACTCGAGAGAGATCCCCTTCCCTCTCTGCACTGTTTTCTGAGGGCGGCAGAAAAAAATAGTCGTCCATCTGAAGACGGACCACATTTTTCCCATGGGCTTGAAGAGAAAACATCAAAGCTTTGGCCGTCACACTTTTTCCACTGCCCGACTCTCCGTAAAAGGCCACCACAAGGGGTTTCCCCTTAGCCCTCGCATCATTCTCAATCACCTCAGTCAGCTCGGCCATGAGCTGAGAGTCGGCCAAGTCCGCATTGACGGTTTCTCCAATCATAACTTCAAACCCGACAAGCCTTTCATATGTTGAGTGAGCAAGATATAAGCCGCTGCGCCCCAAGTGCACTCCCCTGTTCCCATGGCCTCAAAACTCTGAGCCTGGAAGTACTCGGGAAAGGACGGGGACTGAGACCTCATAAGGGCCTGATCCATTTCCGTCAAGAGGGATTGGGCCCAGGTTTTTTGTCCTCCCTCCCAAAGCCCAATACCCCACCAGCCATTGATCATAGGCCAGATCCCTCCATTATGATATTCGTCTGGGCGATTCTTAAAGGCTAAGGAAGCCATTTGTTCCAACTCTTGCCCCTGAGGGGAGTCCATCGCAATTGTCGGCCAGAAGGCGGGCATCATTAAGGAGTGTCCAGTAGACTGGGCGACCTGGAAAACTGAGCTTTTCTGGTCCTCCGTGGCCAGACCCAGGGCAAGGGCTAAGGAGTGGGCAAAAGTGTCAAAGCCAGGCTGATAGCCTGAGGGCTTTAGAGCCTGTAAAAAGTGTTGGGCTCTTTCTAAAGAACCAGACTTTTTTCGTTGGTCCTGTAAGTACTTTTCCTGAGCCAGAGGGTGATAGGCTTGACCCTTTGTTTCTGGGACAGGCCAAAAATTAAGCCTTAAGAACTCAGCTCTCTTTTCAGTGGGCCAAATCCAGTGAAGTGCATCCCCTCCCGATGGCGAACTCAAAAAGCCCTGATTCTGCAGAGCCAACTTTTCAGCCCAAAGACGCAAAACTTGATCATAGAATGTATACCCCCCTAGGATATAGTCATCGGCCCAAGTTCCCCCCTCCGGGGTGTAGATCAGGCCTCGACTGTTGTACTCCCAGGCGTTGAGGAGAGAAAAAATCCTTGCGCAGGCCTGGTAGAGATCCTCGCGCAGAGGTGAGTTGGGAAAGGCTTCCAGGTAGTGAAAGGCCCCTATAACAAACCAAGTGTTGGCATCCACCCGTCCGGCAAGAGTGCCTAAGCTCACAGAGCCTATACTTCCCTCTGAGACCAATTCTACATTGGAGGGGATTTGCCCTTGAGGCCCACGCCCATCCAAAAGAGTTTTAAGAGAAAGGCCAAAGGCCTGAACAAGATCTTCCCGCTTTAAAGCTAAGGCCGCCAGCCCACAGATCATCCCATCTCGAGCCCACAGACGGTGATAGTTTCCCACCTTCTGCGGACTTGCCACAAAAACTCCATGAGCCACACTTTTCTCTAATAAATTGAGAGCCTGGTTCAGCACTTCTTTGGAGCCCACTGTTTCTGTCAACACTCCTCCCTCACCAATAGATAAAAACAAAAGCCAAAGTCAGGACCACGAGGACCAGAGAGTGAAGTCGATAGTCTTGCCACCAAGCTAGACTCTCCTCTAAGGCTAAACTCCCCTGAGCCGCTTTGAGTCGGCTTCGCGCCGACCATGTCCACTCTTCACGGGATGGATCTCTGGGAGCTGAGTCCAAACCACTGGTGACAAGAATAATGAGAGCAGAACCTAAAAAAACCACCCCTGCCGCCACTAAAAAATGGAGAGAGGGCAAAAGCTCAAAGCGCGGGAGGACAAAGGCGGCCAGGGAAATCACATGCCCCCCCCAAAGCCCTCGAAAGGCCCCTAGGGGAGTGGCCCCTTTCCAAAACAGGCCTAAAATAAAAACCGCCACCACCGGAGGCACAAAGTAAGCCAAAGCACTCTGCAGGTAATTAAAAAGCGTGGCAAAGTTCGCAATCACCGGAATCCACAAAATGGCAATCACCATAAATACAAGAGTGACCACTTGACCTATTCGCTTCAGCTTCTCCTGGCTCAGGTGAGGGCGCAGGGGCTTTACAAAATCCATCGTCACCAAAGTGGCCGCGGAATGCAGTGTGGAGTCAATGCTGCTCATAATAGCGGCTATTAAGCCGGCCAGAACTAAGCCCTTAAGCCCTATGGGCAGGAGTTCTGCCACCATGGTGGGGAACACCAAGTCGGGACTTTCTAAATCGGGAAATAGCCCTCGCGCCATCACTCCGGGAAAAAGCAAAATGAACATGGCTGAAAACTTTAATAGAGCCGCCAGCAAGATCCCCCAGCGGGCGTGATGGATATCGCGAGCAGCCAGAACTCTTTGGACAATAAACTGATTGGTTCCCCAGAAATAAAAACCCAAAATGGGCACTCCTAAAAGTAAGCCCAACCAGGGCATGGTGGGGTCGTCAAGAGGCCTCACCACACTGAGCATTTCTGGGGGGGTCTGCTGGACCACCTCAGACCAAGGCCCTGCCACCGAATAGGTCAAAAAAGCCAACAGCCCGGCCCCCAAGATAAGCACCACGGTCTGAGCCATATCGGTGTAGACCACAGCCCGCAGCCCCCCGATAGCTGTGTACAGGCCTGCGGCTATAGCCAGTAAGGTGGCCGCTTGCCAATAGGCCAGTTGGGGGAAGAAGAAGTGAATCACCAGGGCTCCAGCAAAGAGAGTCCCTGCCGTATCAATCAACATATTGCCAATGACTGTCATGGCCGAGAAGTAGCGGCGTGAGCGCCAGTCAAAGCGCTTCTCCAAAAACTCAGGCAAGGTGTAGATGCGACTGCCTAACAAATAGGGGACATAAAAGATGGCAAAGAAAACCAAGACAAAGGTGGTCATCCACTCATAGGCAGAAATAGATAAACCCGTATAGTATGCGGCTCCTGACAACCCAATTAATGTGGTGGATGAGAAGTTGGAAGCAATCAGAGAAAGTCCCACAGCCACCCAACCTAGACTTCGCCCCGCCAAAAAATAGTCTTCCGCAGAGCCAGCCGCAGAGGCCTTGGAGTCACGGCGAGCTAAGAAAACAGCAAAGCCCACCACCAAGATGAGGTATAAAAAAATAACACTGAGATCCAAAAGAGAAACTGACATAGACCGCAAAACCTAGGTCAGGATAGGCCCCAAAATCAACTCTTGGAGGCAGTCTTTTAAAGCTTGCGACTCGGCGCTTCTTTAGGTTTAAGATAATAGTTGTAACGAAGGGACTTGACATCATTGCCTCTCAGCTCTCGCTGAAAGCGCACAAACTGAAGTTCTAGGGTGGAGTTGGAGTCTCCTCCCATCCACTCCCTCCACTCATCCAGGGCATAGATTTCAGGAAACTCCCTGTACTGACGAAACCAGTAGACGGACAAGTCCTCTTCCACAAAGCGGGCCTGCTCGACAAAATTTTCTCCCTGGCGACGAAGCTCAGATAAAACCTCTTGCTGGGAGGGCTCTCCGGCCAAATGGTAGTGGATCTCAAAACGACCCTCGCCCAAATCGCGCATCTCTATTTCTTTTGCCCGATCACAGAGGCTGTCCCCTTCATAGGGGTGGCCATTCACGGTCAGGCGGCAGGATTGAACTTCATAAACTCCAGCAAAGACCCCAAAAGCAGGAGAGCCTTGAGCCTTGAGCCCACTGAGCCCGAGCACAGCAAGAAGGAAACACAATAATAATGGCTGGTTAAAAATCGACATTTCCTCAAGCCTAACAAGCTAAAAGACAAAGTCAATTCAGTGACCATTTCTGTCACCAAAAGGAGCTTTTTTCAGGACTCCCCCCACTTCTGCCCCCTCTGAATCAGCTTAAAGTGACTTTTTCCCCACTTGAGAGGAGCAGAGACCCCTTGAGCTTTTGGCGCGCCAATTGCTTACAAAATGGGTTGGCAGGGTATTGGGCCTAGAGGATTGAACCCTGGCCAAGTATTTGGAGCCAAAAAAAGGAGACGTTTTGTGAGAACTCAATATCAGAGCCTATCCCTGGTGAGCCTAGCCGCCTTGACCCTCATCAGTTTCCAACTTGGCTGCTCTGCCGAGAGTGGCGACACCTTTCGCCCCCCCTCGGACACCTTGCACTTTCAGACTCGCTTTGAATTTGACAGTTCTCAACTCACGGCCAAACAAGCTCAGTACGACCAGAACAGGATTTCAACGAATTTTCGCGTTCTGAAAGATGGAGAGTCCGTAAAAGGGCTCCAGGCGGAGGACTTTGTGGTGCGAGAAAACGGCACTCTCATTGAGCCCTTTTCCTTTGCCGCCGAAACTGAGCGCATCAACCAGGTTGCCGACATCATCTTTGTGGTGGATATCACCGGAACCATGGTGGAATTCATTGAAAGTGCTAAAATCAGATTGAGAGAGTTTATCAATAGCTCCCGCCGGGAAGGCTATCACACCCGTATGTGCATCTCCACCTTTGGCAACTACACCGTTAAAAAATGTGACCGCTTTTTTGAAAACAACCCTAACGACCCCTCCACCGAAGCTCAAGTTCGAGAGCTGCTCTCGGAACTGGCTCAGCTGAGAGCCTACCGCGGCGAAGGTCGTGACCCAGGCTGGCCAGACCTCAATGAAAACTCCATGGGGGCTCTGGTGGATGCCTCGCAAGCCCCCTGGGGAGAAGGCCACCAACGCTTCGTCATTCTGGTGACCGACTGGGGCTTTCACTACTCTCCCCTGCTCAGGGACAACGATGGCAACCCCTTGCCCGACTTTGAGGGTCGGCCCCAATTTGAGATTCTTCCGGTGAGGACTCCTCCAGGAGCCCTGCCAGATGGACAGGAGACCCTTCCCGCGCCCAGCATGAAGGACATCACTGAGGCCATCGAATCCTCACAGATGACAGTTTTTGCTGTCACTCGCACCGAGCACACTCATCGGGGCACCCACTACATCTGGGATGGCTTTAACAGTCCTTTGGATGGCTACCCCAGCATTGTGGAGTCCAGCGGTGGGGAGTGGTTTGACTTTGATGAGGTGATCCGCGGACGCATTAGCTTAGACAATGTTCTGCAGAGAATTCTAGACCGCATGAACACCACTTACAAAATCAGCTATGTGGTGGAAGAAGTCCCTGGCCTCAGTCCTCGCCTCAGCTTGGAGCAAAGACGGATTCAAATCACCACCCAGGATCCCAGTGTAGGGAAAGTCACTCAAGTCTCCACCTCCAGCAGCATGCCTCAGGGCCGGCCGGAGTACAAAAGACTTTGGGATTTGGGGACGGAGGCCATCCGAGCCGACTCCCTGGAGGTCTTTATCAACGATGAAAAGGTGCCGGCTTCAGAGTACTCTGTTAAGAACCAACGACAAGTGGAGTTTAGACAAGTCCCGGCCCCCAGCTCTGAGTTGCGCTTTGTCTACCTCTACGCTCAGCCAGAGAGAAATTTAAGACTAGAGCCACTGTCCTTTGTTGGACCTCTAGGGCCTCATAACACCCAGGTGAAGCTCAACGGCCAACTGACCCAATTCCAACACCTGATCTTTGCCTCAGACTTGGAAGGCCATAGTAGCTTGAGCCTTTCCCCTGAGGCCCTTGCCCTTGAAGGAGATCCCTATGACATCTGGGCTCACAAGGGCCTCCATATGGAAGTGGAAGTGGAGTTTTGAAAAATTTCTAAGACCCTCTTCGAGAATGTCTCTGGTCCAGAGCCCTTATAAATGTTAAGTCCCAGTCATAAAATTCTTAAGATTTTGCCACAGGGCGAAGCCCTTAGTGACTGGGATAAAGATGTTCAACTTCTACAAATCGTACTCAAAGGCCTGCATCAGCTTTAGCTCTCAACACCTTGCTCTGGCCCTGTTTTTTTACTTTCCCCTATCCCTTAGTGCCATGGCCCCAGTCCATCAGCTCCAACCCTATTGCGCAGAGCTTTTGCGCAGTTCCCCTCTCACTCAGGGCCTTCAGTTTCAATACCTAAAACCTGAACAGGCCCATATGGCCCATAGACTTTTGGAGCGAAGCCTTAATCAGTTTGAGCGCATTCAAGACTTGGCCAAAGGCTCTCCCTACAACCTCACTCAAGCTCACGCCCGCCAATACCACTGGCCCACAAAGGCCCTTAAAGAACTGCAGGGTCTTTTGGGCTGGATCCACCCCTTTGGTGTCTTTTTTGACCCCGACAAAAAGAAAACCCGCTTTGTGGCTTTAGGAGACCCCAGTCTTGTACAGGAGGTTGAACTTCAACTTTTTGCCAGTCACACAGACCCAGAGCCCATCAAGACCCTCCGCCTTAAGCACCAAAGCCACTTCAACGACGGCCTGGCCTGGTTGGGAGAACTGGATGGTCCCTGGGAGGGGGCTTGGTATCAATATGTTTATAGAGCTCAGCCCGAAGCGCTGAGTGATTTTGGCGAGGCCATTCCCGAGGAGTATCCTGTTCTCGACCCTTTTGCCCTTCTCAGCGTTGGGGATCGGGCCCGCATTTACTTTCCTCCAAAGCTAAGGAAGGAAAATTCAGAACAACCAGAACAAGAAGTCCTCTCCCCAAGAGGCCCCCAAGTGACTTTGGAGCTGAGTCTGCGCGACCTCACCCCTAAGGATATTCCTCAAAGGGCACAAGGGGGGGCTCAGGCCCTTTTAATCAGCCCCTTTCTCAAGCACCTCACTAAACCTTTTAGCGCCTTAGAGATGCTCCCTGTGAGAAGCTATGAAAGCCTTGAGACCTTTGCCTCTCAACAGCAAGGAGAGCCCGACACTCTTTACTTTCACTATTGGGGTTATATGCCCACGGGACTGGGAGTGGCTGCCGATGTAGGAGGACCTGACTCCATCGCCCTCCTCCTGCATCATCTGAAAGAGCGAGGGCAGCGGTTGATCAAGGATGAGGTGATCCAGCACACCGCCAACAAGATGCCTGGCTCTCAGGCCTCTCTCAACCTTTTTCATTTTGCCATGCATGGAGCTTACCGCCAGGATGGCTGCGACCGCACCGGCTGTGGCAATACCACCAACCTGGATTGGGGCAACAGCTTTACCAAGATTATGTTACAGATGGTGATTCACGACCTGCTGGTGATGGGCTGGGGTGGACATCGCTACGACCTGATGGGAGCCATTCCCCGGGACACAGCCCAGCAGCTGACGGACTTAGCTCAGCGCCACTGCAGACTCATCACCGGAGAGCCCTACGCCTGCCCCTATCATCACTCTTTCTGGAACACCGAATACGAGCCTCTGCGGGGAGCCAGCCTGTGGGATCATCGCTACCGCCAAGAGATGCGCCGAGCGATTTTAGAGCAAAGTCACTTTTGGGAGCTGGTCAAGTGGCTTGGCGGAGGCTCCTACCACACATGGGTGGAGCAGGCCTCTGATCGCACGGCGATTCTTGAAACCCATGATGGGGAAACACTCACCCACCTCTTTCAGGGGGACCTGGACAAGGTGGCCTATGCCACAGCCCTTCAGCTTTTCTCCCAAGGAGATGTCACTTTAAGCCTGTCCCAAGTCTTGGGCATCGCTCATTCTCACCTGGACAACACTCCCTTAGATTTGCGCGAGCTCACTGACAGGCAGCTTCAACACATGCAAAAGGTTTTGCACTTTGTGAAGTTGCGCCACTGGCTCAACGACTTCTTTGCCTATCCCTACCTGGATCCCAGTGACCCCAGGGACTATGTTGAAATATCAGAGCAAGGCCACAACTCAGGTTACATTTACTTAAAAAAACCAGCCTCTCAAACCAAGACGGGGGCCTCCCTCGAGCAGGAGCCCGGACTGACCCACAATCAACAGGTCCTCTTGGTGGTGAACAACTCCGACAATTCCACTCTTTTGGGGCACGACAAATACAAGACCATTCATCTGCCTCCGGGGGATTGGCTGGTGGCCGGCGACAGTCGCCATATGGGCAGTCCCCAACACCCCAAAACTGTGAGTAAAAAGGTGAAGCTGGAGCCCTTTACTGTGCTCTGGCTAGTCCGCCAAAGGGCGCCCAGTGATCAGCGCAACTTCATCGACAAGGTGAGCTGGTAGGTAAGAATTTTGGTCTGGGGATCTTTAGCTGTGACCGCATAGCCAGAGAAGCTCTCCTCCACTCTTTGCCCTTGAGACTGGATGGACTTTTGCACTAACTCCTCCACTTGTCGGTTCATCTCAGAGACAAAGATCACATCCCCATCGGCCCGCTTTAAAAAGTCACAGCTAAAGTTTTTAAAAATAAACTCCACTTTCCTTCGCGCGGCAAAGATCTGAAAAACAGCAGCGGCGGCAATAGACAGCTCAGCCCCCATAGCCAATGCCCCAAAGTACATGGAGCCCACATGGTTACGAGTGCGCCGATTGAGCTTCACTTGAAGTTTGCAGACCTCCTGATCGTACTGCACTAGCTTAGGGCGAATGTAAAACAGCAAGGGAAGTTTTAGTGAGCTCAGAGACCACAGCAGTGCGTTTCGCCCCAGTAAATCCAGATTCATCCTTCCACCCCTTTGAGCCTTTCCCACTCCTGCCAGTATTCGACCACCAACTGGCCATAGATCTCGGCCACACTGAGAATCTCGTCCACCAATCCCACGCTCTGCCCCGCACTCCAGACTGTCTTCCATGTAGGCTTCTGTGCCGCCTCTTCCAAAGAGCGAGTGCCCAACCAGTGGATCAAGGGCACCGCCCACTTCTTGGTGCGCGGATGATCTTTTAAAAGTCTCAGCGGCAGAGCGAGGTCTGTTCCCATTTTTTTAATATAGTCCGTATTGATCACCGAAGCCGGGGTTCCAGAAATCTTTGTAATGAGTACAATGTCTTCGGGCGAGGATTGAACTATGGCCTGCTTGTAGTCCTCGCTGGCTGGAGACTCCCGACTGGCAATAAAGCGAGTGCCCACCGAGACCCCATCGGCTCCAAGAGCCAGACAGGCCAGCACCTGTGAGCCCCGACTGACTCCTCCCGCCGCCAAGATGGGGATCTTGAGCTCACTCTTAAGCCAGGGCAAAAGCACCAAGGGCGAGATGGGGCCGGCATGCCCCCCGGCTCCTGCGCCTACGGCAATCACTCCATCGGCGCCTAAATCCTGAACTTTTTTGCCGTGCTCAATATTGGTGACATCACAAAAGACCTTGGCTCCATTTTTATGGGCCTCTTCAATGACCTCTTTAGGGTTGCCCAAAGAGGTGATGAACATCTCCACCCCATGATCCAGGGCCAACTTGAGATCCTCTTTTTGGCGGGTGTTGGATTTGTTGACAATAATATTCACCCCAAGGGGCTTTTTGGTGCGGGAGCGAATGTTTTTAAGGGCCTGAGCGTAGTTTTCAATGGGGCGATAGTTTAGGGCCGGAAAGCAACCAATCCCCCCCGCTTCCGCTGCCGCCACCATCATATCCTCATTGCTGATTAAAAACATGGGGGCGCAGACAATGGGGTAATCAATTCCGAGCATCTGAGTGAAGGGGGTTTTAATTTTTCTCATAGGCACCTCTGCTTAGATGAAAAGCTAACTTCTCTCAGCCCAGTTGCCCATCAAAAAGAAAGAGATCTGGCGAGAACTCCTGCCCGCCCTCCGGATGCCCAGTGTCCCTACTCACTGCTCATAATGCCCGTGCTTATTCGTCATGACGCTCTCCGGCAATTCCTTTTCTCCAAACTTGCCAACTCTCCCTCCCTCAACAAACATAATCTTAACCAAGGAGGGGGGATTATGAAA
>SKLV01000173.1 GCA_007121385.1 Bdellovibrionales bacterium
TCATCACTGGCAAAGTGATTGGCTTTTGGGCTTTGGTTGGGATGAGAATCTTTGGAAGGAGGGGCAAAAGCCTCACCGCTCCCAGCTGGATCAAATTTGGCCCAATCAGCCGGTGTGTTTTTCTCGAGCCGACGGGCACGCCTTTTGGGTCAACTCGGAAGTTCTGCGAAGGCTGGGTTGGAGGAAGGGGCAAAAGCCCCCGTCAGTCTCTGGGGGCCAGGTGGTCCTGGATGGGGAAGGGCAGCCCAGCGGAGTTTTTGTGGACAGAGCCAAGGCTCCCATTGAAGCCCTGTTGCCTGAGCTCAGTGATCAGCAAATCTGTGCTTATCTTTTAAAAGGACTGCAAATTTTTAATCGGGCCGGATTCACTCATCTGCGGGACCTAGGCGGTGAGGAAAGACATTGGCAAGAGGCCTGTCGCTTGGATCAAAGTGGTTTGCTAACGGCGGCCATTGAGCAGTTCTTTTTTGTCAATGATCCAGAGAATTACAATCAAGCCCTGCAGTTGGCTTTAAAGGCTCGGCAAGACCATTGGCAGAATTTGCGAGTGGGGGGAGTCAAAGTTTTCCTGGATGGAGCTTTGGGCTCAGAGGGAGCTCTGCTCAGCTCCTGCTACCATGGCTCCGGATCTCACCATCACTCGGATCACAGCTACAGGGAGCAACATCGGGGGCTGAGCCTGATGGGAGATGAGCTGTTGGAGGAGATTCTCTGCCGCTGTTGGGAGCAGGAAATGCCGGTGGCTGTGCATGTGATTGGGGATGAAGCCTGTCACAGAGTGGTGGTGAAAGCTGCAGAGCTGTGGGAGAGGGGCTTAGAGGGAGACTTGCATTTGGAGCATGCTCAGATGCTCAGGCCTGAGACCCTAGATCTAATGAGGGGAAGAAGTGTTTTTTGTCATATGCAACCCTGCCACTGGCTCAGTGATCGGCTTTGGTTAAGGGACAAACTGGGGCCTGAGCTTTACTCCCATGTCTTTCCTTGGAGACGACTGCAAGAGGCCTCCATTGCTTTTGACTTTGGCAGCGACTCACCTATTGCTCCGGCTTCGGTAGGAGACAATTTTATGGCCCTTCAGGGAAGTGCTCAAGAGGGCATAGCTCCTCTTTTAGGCTCTCCCAACTCCTACCACTGTCATTCCGACAGCCACTGGGCTCCCAACAGCTTTACTCAATTTGATTCAGATTGGCAGGTGCAGAGAGTGGTCTTTCGCGGACAGGATATCCCTCTGGATTAAAGTCAAAGGGTTCCTTTCACCACCCAAAGCTGTGGGAGGGGGAATGGGGCAGTGGGCTTATCTCGCCCCCTTTGGGGCTTTTGCCTCCTCCTCTTTCCTGCTCATGGAAAAGGACAGCTGTTGTGATCACCGCAGCTCCCAGCCAAAGCCAGGGAGAGTTGAGTCGAGGACTTAAATGGGCTTCGGAAAAGACCTTAGGAGGTTTGGGAAAGCTGTTCACTTCGGTGTGGGCCAGGGCTTCTACAGAGGCTCCAAGTGAAGAGGACTTTTTGTTCACCACACAGTTGGAATCATAGTAGATCCCCACCTCTCTCTCAGCCGGATCGAGATCAGGTCCTAGCCACTCAGGTTGAAGGCAGTGCCCACCGGCCAGGGTGGTTGGGGCGATCTTCGAGGCCGACCCCATTTGTCCCTCCCTCTCAAGTTCTGACCATGAGATCTGAAAGTCCTGAGCTGTATGGGAATGGGAGAGAAGAGCGATTCTCAACTCATTGACCTGGGGAAGAGAGAGAGCTTGTCCTGGGGATATAGGGTGACTCTTTCCATTGATCAGCAGACGATGGGCCCAGGGCCAGACCTGCCAAGGTCGCAGTGAAATCCATTGGAGCCCTTCCGAGAGCTCTTTGTACTCTTGGAGGAGATCGGGAGAAAAGAGATCCCCTTTAGGTTGAAGTTCCCAGTCCAGCTGGAGGGCTTGAAGAAGCCATAGGCGTCGGGTCTTTGGGGACTCACTGAGCTGGGCTCTTCTGAGGAGGGCAAAGTGAAGAGCCCAGCGGGACTCCTCAGACCAGTGGGCCGTCAAAGCCCTTTCACCAAGATCAGTAAAAACTGGCTTGGCCTGTTGCAAGTCGCCTCTTAAGTAGGCTCTCTGTCCCTGCTCAAAAGCCAAGACCAAAGCGGGCTCTTGTTTTAAAGCCCTTTGACGAAGCTCCTGCTCCTGATAGTCAGCCAGACTGATCCAATGGTCAGAGCTCGAGGCAGGTGTTTGCACATAGGCCAAATAATGAGAGAGGGGGCTCTGCGGAGCTTTGATCAGCACTGGGGAAAGCTGTCCTGGATGTGAGCTAGATTGAGAGTCCAAGGATTGTCCAAATCCCACTTCCCCCCAAAGGCTGAGGGCCAATAGAGAGCAGAGTAGGGAAACTTTAACAGGCATTGTTTTTCTCCATAGTTTTGGGATGTCTAAGGCTCAAGCTCTTCACTGGACTCAATGATGATCTCTCGTTGGCGGGCCTTTTGTTTTGGGCCATGAAACTCTGGGGGCTTTAGAATGTCCGGATGGTGAACAACAGCATAGAGGAGAGCATGGCCCTGCAGAAGAAAGGGGGCTTGGGAGGAGGGCAAGAGAGCGGCAAAGTGACGGGAGTCGGACTGAGAGCGAACAATCCGTACATAGCGGGCGAGAGGCCTGCGGGCTTTGCGCTGAAGGGAGTCGAGGGGGTAGAGGTCCACGATGCCATAGGGCCCAAGAAGAGAGTCCAGGGACTGGTGATTGGCGAGCTCCAAAGGGACAAGAACTTGGCCAGGAGTGAGAAGAACATCAAGAGAAGAGGGGGGTTTCACCGCCTGGTTTCCCTTTTCATCATGACTCGGGACAGATGAAGATCCAGGGCCTAAGAAAGCAGCCAATCCCAGGATAAGCACAGAAGTCGCCAGTAGAGCCATAAGAGGGCTCTCTAAAAGCCAATGAGTCAGTTTTGGAGGAAGTTGGCGCCGCCAGGCCCTCAGCAGGCCGATGTTCATCTCGGCCTCCCCTGGCTATTCTGAAGGGGAAACTGGTGGGTCTGCAGTTGTCTGTGGCTTTCATCCCAGAGCCAGTAGACTGCAGTGACAAAACTTAAAAAGAAAATCACAATCCAAAGCAGCTCTAGGGTGATCTGCCCTTGAGGGGATGAAAACAAGAAAGGGGTTCTGGCTTTGACTAATTGGCCATGAGCCGGGTTTTCCATGTTCCTCCTTCCTGTTGGAGACTGGCCGAACAACTTCGACGAATGGTCCAA
>SKLV01000172.1 GCA_007121385.1 Bdellovibrionales bacterium
GGGGGCGGTGAGCAGAGGCCCGCAGGAGGAGGCTTGAGGAGTGGAGGACTCCTCAGCCCGACTTAAAGGGGATTGGAGGCCAGACCAAACTAAACCGGCCGCTGTGACTGTGACCAGCCACTGGAGAGATAAGCCCACCTGAACTCTTAAGTTAGATCGTGTAGATTTCAAAATTTTCCCCCAGAATCAAAGATTGAGAGAAGCTTAAATCTCTTAAGAGGAATTTGGTCAACGAAAACCTGACGAAGCTAGTCAAAGGGCTCCTTGAAAGCTTTTTTTTGAAAAAAATCCCAGTCCCTTCATAAGCTCAAGAGGGACTAGAGCCTTGCGCAGATCACATCGGCAAAAAGATTCGTGTTCAGAGTCAGGCCGATGATTGGCGCGTCAATATCGGCTCTTGAAGAGCTGACAGCTGCGGCCTGCCGACCCGTCACCAAAGACAGCTCTAAAACTCTGTGGCCGTCCACATTCTCTCTGGTCAATGCCAGACTCCAGGGGCCTCGCCCTCTGTCCTGAGAACCGAATTGAACAAAGTCTCCATCCACTTTGAGGACAAGAGTCTCTGGAGCACTGCCAGAGGTTGTGCTTGCATAGACAGAACAGCTGAAATCATTGGCTTGAGCCAGGCCAGGTAGGGCGAGGCTCAGAAAGATCACCAAAAGCTTCATCGTGACTTCCCCCTTTAATAGAGTTCAATTTCAGCTCTCCCCTGAAAATAGAAATTGAACTTGGTGGACCTGACAGGGATCGAACCTGCGACCTTTTGGCTGCCAGCCAAATGCTCTCCCAGCTGAGCTACAGGCCCATTTAGATGGACAGAGTTTTAGCTGTCTGAAGGGGGGGCTGGCAAGGAAAAAAAATCTTGAAAATCACAGCACTTAAAGAGTTAATGAGGCTCAACAGGAGGCTTTGACCAATGGAGACAGGGATTTTGGGGCTGAGGCAGGGCGGTTTGGCTTTTTTGGTGCTTTTGGGG
Organism: Bdellovibrionales bacterium; assembly: GCA_007121385.1. Classification (GTDB taxonomy): domain Bacteria; phylum Bdellovibrionota; class Bdellovibrionia; order Bdellovibrionales; family UBA1609; genus SKYF01. Next base: position 977 of record SKLV01000172.1, read on the forward strand.
CTGGCCTTCGGCTTGGGTTCGGGAGCCCAGGCTAAGGATCTGACCCATCGTTTGGGGCTGGGTATTGCCGATCAGTTTGGCGTTCAGGGGAGTTTGCCCAGTCTGGCCCTGCGCTACTATCCAGCTCGGGACTTGGGCCTCTCCGCTCAGCTGGGAGTGGACACCCAAAAAAACAGCTCTCGTTTTGGCTTTATGGCCAAGGTTTTTCGGGTGATTTTTATCGAGGACAATATGAATTTCTATATGGGGGCAGGGGCCGGAATCATTAGTCAGGAGGTGAACGGCAACAACGATTCAGGCTTTCAACTCAATGGCTTTGCCGGGGGAGAGTTCTTCTTCTCTGGTCTAGAGAGTCTGGGCTTTAATTTTGAGGCGGGGATTGGAGTGACCTCGATCTCCAGCGAAGTTCGCTTTCGAACTATTGCGGATCATCCTTTTCGCGCGGGCATCACTTTTTACTTCTAGCGAGAAACTTTGAGTAGGAGATTTTATGATGGAAAAAAAAGTTATTTACACCAAAGAAGCCCCTGAGCCTGTGGGTCCTTACTCTCAAGCTGTGGCTTTGGGAAATCTGTTGTTTTGCTCTGGTCAGATTCCTCTGGATTCAGCCAGCGGCGAGGTCTTCACTGGGGATATTCAGGAGCAGACTCGGCGGGTGATGGCCAATGTGGCTGCCGTTCTCGCGGCAGCTGAGATGGACTTTTCCAATGTGGTTAAAACCACCATCTTTCTGACCGATATGGGGGACTTTGGCGCAGTGAATGAGGTCTATGCAACTTATTTTGAGGCGGCTCCTCCAGCTCGCTCCACGGTTCAGGTTTCCGCCCTGCCCAAGGGAGTCAATGTGGAGATTGAAGTGGTGGCGGCTCGTGGGGTCAACCGGTAGATGGAAAAAGGGGCTTGGGGGACTAAGGCCCTTGTTTTAGGCTTAGGCCTTCTGGCTTTTGCAGCCCTCTTTGGTCTGTGGTTTTACGCCGAACTTCGCCGGGTGAGTGCGACCCCCATCACGGCCTGGACTCAGGACCACAGGGCGGACTGCGCTGTGGTGCTCACCGGTGGGCCTCATCGAGTTCGTGAGGGGATTGATCTTTTGGCCCAAGGTCAGGTCAAAAAGCTGATTATCTCAGGGGTTCACCCCAGGGCTAGTTTTAAGGAGATATTCCCTCAGTGGCCCTACTACAGTAGTGTCAGTGAGGAGAGTGTGGTTCTTGAGAGGCGTTCCGGGACCACCTATGGAAATGCCGTTCAGAGTCAGCCCTTGGTCGAGGCCCTTCACTGTCGAGATATGATCTTGATCACCTCCAACCTCCACATGTACCGAGCTTACAGGACTTTTCGCGGGACTTTCCCTGAGGACTTCACCATTCAGCGTCGGGCCACGGTGAGTGGACGCTATCGCCCAGCTTTTTCCGACCTTGGTGTAGAAACCCTCAAATCTATGTTTTACTCTCTTTTTGCTTACTAAAACAATGCCGATAAAGATCCTATGCAGGAAAGGGTTTTTCCCCTCTTTTGGGATTCCATTGAGCGCTTAGGGCGCTATGTTGTTCAGCAGTTTCTCTACACGGGCCGAGTTTTGGCTCTGGTCTACCTGACTTTTCGCACAGCCGCTGTGGACCAAGCGCAGGGCTTTCGAACCATTTTGAGCGTGATTTCAGCGCAAATCTACTTCACCGGGTGGCAAGCCTTGCCACTGATTTCCATGCTGGCCCTGGCCTCAGGGAGTCTGGTGATCATGCAGTCCTCCTTTCAGCTGGGTCTTTTTGGGAATCATGAGCTGATTGGCCAACTTTTGGTGATTGTGATTGTCAGAGAGTTGGCTCCTCTGCTCACAGCTCTTCTGGTGGTGGCCCGATCGGGGACAGCGGTGGCCTCTGAGGTGGGGAATATGAAGGCCAACAGAGAGATTGAGGCCCTTGAAGTGATGGGCATCAACCCCCTTAGCTACATTGTCTTTCCTCGTCTGATGGGGGGCATGATCAGTGTGGTCTGCCTGGCTTTTTACTTTGTCCTTATCGCCCTTTTGGGTGGTTTTTTGGTGACCAAATTCACTCACGATCTGCCCTTCAGTTTCTATACAGAGTCTTTGGCGGCCGCAGTGGCACAGGAAGACATCTTTCTCTTCTTGCTCAAGAACACATTTGGTGGGGCCATCATTTTTACGGTTTGCTGCTACCAGGGCATGATGGTCAAGCAGAGCCCCCACGAGGTGCCCCAGGTGACCACCAAGGCGGTGGTGGACAGCATTATTTA
>SKLV01000131.1 GCA_007121385.1 Bdellovibrionales bacterium
GACCTCGTCCACCGGAGAATCGACCCACTCCACGACCCCGTCCACCGGAGAGTCGTCCCACTCCACGACCTCGTCCACCGGAAGGCCGGCCTCCATCCTCTCCGCCTCGAGAGACACCTCGACCCCGACCTCCCTCCCGTCCTCCGCGCATCTGATTTGAGCCGGCTCCCCCCCCTTTTTTTCCGGGGGAGGTGAGTCGGGAGCGAGCGGTTCAGCGGAGCCTAAGACTCCTTGAGGGCCAGTGTTCCTTAAGGATGAGTCAATCTAAAATCTAGAGTTTTACAAAGAGGCGTTGAGGAGCTTTTGAAAAACTCTATCCTTGAGGTTTTGGGGTCTGTCCAGTCCCATTCGAGCCAGACACTCCAGGTTCTGACTTTTGATGGGCTTAAAGAAGGAGCCCAAAAGTCCCAAGCCCAGCTGTGCTTTTGATCTCCTTTTAAGAGACTTTAAAGCTCGCCCCAGTTTGATTTCAACTTCAGTGAAGTCAGTGCCAAAAGGAAAGGCGGGAAAGTAGCCCTCGGACTTCAGGGTCTTCATTGGCTTTGCATAGGACTGTGGAAAATTATTTCTAAAGCGGTCTGCAAGCTGGAAGTTCTTTGGAAGTTTGTGGGCTTTAATGGCTGTGCGAATCAATTCTGATTGAAATCTCGAATCGGCGATTTGGATCAACTGGCCAGCCACCTCTTCATCTGTTTTGCCCCTTAGGTCGGCAATGCCGTATTCGGTCACGACAATGTCCCTTAAGTGTCTGGGGATGGTGCAGTTTCCATAGTTAAACAGGATATTGGACTCCAAGCGGCCCCCTGAGGCAAGCCGGGTGCTGCGCAATTGTAAAATGGATCTGGCATCGGGCAACTCATGGGCCATGGCCACAAAATTGTACTGCCCACCCACGCCACTGATCTGATTTCCATCTTCCAGGGCATCGGAACAGGCACTCCCATTGAGAGTGACCTTCATGCAGGTGTTTAAAAATCGCCCATTGATTCGCTGAAGCCGATCCACCTCTTCATGGCCATAGAGTTGATTGACCTGAGAAATCCTTTTCATGCGGAAAAGCTTTCTCTCTTCTATAGGCAGTTCTTTGAGAAAGTCGTAAAAGGCCCTGGGGCCGAGAAAGAAGCCGCAATGGGCAACAGCTCCGTTTCTCAGTCGATGGCCGACGACTCTGCCCAAATCGAGTTTTGAGAGGTCTGGCTTCAGAGTCACCCCATCTTCCATGACAAGCTGTCCGCTTTCCCATTTTATATCAGCCCGAAGAATTCCAAACTCTTGAAGAAAGTAAAAGTCTCGCTCGGAAAGCTCTACTCCTATGGCCCTTTCATCCAGCAAGGCCTTAAAAATCTCTGGTCCAAACTCTTCGGTGATCTTTCCCTGATTGAGGAGTCTTTGAATGAGTACAGAGTCGTAGACTTTTTTCTTTAAAATATTTTCTCTGTAAAGCTCAGAAAAGCAGTCCACGAGCATCTCGGTAGAGGCAAATAAGCCCTTTTCAAAGAGTCCTAGAGCTCCGGCATTTTCTATCACCGGGAAGTGCTCTGCGCTGATGTTGAAATCCGTTAAAATCTCCTGGTATTTCTGGTTGTGTTTTTGACGCAGACATAGTCCATAAGTCAGTGCATCTCCCAACGACCCAATCCCGATCTGAATTTCTCCATCATCTCGAATGAGAGTCGAGCTGTGCAGGCCAATCAGATAGTCCGCATCTGATACGGACAGCTTGGGAGGGGCAAAGACGGGAAAGTCCAGATTTCGGTTGTCCACGACAATATCAAAGTAGTCCTGGCTGACAACAGCTTCGCCGTACATAAAGGGCAGGTCCTGATTGACTTGGGCTATGGTGACAAAGGGTCTCTGACTCTGGCGCAGGAGATCCACCAAATCCCGTGAGGTGTCAGGGTTACAGCTCAAGCTGTAAACAGTTTGCCCCTCAATCTCACCCTCGCAGACCTGTTGGCAAACCACATTGACTCCATGGGCGACACAGTCTCTCGCCACATGGGTGTAATTTGATGACAAATAATTTCTCTGAGCATAGCCGTGATTCTTAAACTGTCCAGCACGAAAGTAAAACTCAATCACTTGAACATTGGCCGGCAAGCAGTCCTTCAATCGGTCTTCTTCAAACAGGAGATTCGGATACGCCCCAAAGACTCTCTCGGAAAAAGGCTCTATAAATTGCTGTTCAAGAAAACTCTTGCCTTTGGGCTTTTGTAGAGTCAGGGCCGTCAAAATAGTGAGCTTTATTAGGGGATCTTCTTTAGCCCTTTGGTAGAGAGCATTGAGTATATGATTGGCCTTTCCAGCCCCCAAAGGGGCCGCCAATACGATCTCAGGGCCAAGCCTTTTGATGAGCTGCTCAACGGCTTCTTCTGGAAAACTAAACCTTTTCATATGAAACCCTCGCGCACCAATTGCTGAAGACTCAATGGCGGATTAAAGCTGCAAGTCGAAGCGATCGAGGTTCATGACTTTAACCCAGGCATTGACAAAGTCTGTCATAAACTTAGATTTTGAATCATCTTGCGCATAGACCTCCGAGATTGCTCTGAGCTCTGAGTTCGATCCAAAAATTAAATCGACACGAGTTCCGGTCCACTTCGTCTTGCCAGTCGAGCGATCAATCCCTTGGTATTCACCCTCAGTCTCTGTTGGCTTCCACTCTGTTTTCATATCTAAAATATTAACAAAAAAATCGTTCGTCAGAGTTCCAGGCTTTGTCGTCAAAACCCCATGCTTGGTCTTTCCATAATTGGTATTCAAAACGCGTAAGCCCCCGATGAGAGCTGTCATTTCAGGTGCAGTGAGCTTTAACAGCTGAGCCTTATCAATTAAAAGCTCAGTCGTGTGGTTTTCTAATCCCTTTCGGGCGTAATTTCTAAATCCATCAGCCATGGGCTCAAGAACTGCCATAGATTCTATATCTGTTTTTTCTTGGGTGGCATCACCTCGGCCTGGCTGGAACGCCACTTTGACCTTATGACCACCTTTCTTTGCCGCCTCTTCGACTCCAACACATCCACCAAGTACGATTAAGTCAGCAAAGCTCACTTTCTTCTTTGATTTTGCGTTGAAGGTGAGCTGAATAGCCTCAAGCTTTTTTAATACTTTTGAGAGTTCTTTGGGCTGATTGATTTCCCAGTCTTTTTGAGGTGCTAACCGAATGCGGGCGCCATTAGCTCCTCCGCGCATATCAGAACCTCGAA
>SKLV01000168.1 GCA_007121385.1 Bdellovibrionales bacterium
ACCTGTGACTGGCAAAGAGCTCCAGATTATTGCAAGGAAGCTGTTGAAGAACCTATCAAATTGATTCTATTTCCCTATAGCAACGTATAAAGCGGTCGGCCATGACATGGGGGTCCCCCACCAAACCAATACTTAAGCGCAACAGCCCCGGAGTTAAACCCATTTGCAGCTGCTCCTCCACAGGGATCTCACTGGAGGTGCTGGCTGATGGACAGGACATCAGGGTGCGAGTGAAGCCAAGGGAAACTGCAAAGAGCCCAAACTTTTCCTCCTGGAGTCGTCGGGCCAAGTGCAGGGCTTTCTCTAAGCTCCCCAAATCCAGAGTTAACATGCCGCCAAAACCATAGCCCTTATTAAGCATGGATTGCAGCAGAGAGTGCTGAGGATGGTTGGACAAACCGGGGTAACTCAGATTTAGCACTCCCTCCTGAGTAAGACGCTCGGCCAAGATTTGGGCGGCCTCGGAGTGAGCGCGCATACGCAGGGGCAAGTGGTCTAAGCGAGAGTAGAGCTCATAGGCCACCCGCGGGTCCATCACCGGCCCCTGCAGCATCACTAAGCCCTGGTTGACATCCATCAGGCCAGCAATGAACTCCTCGGAGCCCACAATGGCTCCGGCAATCAAATCACTGGAGCCACTGATGTACTTGGTGCAGGAGTAGACCACCACATCGGCCCCAAACTCAGCCGGGGAAATCAAAACGGGAGTGAAGGTGTTGTCGACCACAAACTGAAGCCCGTGCTTTTTGGCCAGAACCCCAAGAGCCTTGAGATCTGCAGCTCCCAAAAGGGGGTTGCTGAGAGTCTCCACATAGAGAAGGCGGGTGTCCGGACGAATAGCCGCCTCCCACTCCTGCAGGTTTTGTGGATCAACGAAAGTAGTTTGCACAGAAAATTTGGGAAGAATATTCTGAAACAGAGCCCAGGTTCCCCCATAGATGGTGCGAGAGGAGACCATATGACCACCGCCGAGCATAATTTGCATCACCGCCGAGTGAATGGCCGCCATTCCACTGGCCACACCAAATGCTGCGGGCATTCCCTCCATGGCCGCCAACTTCTTGCCAAAGGCCATTACTGTGGGGTTGGAATGACGTGAGTAGAGATAACAGCCGGTCAGCTCACCACGAAAAACCCTCTCCATATCATCCGGCTTGAGAAAGGTGGAGGTCACGGCATGGTCGATCACGGGAACCACACCCCCCTCTTCGCCAAAGTGCTGAACGTCACGAATTCCCTGTGCTGGATCTCTTTTGACCATATGGGCCCCTTTATCAATCAGTCGAAGACTTTATTGTCTGTTTATTTTGCCATAGTCCCATTGACCAGTGACAAGCCTCATCCTCCCTATGTTAACAAGGGAGCATGAGAACTAGATCAAGATCGGGGGCTTCAGCAACCCCACCCCCCTCTATGCAGACTTTATCTTGGGCAAAAGGCTTCTCTCTCCCCTTGCTGGGGCTGATTTTTGGCTTCGGGCTTGGCTGCGCCGCTTCTCCTCCCACCCTCCCCGCTCAGGGCCACTTGGCGGAACAGTGGGTGGAGACCTCTGTGGACTCTCCTCTGGCTCAGGCCTATCTGGCTTGGGGCCGCGAGGGACTGACCCTCTGGGACCAGGAAGAAAAGAAGGCTGAAATGAAATTGAATCTCAAGCCCCAAAAGGTATACCAGCTCCGCGAGGCCTTGAAAGAGGCAGATCAAGAATCCCTCTCCAGTGAGAGCCTACAGAGACTCAGTCGAGAGTTCTCCACTGATGTGGCCACTCTCTACTTTGCCGAAAGGGTTCTCCAAGAGCCGCAAAATCGTCAGGCCCACAAGCTCTTTCGTCAGAAGCTCAGTCGCCTTCGCCAGAAAAGCCCTCTGGACTCCGACCAGAGACAGAAAATCAATGAGAACTTCGGCACTTGGCGCTTCCTCTTTGTGCCTGGCTTTCACTACGCCAAGGAGCCTCACACAGGAGCCGACTTTGCGCAAACTCGATCCTTCTTGACCAGTCTGGGGCTGAAGGCTCAACTGATTCCCATCCAGGAGGACGGACGAGTTCAACACAACGCCCAGCAGATTGTCTCCTTCCTGCGCAATGACCCCAGCGAAAGCCCCCTAGTTCTCGTCAGCACCAGCAAAGGGGGGCCAGAGACCTTGGTGGCCCTCGAGATTCTGTCTCAATCTCCACTTAAGGAAGATGCGGAGATTCTCCAAAGAGTGGTGGCCTGGGTGAGCCTGGGAGGACTGCTGCGAGGAACCCCACTCAGTGAAATGCTCTTCTCCTGGCCTCAGCGACCTCTTTCCCAGGTGATCATGCGCCTTCAGGGAACTCGAACCGCCGGCCTTGTGGACCTCTTGCCTAGGCGAAGAAAAAGACAGGTGAAGAAAATGGACCTGAACCTCCTCCCTCTGACTGTGCACTATGTGGCGACCCCACTCTCTGGCCAAGTGAGCTCCTGGGCCAGAGATCGCTACTTGCGAATGAGGACTAGGGGCCCCAACGATGGACTCACCTTACTTGCAGACTCGATCTTACCTCGGCAAGTGGTGATCCTGGCTCCCGGTATGGATCACTTTTATCGCAGTCCAGATATCGATAATAAAGCTCTAGCTCTGATTCAAGTCCTGCCGGAACTCGAACTCAAGAGAACCTCCTCTCCCACTGAGCCAGAACTGGATCAAAAAGAGGATTAAGAAAAACAGCCCCCTTTACGGGCCAGTTTAAACCAGCTACTTCAGCGAGAGTTGACGCTCTCGAACTCGCATTAACGGCGGGCCCTGATCACGATGCTGAGCCACCACATAGGACACAGTGAGGACGTCTTCCCTGACCTGATACAGAGCCTCTTCCAAAGAGTGTTGCTCAAGAACAATAGCACCATTGTTTTTCAAGTCATGAACGACAAGGGTCTGAGAGCGAACTCCATTGTTCCAGATGGCGACAAAATACAATTTCTCTCCATTCGAAGACCGCAGGAGCCGAGAGCGTTCCGATTGGAAAATGGCTCCGGCCGGAGAGGCCTCATAGGAGTGCACTAAATTCTCAGCTTTAAAGATATCCAATGTGTGGCCGTAAATAGCCTCATGCCAAATGATGGCGACTCGCCCTCCGGGAAATGGGTAGGTTTTGGCCACAGCAGGAGAAGCAGGGGTCTTCGTAGAGGCACTCAAGGAGAGGTTAAAGCCTCCTACAACTAAAGCCAACCCCAGCCCCAGCCCCA
>SKLV01000164.1 GCA_007121385.1 Bdellovibrionales bacterium
AGCTCAGGGCCCAGATAATTTGAGCATCACTCAAAGGAGTCACTTTGAAATCTTCCAATTCTCCGGCAAACTTGGCTCCCCCCACTGAGCTAGAGCTATTTTGAAAGGCATTGTTGAGACAACCCATCATCACCAGGCCGGGAATAAGAAAGGCCAGATAAGAGAGGCCAGAGCCCAACTCAATGTGCTGGCCCAAACTGACACCAAAAATCAGCAAATAGAGGGATGAGTTGATCAGCGGGGTGAGCAGGGTTTGGGCCGCCACCTTTTGAAAGCGCATACACTCTCGCCGAAACAAAGTCCAAAAGGGCACCCAGGCTAATGTCTGCTTCATGGCCCCTCTCCGACCACAGTTTGGAAGGCCTCTTCAAGACGCCCCTCAGAAATTTTTAAATCCTGCACAGCTGACATATCCAATTGAAGATCAAAAAACAGCTCTCCCACCGCCATGGCGGCCGGCAGGCGAAAAACCAGCTCCTGCCCCGTCTGGCTCACCAAAAGAGGGTGACTTAAGTTGGCCAAAGGTCTTTTCAGCTGGACCTGAACTTGACGCATGGTCAACTCGCGAATCAGGCCACAGGTCTCACCCACGCACCTGAGCTGCCCTTGGTGAATGATAGCCACCCGATCACAGAGCTTTTCCGCCTCTTCCAGATAGTGAGTGGTCAATAAAATAGTGACTCCAGAGGCCTTGAGCTCTTGAACAAACTCCCAGAGGGACAGCCTCAACTCAATGTCCACCCCTGCTGTCGGTTCGTCCAAAAGAAGAAGCTTGGGCTCATGCACCAGAGCTTTGGCAATCAAAAGCCGACGCTTCATGCCTCCACTCAACTGCTTCACCTTCTTTTTTCGATGCTCCCAAAGTTGTAGACGCTGTAAGATCCAATCATTCCTTTCTCTGTTCTTTCGACGCCCAAAATAACCGGAATAAAAGTCTAGGATCTCCTCCACGTTGAAGAAACCGTGGTTGATAATTTCCTGGGGCACATAGCCAATCAGGGACTTGGTGTGTCGGGGATTTTGAGTCACGTCTTGACCAAAGACCAGGACCCGCCCTGAGGTGGGCTTTTCCAGAGTGACCACCACCGAAATAATGGAGGTTTTACCAGCCCCATTGGGCCCCAAAAGACCAAAAATCTCCCCCGGACGGACTGCAAAACTGACCCCCTTCACAGCCTCAAAAGAGCCATAACTCTTACGTAAACTCTCAATTTTAAGGGGAAGGCCTATTTCGGTCATTGGCCCCCATTTCCCCTCCTTCCCCCTCTTTTGTCACTTTGCGACGCTATGCATTTTTTATCCCCCTGGAAGAGAGCTTTTGCTCTTAAGCCTTTTGCTCTTAGAACCGAAAAGTAGGCATGTCTGATGATGCTGAAATAGTTCCCCACCAAGAGATGATGCCCATCCCCATTCAGGATTTTATCTCTGGGGTCAGTGTCCCGGTGGATCTCTATGTTCGACTGAGTGACCAAAAGTTTATCCTCTTGGTTAAAAGAGGCACTAAAGCCTCTCCGGACCAAATGTCCTCTTACAAAGAAAAAACCGTCACTTACCTATGGGCCAAGAAAAGCGACTACCATATGGTCTCGCAACAAAATATTGCTCTGGCGGGAGTGGTGGTGGCCAAGGAGCAGCTGAGCGTCAAACAAAAAACTCGGGTTCTGTCGACAGCGGCCAACACGGTTTTCCACGAGCTGGAGCACATTGGCCTCAGTCTTGGCGCCTATCAAAATGCCCGTCAGGTCACTGAAGCTGTCGTCACCATGCTCGAACACCACAAGGGCTTTGCCGCCCTGATTGAAAGCCTCAATCAACACTCCGATGAACTGCTTCGCCACTCAATGGCCGTCAGTGTGTTGAGTCCCATTGTGGGTCAGGCCCTGGAGTGGGAAAAACGAGCCACCCTGGAAAAACTGGCCCTAGGTGGCCTTCTTCATGATATTGGCAAAAAGTCTCTGCCCCCGGAGCTGCTCAGCAAACCCAAAGCCCAGATGAGTTTTGAAGAGCATCAGCTCTACGAAACTCATCCCTTTCGCGGCTTAGAGCTCCTACAGACCCTCGGCTGTGTTCCCGACGATGTGGTCTCCATTGTCTACGAACACCACGAAAACGCCATCGGTCAGGGTTTTCCTCAGCGACTCAGAGATGTGAAAATTCACCCCCTGGCCCGGGTGGTGGGCCTGGTGGATCAATTTGTCAATCTCACTGTGCGCAATGTACAGAGCCCCAATCCAAAGTCTCCGGCTGAGGCCCTGGTCTATATGGCTCACATTATGGGGCAGCCCTACAACAAAGAAGTTTTTCGCGCCCTAGAGAAAGTGGTGACCCGGCAAAATGGTAGCCAGGCCGCTTAAATTTGTTGTAAATTGCGGTTTATGACTTTTTCCAACTCGGACTCTTCAGCTCATTCCTATCCGGATCAATTTGAACATAAGAGGCACTTGAAAAGGATCGCCCGCCGCTTGCAGACCATCGAAGGGCGGCTTAAGAAAATTGACCAGCGCATTCAACAGCTGATGACTCAGCGGCTGGTCCTAGGCCTGACTGCCTTTGCCTCAGCTCTGGTCTTAATCCTAGGTCCTGAATACCAATGGTGGGGGCTGGTTTTTTTGGGCGCTCTCGCCGCCTTTGTCCAAAGACTTATGGTGCATAGCCGCTGGCGCCAGCACCGCAACCGGCTGGTGGCCTATCTCTCCTTTTTAGAGCGACAAAAATATCGTCTCGAAGGTCGACTGGACCGGGTGAACAAAGCCACTTTCCAAGACTGGAGCCCCGAAAGCGAGACTCAGTCTTTCTTAGATGAAGATCTGCATTTGCTCAGTCGCCGCTCCAGTGTTTTTCAACTGATCAATGAGACTCTCACCGAAGGAGGCGAGGCCCGATTGCGCCACTGGCTGATTGAGCCCCTAAAGACAGAGAGGGAAATTCAAGACCGCCAGGACATGCTACGCAGCCTGAGCCAATTTCCCTGGGCTCTCAAAAAACTTTGTGTGATTGGTCAAAGTCAGTCCTTAAGGGTCACCACCACTGAGCTAAAGAGCTTTGTGGGGCGAAGTCTTCTGGGGCCCCAATTTAAAACCTTTGCTCTCTTGCATATGATTTTCTTCCCAGCCTATTTGATCACCATGACTCTGCAGATTCAGGGCCTGGTGGGCGGCCCCCTGGTCTTACCC
>SKLV01000047.1 GCA_007121385.1 Bdellovibrionales bacterium
ACCAATCACCGCAACCAATCACCGCAACCAATCACCGCAACCAATCACCGCAACCAATCACCGCAACCAATCACCGCAACCAATCACCGCAACCAATCACCGCAACCAATCACCGCAACCAGAAATAAAAATAATTTAACAGAGCTGTAGAGCCTGATTGGCTCTGGTAATAAGGATTTGCTTGTCGAGCAAAGGCACCAACACTTTGAGTTCGGCTCCACTGGGCTGGCCGATCACGGCCACGCGGATGGGCATAAAGAGCTGCTTGCCCTTCACTTGGGCCTTTTCCTTCACTGCATCTTGGATGCGCACAAACTCCTCTTCACTGAGAAAGCCCGGGCCCGTGGCCTCCACGGCCGCTTTCCACTCTTCCACCACCGAGCGGGAAGTGTCCCAAGCCAGCACATCTTTGCCCTCATCACTGATGGCAAAGCCCGCTTGGGAGAGGGGACGAAATAAGGGCACTGCATCGGCCAAAGTCTCCATAGAGGTCTTAAACACCCCCAGGGCTCGTGACTGCCAGCCCTTGTCCTCGGGCAAGGCTAAGGCCTCCGTCTGGAAGAAGGGGGCCAAGCGCGCCCAAAGGTCCTCATCGGGCAGAGCCCGCAAGTAAGTGGCATTCATCCACTTTAGTTTTTGCTGATCAAAAACAGCTGGAGCCGAGTGAACTCGGTCCAGGGAAAATTCCTCGATCATCTGGTCTTGGCTTAAAATCTCCTGACCACTGGGGGAACTCCAGCCCAACAGGGCGATAAAGTTCTTGAGGGCCTCAGGCAAATAGCCCTGCTCACGAAACTCATTGCAGCTGGTGGCTCCGTGGCGCTTGCTCATCTTTTGCCGGTCTTCGCCCAAAATAATGGAGAGATGGCCGAACTCGGGCAATTCAAAACCCAGAGCCTGGTAGATCATAATTTGGCGGAGAGTATTGCTCAAATGCTCCTCAGCCCTCAGCACATGGGTGATCTCCATCAGGGCATCGTCCACAACGCAACAAAAGTTGTAAACTGGCATCCCCGAGGAACGAATCAAGACAAAGTCCCCCACCATATCTGAGGGGAAGGTGATCTCTCCACGCACCAGGTCTTTAAACTTAAACTCAGTCCTTTGCTCGGGAACCTTAAAGCGCACAGTGGCTGAGCGCCCCTCTTCAATCAGCTTCAGAGCCTCAGCCAAGGGGCGATCCCTCCACGGGCTCTGCACCTGATGGGGGCGGCCTAAAGCCTTGGCCGCCTCTTTTTGCCCTTCAATTTCGGCATCTGTCAAAAAGCAGTAATAGGCCTGACCCGACTCCAAGAGCCTTTGGGCCTGGCGCTGATAAATGTGTTTGCGCTGACTCTGTCGATAAGGGCCAAATTCACCCATGGGCTCCAAAGTCTCAGGATGAGGTCCCTCATCCCACTTTAAGCCCAGCCACTGCAGATCTTTGAGCTGTAAGCGCAGAGCCTCTTCAGTGCTACGCTCTTCGTCGGTGTCTTCGACTCGTAAGATAAATTGCCCTTCATGGCGATGGGCAAAGAGGTAGTTGTAGAATGCGGTCCTGGCTCCGCCCACATGAAGATATCCTGTGGGAGAGGGGGCAAAGCGAACTCGGACCTTCTTCACTGCGGGCCTTCAGCGGCGAGACCAAAAATGGCCGCCACATCAGCTTGAGCTCTCAAGGCCTCTGTTCCCGTGGCCAAGGCCAACTCTTTCAAGAGCAGGGTGCGGGCGCTGTCCAGCATTTTGCGCTCGCCAAAACTCAGCTCTTTATCCACCTTTAGAACAAAAAGGTCGCGCAAAACCTCGGCAATTTCATAAACCGATCCAGTTTTTAGCTTTTCCGTGTACTCACGATAGCGGCGATTCCAAGTCTGATTGTCAATTTTGACTTCGGTCTCTTTGAGGATTTCTAAGACCTTGTCGGCCTCTTCGCGGGAGATAATGGGCCGGAGGCCCACAGCCGCCGCATTTTGCTGAGGCACCATGATCTTCATGCCAGTTTCAGCCACTCGAATGGTGTAAAATATCTGCTTTTTCCCAAAGATTTCTTTTGTTTCGATGGCTGTCACTTCCCCAACGCCATGACCAGGGTAGACGGCGTTGTCCCCAACTTTGAAACTTGCCATAGATTGGACCTCCAAGGTATTTGAGAATAGAGGTCACTTTTATACCACCTATGACACGCGTTATCAAACTCTAATTGGCACTGTGAAGTTTTGACAACAAGCGCCAGGACTGAGTCAGCCCGGCTTATTTTCCAGAGGCCCTCTTCAGGCCAAACTCAAAGCCAGAATACCTTGAGGCGTATTCGGCCTTGCCCCAGTCAATGCCTCTGAAATGGGAGGATATGTACTGGCCCTTCGAGGTCTCGGCTGCCTTCAACTCCTCCAAAATCACCACTCTTGTCAATTCTACTTTTTGAAGAAAAGATTGCAAGCGCCGACCCGTCTCCACCATATGATCTGGAGCTTGAGTAAATGGAGCTAAAAATGCCCTTACCCAAACAGGTTTGTCTTTAGCTGAGGAAAGCTCGCTCATCAGGTGGAGATTAAAGCTTTTAAGCTTATAGATCGCCACCAAAAGGTCTTTCCACTGCCCATCAAAAAAGTGAGCTGTGGAGCTGAGGACTTGGAGATCCAACTCGTTGAGGCCATCTTGTGTAGTCAGCGGAGCTAAAAGGTCGCGAGAGAAGTGTTGGAGCAGTAAGGCCTGCTCGGTCTCCCTTAAAAAATGCTCGGCGTGAGAAAGAAGCGTCCTCTCATACTCATAATGATGAACCTTCCTGGCCTGAGCTTCTTTTATCCTCTGAGTCGTAGCCTCAAGTTCTTTGAGTCTCCCAAAAACTAAGGAAAAAAGGGCCTGGTGCTGCCTCATTTCAGCTTTGTGGGGCTCAAAATCCACCCACAGCAAATAAAACTCATTAGGGACAACTTCCGACAAATCCCCACCTGAGCGCTGGAACCAAAAATAGCTCAGATACTGATGCAACAGACCCGTGACGGCTAAGAGATTCTGATACTCTGTTGAGTACTTTAGTTCATTGATTGGTAGATTCTTTTTATCCAGCTCCGCCTGGAGCTCTGCTCGCCTTTCAAGCAGCTCCTGATATCTTTCACCGGCTTGGCTCACCAGAAGCTGGTCAAATTCCAGCCGAACCCCCTCCTCAGCCAACTCTTTTTGCCGAGCCTCAAT
>SKLV01000110.1 GCA_007121385.1 Bdellovibrionales bacterium
AAATTGAAATATTTGCCATAGCAGCTCAGTTGGCTCAGATCTCACTGCGACGAGGCTGATGAGGTTTCTGTGGGGCTCATCTCCTCCAGCTCTATGATACGCCGGAAGTTCTCGGTAAAAACCCTCTTCACTTTGAAGGGGGTGCGGGGCAGGAAAATAACCTCTTGCTCATCCCGGAAGTCATCAGCCCGGGAGGAGGGATTCTTGCGGAGAAGGTTGGAGATTTTGAGTCCGCTCTGAGAGCGGATCACCAAAATCACCCTCTCATTGTCCATGTTGCCATAGGAAAAATCATCGGCCACATCCCGGTCCAAGCTGGAACTCATAAATCCTAGGTCTTCCACAACTTGGCCCTCGACATAGAGCTCGTCCACTTTTTCTGTGGGAAGAGACAGGCCGCGAAAGACCACTTGGTCCCTCACCAGCCGATCTGGGGGCAGCTTGTTCAGCACCGAGGCCATAATAAAAGCCATAGATCTCAGCTGATGGGCCTTAAAGTCCATCAATTCTCCCTTTCGCAGCCAGTGGTTTAAGGCTCGATACATCGAAGTGATATGTCCACTCTCCACTTCGTAATAGGAGAGAACAGTGAACTCCTCGGCAAAGGGAAGGACCTGTCTCTCCCCCGCTTCAACCTTATTGAGGCGTCTTTGCCAGGCTCTTAAGAATGAAGGATAAAAATAGTCAAAATCCTCGTGGGAGCGAAGCTGACGGATCAGCTCCTTGGCGGTTTTGTGGTCCAAAGAAATTTGCTTCCACTCAGTTTGGGAGAGCTCAGTGGGGTCCCGATAGAGGCTGCCGCCCGAGCCAGATAGCAGTTCGGTGCAGATCTCCTTGGGGGCTGCAAGCAGGGCTGTAGGAGGGGGCCATAAAATGCCTGTGACCAGGACCAGGACCACTTTGTAGTGCCAGCGCAGAATACTCTCCTTTTAGAGGATTCAAGGCCTCTGTATCTGCAAGAGAGTATTCCATTATTCCGACTTCAAATTCAGCTGTTATTTTTTTAACAGGTAAAAAGGTAAGATTTGTCTAGATTTCAGTCGGAAGAGTCTCCGGATTTGCTGTGTGCAGCCTGATAGGCGGGACTCAGTCTCCTCAGATCTTTCATACTCATGGTGAAGTAATGCAGGGGAGGCACAAGCATGCCAAAGTTGGAGGCTCCCTCTTTGCTTTGCACCTGATGATGGTGGTGGTGGGCAATTCTCAGGGATTCGATATATCTTCCCTTCAGATTAAAAAATCTCCACCTTCTGTGAATGGCGACCTCGTGAACCATAAAGTAAACGATCCCGTAGAGCATGACTCCATAGCCAGCCCCTTCGATCCATGCCGGACCCCCTAAGCTGCCGTAGAGGATGGCGAGAAAACTGGGGACAGCAAAAAACACAGCAAATAGATCATTTTTTTGAAATCGGGACTTTTTATTGATCACATGGTGATCCTCATGAAGAGACCATAAAAACCCATGCATCACATATTTGTGCAGGGCCCAGGCAGCCCACTCCATAAAGGCAAAAGCGACAAAAAAAGACAGCCACCAGTCTAAAGACATAGCCAAATTTCCCCTTTCTTAAGATTTATCTCTCTTCTGGAAGAGTGGCAACCGACATTCAGCCAAAAAAAGTCCCAATTTGCTGCTGGCCCAGGAGGAGGCATCCCAATGCCCGGAGTTCGCAGGAGGTGGTTTTTTGGTGAAGCCTATGTTAACACAACTAAGGAGTCCGTATGCCGTCGGATGGAGAGGGAGGCCAATCTTGGGTTTAGCTATCCTTAAAGTTCTTGTTGCTGCTGTAGTTATTAGTTTTGTCTCCTGGTTGGCGGGAAAAAAGACAGGCTTGGCTGGTTTTTTAACAGCTCTGCCTCTCAGCAGTCTTTTGGCCCTGGTCTTTGCCCAGCTCCAGTGGTCGGATGCCCGTCAGTCTGTGGAGTATGCTAAAAGTATTTTTATTGCAGTGCCCGTTTCTCTTTTATTTTTTGTGCCCTTTTTATTTGCAGAGAGGTTCCAGCTGGGCTTTTGGACCTGTTATTTGAGTGGAATTGTATTATTGGCTGTGGGCTACTGGATTCACAATTATGCCCTTAAAATTTTTTAAAAGTCCTCAAGTTGCACGGGTAAGACTGGACGTGGAGTCACTGGCGGTTTAGTCTCTAGCGGTATGAAGTCTAGCCACAACAATCAAGAGCCCAGTGCGGTCAAAAAAGTGATCATTGTCGGTGGGGGCTTTGGAGGAGTTTCTGCGGCCAGGGAGTTGGCGGGTCGTCCTGAATTTCAGGTTCAGCTCATTGATCGGCGCAACTATCATTTATTCCAGCCCTTGCTTTATCAGGTGGCGATGGCGGGACTCAATCCGGCAGATATTTGTGCTCCCCTTCGAAAGCTCTTTTCAAAGTTCGAAAATGTCGAAGTGGTCCTGGCGGAAGTTGATCAGGTGGACGTAAAAAATCAACGCCTTTCCTATGATGGGAAATGGCACCCTTATGACTATTTGGTTTTAAGTTGCGGCGCCAAACACTTTTACTTTGGCAATGATCAATGGGAAGAAAGTGCGCCGGGACTAAAGACCATCGAGCAAGCCACGGAGATCCGGCGTCGAGTTCTTATGGCTTTGGAATTGGCGGAAAAAGAGGATTGCCCGGAAAAAAGACAACAGCTCCTCACCTTTGTAATTGTGGGCGGGGGCCCCACTGGTCTGGAGTTGGCCGGAGCCATTGCGGAGATGGTTAAAAGCACTCTTTACAAGGACTACAAAAAAGCCGACCTCAAAAGCACCCGGGTGGTTCTCTTAGAGGGAGGAGATCGTTTGATTTCTGGCTTCCCCGAGAACTTGTCTCAGCACGCCAAAAAGTCTTTGGAACAGATGGGGGTCGAAGTTCGACTGAATTGTTTGGCCAAGAATATCCAGCCGGGGAGTCTGATGGCCAATGAGGAAAAAATCGAAGCTCGCACAGTGATATGGGCTGCTGGTGTCAAGCCTTCTCAAATCACCGCAACAGTGCAGAGCCCAAAGAGCCCAGATGGTCGTCTTATAGTAGAGGGAGATTTGAGCTTGCCGGGGCAGCCCAATGTCTTTGTTGTTGGGGATCAGGCTGCCTGCAAGGGGAGTAAGGGAGAGTACCTGCCCGGGTTGGCGCCGGTGGCCATGCAGCAGGGGGCTTTTGTTGGAAAGC